>CAZCCU010000016.1:0-23861 GCA_964497645.1 uncultured Methanosarcinales archaeon
TGCCACGAGACTTCAAACCATCCATCAAAGCAAGCAATTGCGCAACAACACGCCTTTCGACCTCACCCTTAGTTTCCTCACGCTTGGTAGCGATAGCATCAATCTCGTCGATAAAGATAATGGACGGAGCATTTTTTTCCGCGTCCTCGAACTTCTTTCTCAAATTTTCTTCAGACTGACCATAATATTTACTCATTATTTCAGGACCATTGATCAAGATGAAATGCGCATTTGTCTCGTTTGCAACTGCCTTTGCCAACAAAGTCTTACCAGTACCTGGAGGACCATGCAGCAAGACTCCCTTTGGAGGCTCAACGCCCAAACGCTCAAAAATTTCAGGATGCTTCAAAGGAAGCTCAATCATCTCCCTGACTTTCTTTATTTCCTCTTCAAGACCGCCAATGTCCTCATACGCGACTTCAGGAATAGCCTCTTCCTTAATCTCTATTGCTTCTGGATTCAGGACAACTTCAGTCTGCTCAGTAATTATAACTGGAAGCTTAGGATTTGTCTCGGCAACAACAAACTTCAGGTCACCAAAACCGTACGCCATCATACTCTCTTCCATCATGTTAAACACTTCATCAAAAAAAGGACTTTGAGACATAGCGGTGCGTCTGCGTCGAGTGCCGCCAAGCGAAATAACATCGCCCTTAGTCATCGCACGGCCTAAAAGACCCTGCTTGAAAATATTAGCAGAAGCTCTGACAACAATACCCTCTCTGGCAGGAGCAATAATAACTTTTTTCGCGGCCTCAACTTTGGCCTTTCTCACAGCAATAAGCTCGCCAATAGAAGTCCTCGCGTTCTTTCTAGCAAGACCATCCATGCGTATTATATTTAGACCAATGTCACCCGGATAAGCACGGTCAACAATCGCAACAGTTTTCCTTGTGCCTTCTATCTCCACTATATCTCCAGGCCTGACATCAATCTCACGCATGAAACTGCTATCTACCCTGACGATGCCCTTGTTGACATCATCCTGTATGGCTTCAGCAACTTTCAGTTTTATATCCGTTGGCATGTTCCCTAAAACCTTGAAATATTATAATCACTGGTCTATAAAAGGTTTTCCCCTAAAGAGTGAAGAAATTTATTTAACAGCCACTTTAGGCAATGGTATCGGTGGAGGAAGGTTGACTTCCCTTGCGAAAATCAAAGCCTCCACGTTGCATCTTGAAAGAACTGTGTTCAAAACACTCGCCATGATATCTTTTGGAACCTTCTTTTCCTTCTTCCAGCCATCAACGATCTCCTTAACCTTTTCAGGCTTATCAAAGAACGTCAAAAAGCCAGTCATAGCCATAACGCCAAGCTTCGGCTCGTAATTCGCAGTAAACTCGAAATGAAACTTCACAGCACCCTGCTTAGTAGGACCAATCGTCAAGTCTGTCCTCTCAATATCCTTGAGAGCGACATTATTGTTTACTTGAACCTTACCCTTGACCGGACCGAATTTCTCAATCACGATCTTGCTGAACGCTAAACCAACAACTGGCATATCCGGCTGGGAGCAACAAGCCTTTTAAATAGTTTGCTATTTTAGGTATTTGAAAAAGAGGAACATGGCATTCATACCAGCAGAGCTAGCGCACCCAGTAATATTCAATGCCATAGTCGTGGCTGCCAGCTTCTACATATTGTTCAAAAGCGCAGACCTGATTGTTTACGGAATTTCTGATTATGCAAAAAGATTGGGCCTTAGCGATGCGATCATCGGATTGGTTGTTGTCGCAATGGCTGCTTCTGCGCCAGAAATCATCAGCTCAGTCACAGGATTCATGACAGGACAAGAAAGCGTAGGATTTGGCGCGATTTTAGGAAGCAACATGGTACACGTAGGATTCGCGCTAGGCTTGCTCTGCTTATTGGGAAAAAAAATAAAACTCGAGCCAAACATATTCACAAAAAAAAGACTTGTCATGTGGGTATTATTGATGCTGCCGTTCTTATTAGCACTAGATGGACAATTAAGCAGGTCAGACGGAGCATTGCTGATTATTGGCTTCTGCTTCTACCTAGGACTCTTGTGGAAAATAGAAGGAACTATGGGAAAGCTGAAGAAAAAAGTAGAACTAAAAAACATCTGGAGAGACGCAACAATATTCTTATTAGCGCTTACAGCACTTTTACTGGCAGGAAGATGGCTGGTGTTCAGCTCAGTACAAATAGCAGCGTACTACCACATCCCGACATACTTCATAGCGCTCACCGTGATTGGAATCGGAACAACCATTCCAGACTTCGCAGTTGAGATTAAGTCATTGTTCAAAGCGCACCCAGGAATAGGACTTGGAGATTTACTCGGTTCACTGATGATTGAACTCCTATTGTTCTTCGGAATAGTCGCACTCTTCAAACCAATCACCGTAAACGTCATGCAAGTATTAAACGCGCTGATATTCCTGGTTGGACTAATCACCATAATCATGTTCCTAATGAACCGCAAAGAACTCACGTGGAAACACGGAATATTCTTCCTCGGATGCTACGCACTATTCCTCGCAATCGAGATATACAAAATATTATGATGCCATGGATTAAGTACACACTTTACATCGTTGTCTTCATCGCATTATTCTCACTGCTCAACTTCTGGCTCAACACACACCCGCCAAAATTCAGAAGCAAAGAAACGCCTGAGAATTACGGACTGGACTATGAGGCTATCAAGTTCAAAACACAAGATGGCTTAATGCTGGCGGGCTGGCTGATAAAAGGCAAAAAAGGAGCTCCAACTGTACTTGTTGGCCATGGCTATCCATTTGACAAAGGAAACATACTGCATGTAGTGACGTTCTTACATCCAGATTACACGCTATTCTTATACGACTTCAGAAGCTTCGGAGAAAGCCAGGGAAGCACAACAACAGCAGGAATAAAAGAAAAAGACGACTTTTCAGCCGCAATTAAATATTTGAAAACAAGAAAAGATGTAAACCATACATTCGGCGCGTACGGATTTTCACTAAGCGCGGCAACATTTTTGATGTCAAAACACCCTGAAATCAAGGCAATCGTAGCGGATAGCGCATACGCAAGCATACACGATATAATTAATGCACTCTACTGGTACTTCGGGCCTTTAAAGTTCCCATTTGTATGGACGACCGAGTTTTATGGACGAGTATTTTATGGAATTGATTCAGAGAAATATGTTGCACGAGTGACTGTGCCGACATTATTAATACACGGAAGCGCGGACTCACAGATACCTGTCGAGAATTCAAAGAAAATATATGAAACAAACAAAGACCTCGCAGAATTATGGATAATAGAAGGCGCAGACCATGGACAAAGCTACGCTGTAAATCCGAAAGAATATAAAACACGAGTAAAAGAGTTCTTTGCGAAGCACGTATGATACTAGTTGACGACCATTGCCACTTAATGCACAAAGCATACACTGACTTAGACAAAGTCATTGAGAACGCTAAGAAGGCAGGAGTGAAAGCGATAATATGCTCTGGAGTCAATCCACCAACAAACAGAGAAGCACTAGAGATTGCAAAAAAATATCCTTTCATACGCGCAAGCCTCGGCATCTATCCAGTAGATGCACTCGGAGTTGAGCAAGACGTTGAAGCAGGACTCAGCGCGCACAAAGGACCAATAGATCTCGATGAAGAATTCGAGTTCATCAAGAAACACAAAGACAAGCTTGCTGCTGTGGGCGAAGTAGGTCTGGACTACCATTGGGTTCTCGATAAGGAATTACAGAAAAAAGAAAGAGAAAACTTTGCGCGGATAATCGAGTTTGTTGAGAAGTTAGGAAAACCAATAATCGTACATACACGCAAAGCCGAACAAGACTGCATAGACATGCTGACAAGCAGCAAAATCAAAAATGTTGTCCTGCACTGCTTTGAAGGCAAGAAGAGTTTGATTAAGAGAGCGGCAGATGCAGGATACATATTCTCAATACCTACAAATATCGTGAAAAGCCAGCACTTCCAAGTATTAGCTGAAATAGCGCCAATAAACCAGATAACAACAGAAACAGACGGGCCATACCTTTCACCAGATGGAAGCTTTCCAAACGAGCCGGCAAATGTCAAATTCGTAATTGAAAAGATCGCGCAAATAAAAAAGTTTGAAGCAGAAGAAGTAGCGAACAACGTCTGGCTGAACTTCCAGAGAATTTACGGCTAGAAAAGCTTTCCGCCCTGATAGCTAGACTCTTTCTGCTGCTCGTAATGAGCCTCTCCATCCAATCTAATAAAAGACAACTGGGCAAAACGAGCGCCAAGCTCAATCTGGCTGTCTAACAAAGGCACGAGCATGAAAGTAAGAAAACCCTGATAGCCTGCCTCTGACATTCCGCAGCCAAGCAAGGATTGCGTCATCCTGAACAAAGAAGTTCTCGGAGCAATCTGCAGCATCAAATTACTCGGCGTGTTAACTTTTTCGCATGTTATGACAAAATAAGGCTTGAGGCGTTCCAGCTTAACAACACCGCCATCAATAACCTGCACTTCCTTAAGGTCATAGCCTGACAAACGGTCCTCAAAACCCTTCAAAACAACAGCACTGCCGAGTTTAGGAGCGACATGATCGGACTTTGAGACCGCAAGCCTGCCGCCATCAACAATCTCAACAATAGCAGCAAGACGAGCATCAATGCCGTTTGCTGTCAATTGGCCGTCAAGATCAGAATAATTAGAGATCAAATTCTGCTCGACAATCAGCTTTTTCACAACATCCCTGCTCAAATGCATGCATTTTTGCCTCAGCAGAGCTTATTTAATTATTTCTGTAGCACACCATATAAGAAAACACGAGGACTTTCAGCGTGATGGTTAATGTATTTCACAAAACTTCTCAGACCAGACTGGTCAACCAACGACAGAGCATTGTCTTTGGGAATCACGCGCACAATTTCTTTGCCCTTTTTCATGAAAGACGTGTAACCGCCCCACGATTCGTCACCGTCTATGAGGTCGAGAATGAATGCAATGCCTTTGCCAGGCTTAAGCGCGTCATACAGGACGGTATAATCGCCTTTGTCAAAAAAATAACACGCAATTTGCTCTGCATGAAGTTCACGGCCTATGACTGCTGACAAAACAGCACAAAACTCTCGGGATTTTACAAAAAAAGGCGCTTTGCTGATGCCGTATGAGCACTTCAACGGGTCGTAGACCTTTTTAAAGTTCAATTTGAATTCGTTTAATCCTTTATGTGAAAGAAACTGCACAAGCTGGACATTGCCTGAACGCGCAAACTGCTTCGCGGCCTCGTGCAACGTTTCAGCAGAATATGCCGGATTCAGCCAGTCAACCATGGAACCAGCCTCCAAAAGACAACCGCTTCTTGTTTGACATTACTTCCTGAACCTGGTGCAACGATTTTGGAGAAACCTGGAAGAGCGTCAGAGCGTTGAATGTAGGCGGAATTGATTTCACAATCTGCTTTCCCTTGAAGAATTGCAATGCGCCGCCGTCCTTTGCAGTGAAGTTCTCAGTAAGATTCAGGATGTACGCTATCTTTCTCCCAGACAAACGGTCATCATGAGGCAAAAGATAGTCTGTATCATCATAAATGAAGCCAGACATGTCGATGGATTTGAGTTTGGTATTTGTAATTTGAGAAATGAACCGAATGAATTCTTCAGAGCTGAAGAATTTATGGAATTCCTTGACCGCAGACTGCTTAGCGTTCTTGCAATCATCAGTCTGCTGGAACTGATACAGGTCAGAATTATGCTCGTAGAATTTCTCTTTCAATAACTGCTTTGCAACAGAATTAATTTTACTTGTAAAAAAACTGCCCAGCACGAGATGATGAAATGGCACGTTGGAAGAGAATTGTTTCTTCAAGCCAGCAATGCTTTTCAAATAAGTAGGATTAATCCAGGTCATACCTGCGTTTTGTACAAAAAACCTTTTAAAGTCTTCTATTGAGAACAAATTCAGGAACCCGTGATCTAGCGGTTAGGATTTCTCCTTCACAGGGAGACTGCCCCAGTTCGAATCTGGGCGGGTTCATTATGGGACTGCCGTGATTCGAACACGGGCCACAAGGTCCCGAACCTTGTATCCTACCACTAGACTACAGCCCCGCAGACAAAGCGTCACCACGAAAAGTATATAAAGCTAATTGGCGATGATAATAATGAAAAGAGGATGCTCTGAACAAAGTTCAGCTGATCTCTTTTATAAAAAGAGATGAGAATAACAATTGATACCAAGACGGATTCTCGAGATGAAATACGCAAAGCGATAAAACTATTGATGGGGCTAGTGGGCGGGCATGATGTTTATACTAATGAACCGGCAACGGAAAAGCCGGCAGCGCAGACAAACATATTCGATGCTCCTGGAGCAGCAGTGCCAAATTTGATGAGCATGTTCGACAGCGCGCCAAGCACACCAGAAAGTTCTCCGCAAGAGAAAAAGGAAGACGAACCACAAGTAGAGTTCTACTAATGTCAAGAACCACCAAAAAAACAATTTAAATAGTGGTAGTTCTTGAATACCTTTGAAATCCAAAAATTATAACAAAAAAGAGGCTTTCAAAGATATGTCAAAAATCGACCAAATAGCCCGCGACACACAAGTCCTCAGAGAAAGACTAGTGGAAAAAGTGCCAGGACACTTTGACATAAGACACGTCGTTGCAGCATTCTTCGGAGCACTCTTATTCGGCTTTACATTTGTGCTGAAAGGACTGCTACTGGATATCGGACTAGCGCTAAGCAACTTCCACCTAGCCATGATCACCATTACCACATGGGCAATACTCAGCGCAGAAATCTACTTTGTCGGCTATTTGCGCGTGCCAGACAAAGACCGAAGACTATTCGGACAGTTCTGGGCAAAAAGAATTGCCGCATACTACCTAATCTCACTCTTTGTCGCATTTCTCCTACTTTTCGTCTATGGAATCACAGCAATAGTGCCAGAACCATACTTAGTGCTGAAATTAGTAATTGCAGTCAGCTTCCCGGCAGCCATAGGCGCAGCAGTATCAGACCTCTTAGGAAAATATTAATAGGACTTAGCTTCTCGCACACACTATGAAAGGAGTTTTCATAGCGATAGAAGGCATAGACGGGTGCGGAAAAGGAACAGTGCTCAAAAACATCGCTCAGCAACTGTTCGACACAAACAAAAACGCCCACGTACTTCTCACCAGAGAACCATACAAACGAGACTGGCTCACCAAATTCCTTTCACAGCTTGATCCTGTAGCACAAGGAGAACAAGCACTCAAACTATTTGTCGAAGACCGAGCAAACCACTGTAAAATGATAGAAGCATGCATGAAAAAAGGCATAATTGTGCTGACTGACAGATACAAACATTCAACATACGCATACCAGATGGCGCAAGGCATACCATTTGAGAAGATTCATGAGTTACACAAGCCGTTGCTAGTGCCGGACCTTACAATAGTAGTTGATATTCCAGCATCAGAAGCAGTAAAACGATTAGGACAAACAGGCAAAGACAACCACGCATTCCACAAAGAAGAATTCTTGACAAAAGTACGAGAGAATTACATGAAACTGAAAGAACTGCTCAACGAAAATATCAATTACATAGACGGAACGAAAGATAGAGAAACAGTATCGGCAGAAGCATTAAAGCTCGTCAAGCATCTGCTTCAAAGCAAGGTTTAAATACACGACACAGAGCAAATTCTACATGCCATTCAAATTCATAGAAGATATCTCAATTGCAGACATCGCTTTTGAGGCAACTGGAAAAGATTTGAACGAACTGTTCAAAAGCGCGGCACTGGCAGTCATAGAAAGCATGGCAAACCCGAAAACCGTGAAGCCTGTTATCAAAAAAGAGATCAAGAAGAAAGCGAAAGATGTAGAAAAGTTATTGTTTGAGCTTTTAGAAGAGATTATCTATTTAAAAGACAAAGACTCCATTGTTTTTCACGATGTTGACGTCACAGTAGACGAGAAAAAAATGGAAGTAAAAGCAACGTTGCACGGGGATAACATACAGCCAGAGAAACAGGAATTACACCAGGATGTAAAGGCCGTAACTATGCACTATTACTTAGTTCAGAAGAAAGACGATAAATGGAAAGCCAATGTGGTGTTAGACATATGATAAACAGAGACGTACCAATGCCAAAATTCGAGCAAAAAAGCGAAGTCATCTGGGACATACCGATGACTTACAAGAAAGGCATGAGAGTGCCAGCAAGACTATACGCCACAGAAAAACTGCTCAAAGAAATGGACTTAGCAGTTTTCGACCAGCTGACAAACGTTGCCTGCCTTCCAGGAATACAGAATCACGCATTATGCATGCCGGACGCGCACTCAGGATATGGATTCCCTATCGGAGGAGTGGCAGCATTTGACCCGAATACCGGAGTGATTTCTCCAGGCGGAATAGGATTTGACATCAACTGCGGAATGAGGCTTTTGACGACCAATCTAACAGTCAAAGAATTACAGCCAAAACTA
This sequence comes from uncultured Methanosarcinales archaeon, assembly GCA_964497645.1. Taxonomy (GTDB): domain Archaea; phylum Nanobdellota; class Nanobdellia; order Woesearchaeales; family ARS49; genus CABMGU01. Next base: position 8,438 of record CAZCCU010000016.1, read on the forward strand.
CGAATGCTGGTAGACATGCTATTCCAACAAGTACCAGCAGGAGTAGGCTGCAAAGGATTCGTGAAACTAACTCCACAAGAATTCAAAAAAATAATGCAAGATGGAGCAAAATGGTGCATCGAGAATGGATACGGATGGGATGAAGACCTTGAGAGAATAGAAGATTACGGATGCATAGAACACGCCGAGCCAGGCAAAGTAAGCGAGAAAGCCATCAGCAGAGGAATCGGCCAACTAGGAACACTCGGCTCAGGCAACCATTACCTCGAAGTCCAACAAGCAGCACAAATATTCGACAAAAAAACAGCAGAAAAATTAGGAATCTTCAGCGAAGACCAAATCTGCGTCATGGTACACTGCGGAAGCAGAGGATTCGGACACCAAATAGCAACAGACTACCTCAAAATATTCACAGAAGCAATGCCTAAGTACGATATCACCGTGCCAGACAGAGAACTAGCGTGCGCGCCATTCCAATCAAAAGAAGGACAAGACTACTATCACGCCATGGCATGCGCCGCAAATGCCGCTTTTGTAAACAGACAGGTAATTCTGCACAGAATACGCGAGTGCTTCAAGAACATTTTCCAAAAAACTCCGGAAGAAATGGAAATGCATCTAGTTTACGACGTTGCGCACAACATAGCAAAAGTAGAAGAGCATATGCTCAATGGAAAAATGAAAAAACTGGTCGTGCACAGAAAAGGAGCAACCAGATGCTTCGGACCAAGCAGAAGCGAGTTAGCACCCATGTTCAGAAAGATCGGACAACCAGTAATAGTCGGCGGAAGCATGGAGACTGGAAGTTATCTTCTCTTAGGAACGGATAAAGCTCTTGAAGAAACATTTGGAAGCACTGCCCACGGCTCAGGCAGGACAATGAGCAGAACAAGAGCACGCAAAGAAATCAGAGGAGACGTCCTGCAGAAAGAAATGGAGAAAAAAGGAATCTACGTAAGAACAGTATCATATTCCGGCCTTGCAGAAGAAGCAGGATTCGCATACAAATCAATTTCTGAAGTCGTAGACACGATGGACACAGCAGGCATAAGCAAGAAGCTGGTAAAATTCATCCCTCTTGGGAATGTGAAAGGCTGATCAGCGGATAAATCCAGAAAGCAAGTTAGCCAAAATAATCACTCCAAGGAATACGCTCACGTACGTCCACACTTTCAGCGCTGTCGATTTGTTCTTGAAAACTTTAAAGCAGACAAGCTGGAACATCCTGCCGCCGTCCAATGGACCGATGGGAAGCAGGTTGAACAGACCAATTCCAATGTTCAGCATGAACAACCAGAAAATCAAACCTGAAAACCATTTCAATGCAGGCGGAATCCACGCGCCATAATTATCCACAAAGTCTGGATTCGGCACTGCGTAAGGCGCTGCCCTAATGCCAAGATAAGCCTTTGATGCATTCTTTGGGTTCTCACCAACAGCAACGTATAAAGAACGATTCGTTGTCTGCACAAACAATTCAGTGCCTGGAGCGGATTCGTTCAACAAAACAGAAATGTTCTGCACAGAAGTTATTTCCACATTGTTCAACGCGGTAATAATTTCGCCACTGCGCAAACCGCCGGCAAATGCAGCCTGACCCTCTTCAACACTGACCAGCTCAACACCTTTCACATCAAATGCGCTATCTATCACAGGAGCCACAATCGAGAACACGCCAAACATAACAAGCGCGAACAGCATATTAGAAATTGGGCCAGCGGCAAAAACGCTTAACTGCTGCCTATAAGGACGCTTTTGAACCACTTTTTCATCAGGCTCAACGAATGCAGCTGGAATGATCGGCAGCAAGAGGCAGAGAAAAGCAAAACCACTGCTCTTCACCTGAATATTATGCACGCGAGCGAGAACACCGTGCGCGAATTCGTGAACTAATGCCAACAGGAAGATGCTCAAAATCCAATACAAGAATGGAACGAAAAAAACACCCTTTGCCTGCACCGGCAGGACTGGCTGAATACCAGGCGCGCCCTCATTCACAAAAACATCAACAGTAGTGTAAACAAGCTGGCTGACAATAAACACCATGCCAATAAAGCCCAAAATTATGGAAATATCACCAAGAACACGCAATGTTCTGGGAAACTTTTTTGCAAGCCGGTCCATGGAATGCAGACCAAACTGAGAACGATACATGACAACGTACAGAATTGGGAACAAAGCCTTCTGCAATTCTACTTTGTGACGCTTCTGCCACAGGAAAATGCCAAGAAGAACAACAAAAATCAATGCAGCAATGCCATCAATACTCATACTGCTTACTTCTTACGCTTTGGTTTAAATTTCTTTCCAGCACAATTGCGGCACTTCACTTTCTTTTCCGCAATCTTACGGGAAGGAGAACGAATAACAGACTTGCATCTCCTGCAAACAAACTTATTCCTGAACATCCTAGCATCAGCTTCTGGAAATTTGACCATATTACTCAACACCGCTCTTCAACTGTTTCATAACTTTCTCACCCATGATAATCCAGAAAAGAACCTTACAACCCGGAACAACAGTACCCTTAAGCTCTTCTGGTATTTTGAGATCCAATGTCTCATATGTTACATCATCCATGACATTTGCAGTGTCACCGGAAACACTCAGCACTTGAGCAGACTTCTTTTCTATGAGAGGAACTTCAACGTTATCGTGAGCAGGCAATACAATCTCGCGCTTTTTGTTGTCCAAAAGGCCAATAGCGACTATCCTTGCCTTAGCGTGGCCGTGCTTGCCAGACTTGGACGTTTCTGCATTTGCAACCTTGCACGCAACACCATCTATGATTATGTAACTGCCTTCCTTAATCGTTCCTGCACCTACTACTTTAGTACTCATAAAGACGAGAAGGAAAATAGGCGCTTTAAAAGCTTTACGGTCGAATTATCTTCCCATCTTTTATAAGGTCTACAACAGTGCTTGGCTTGCCCTGCTTGTCGCCCTCATAGATAATAAAGTCAACATTAAACTTCTCAAACTCTTCCCGCTTGACGCAAGGAGGCTGACCGGCCTGATTAACAGATGTAGTTATTAACGGCCTGCCAACCTCTGCAACAATCTCAGAAATCCAATGATCAGGAATGCGGATGCCTAGGGTTTTCATGCCCATATTGGCCTGCGCGCATACGGCACTTGGATTTTTCAGGCTAAGGATTAGCGTGTATGGACCTGGCAACTTCACGAGCCAGCCTTTTGCTTTATCAGAGAGCTCACAATTATCCTTGATCCAGTCAATTGATGGAGCGATGACTGAGAATGGCTTTGCATCCCTGTTCTTCAGCTCGCGGACTTTCCTGACAGAAGCATCATTGGTAGCATCACAGCCGATGCCGTAAATGGTGTCTGTCGGATAGATGAAGACTGCGCCTTTCTTGATTTCAGCAATGATTTTCGGCCTGTTTACTATAACGTCGTTCTTGGATAAAAGCTTCATAAAGAAAGAGGAAAAGAAAGGAAATAAAAATTTATGCCTTCAGGTAGCCATGCATGAAGGCAGCGTCTGAGCTGTCAAGGTCGTCTTCGTCCTCGAAGTAGTCAATGGCATTGTCATCGTAGATGTCAGCCATTATCTCAACCTCCTCTGACAAGTAGCCCTCGTCAACGCCTTAATCTGCTCAAAAAACAATTCCTGGATGTTTTCCATGTTCATCACCTCTTTAGAAACAGACTGACATTTACCCTTTAAATACGCCACGAGGGCAGTTGTCCAGTGTGTCCAGTGGCTCAGGCAGCTGCTTTCAACAAGTTAGGCAGAGAATGCTCACTACTTAAAATACGAATAAGCGTCTTGGCAATCATGAGCTCATCAAGTTCAGATTCTTTATCAATAACGCTAAAAATATGAAGAACAGCCTTCTCAAGATCATCAACCTCATTCTGAAGCAAACCAATACACTGGTTTTCACTTGGGCAGAGCTTTTGTTGTGCCTTGATCAAATCCCTCAATTGCTTCAACATGCCCGCAAAGCCAGCAAGCCAGTCCCGAACAATTCCTGGCTGGTCAAGAGCTTGAGCAGCGTCAAGACGCACGCTAGCAGTAAACAACTTTTCCTTCAACTTTCCAGAAAGCTCGATTTTCCTCTTCTGCAAATCCTCAAACGCGCTCATTCCTTCCCCAGCAAGTCAGCAGTACAAGCACCGATGACAGCGCTTAAAGTAACTGTTGCGACCTGCTTGTATGATGTCCAAAAATCTTGGAAAAACCCAGGGTTGAACAACCATAATACAAGCATTGCTGTGATGACTGCAACAACATATAGCAGCGTCAGCCTAACAGGCAAGAACGACACAATCTTAGGATCCTTGATACGCCTGAAGCCAGTCATGTACATGAAGACTGCACCCAGACCATATGAGAGTGGAAACAGCAGAGTTGCGCGCATGACGTCAATCTCTGCAGCGACCTTGACACCGTATACAAATGTGTAATGCGCGGCAACACCGATAAAAGCGCCAATGCTGCCCTTAGCGATGTCCCTATAAGTTATTTTTTTCAAAGGATGCTCGCCAACAACGTGCATAAGTTCTTTTTCGACGGCCTCAAGCTCTTCTAATTTTTTAAGCTCTTCCAGTTCCTCCTTATGCACAATTTCCTCTTCCTTCTCAACCTTGGCTTCCTGACTTAGAAGCTTCTTCTGATTTGCAAGAACAAGGTTAAGCTTACGGTTGACCTCTTCCAAACTCACCCTTTTTGGCATACCTGAAAAAGTATCTGGTAGATATATAAAGGTTATCTCGGGCAAGATTTAAATATCGCACCTGCATACAAATCCTATATCAGTGGGTAAGATGCTTGAAATATTAGAAAACCAAAAAGTACTGGATCTCATAGAAAGAATAAAGAAAGTAGAAGGACGCGCAGAAGACGCAGACGTTATTCAAAACGGCAAAAAATCAACAAGACGATCGTATTATTATCCACAAGGCTCAATTCTCGTATCAGGATACAACCCAGCAGGAGCTTCAGTATTTCTCACATATACCAGCAGAGAAGAGTTTGATGAAACCTTCATAAAACGAGACAAACAACAACTCAATGGCTGCTCGGTAGCAAGAATACACAGCGGAGTAGAATACATAGTATTCCTGGAATCAATGACAACTCCAGGAAAGCCAGGAGAATGGATAGTACAAGGCAGAGACAAATGGAAAAACGCTGTTGAGAAAAGATTCCCAACACGAGAAGAATTCCTCAAAAGAAGAGTAGAAGTGTACAAAAAAATAGAAGGCCTCGCCGTAACACACCACGTTGGAACAAAAGTTTACCATTTAGTAGAAGTTGAAAAGTTCAGAACTTAATACTCATCCAAAGATTTATTCCTGCCCGAAACAAAAGTCGTAGAGCCTTCCTTGCCACCAACAATCTTCTTTGTCTCCACAAAACCGCCTTTCTCCAAAGTTTCAATTCTTCTCTGGAAAGTCTTGTAAGTAGCTAAGCCACCCTGATCCTGATATGTCTTGAACAAATCACCAATCTTGCCAGACTGATCCTTAACCAATTGAAGGATTACTCTTGCGTCCTCTGACAAGTCTTCAGCAGGCTTAATCGTGAAACCAGTAATCTTAGCCAACGCCTTCTCAGCATGCTCCAACGTGACTCTTCTCGCAGACTGGTCTTCTGCTGAAAGACCTGCCTCTCTCAACAAGTGAAGACCGACACGAACATCACCCGCCAAAATAGTCTTCTCTGAAAGCATGCTTAACGCAGCATCATCCCACTTATTAGGAGAAAACGCATAATCAACACGCTGCTTGAGAATACCCTTAATTTCATCATTAGAATACTGAGGAAAATCGATCTTTTCCGGCAACAATCTTGAACGGATGCGCTCGTCAACATCATGATACCACTGAGGATGATTGGTAATCATGAGAAGAGTCTTCTTTAAGATGTCTGTGAAAATATTGTAGAGAAAATCAACATCCTCCACCTTATCCACTTCATCAAAAGCAAAAACAGCAGCTTTCTTGTTCACAATGTTCTGGATTATCTTGAACAAGTCCTCAGTATTCTTGTTCTGCGTGAACTTATAGCCCAACTGCTCGCACAACTCAACAAAAATCTTGTGAGTAGTGTTCTTCTGCCAACAGTTAACGTAAAGAATGTAGATGTCAGGAGCGTTAACATCAGGATTTTCCTCCAAGTCTTTAAGGACTAATTTTACTGCTGCTGTCTTGCCAATGCCCGGAGCGCCGGAAATAATGCAGTTCCTTCCTGTCCTTGCCTGCAACAAAGGCTTAATGCAGTTAGCAATCGCATGATGCTGCGCCTCCCTAAAAGGCAAGTTTTTCGGCAGCCATTCAGGATCCAAAGAGTCCTCATTCTTGAACAGACTTTCTCCTGAACCCAGCACATCTTTTAACCCCATACGCTTCACGATTATAGAAGCATTTTTAAGATTTGTGGGACTCCAGACATTATGCTCACTGGAATTCTTTTTGGCATTCTCGCAATGATAGGGTATGGCCTGAGCAGTGCAATCTCACAAACGCCAGTGCGGGCACTCGGCAGCGTCAAGACAATATTCTACCGCAACATCATTGTGAGCATCATTCTTGCCACTGTACTATTTTTTAATGCACCGGAACAGATAACTCTCAAATACATAGGCCTGTCAGTTCTCATTGCATTCTTAGGATATGTGCCATTTGTAACCTTCTTCAAAGGACTCAGCACGGGAAAAGTCGGTGTAGTCGTTCCGATTGCAAACTCCGCAGTCATTTTCACTGTCCTGCTTTCAATAATTTTCCTTCAAGAGAGACTGAACACGTTCCAAACAACAGCTATAGCTCTTATCGTGCTGGGAATAATACTAAATTCAGTCAACTTCAAAGACTTCAAACAATCACACATCTTCAACCCGCACAGCGGAGTGCCGTACGCGCTGATAACATGCATTCTCTGGGGCGTTTTCTGGTTCGTCTGGAAAACACCAGTCACACTTCTTGGACCATTCCTTTCAGCGCTCGTACAGGAAACATCCATGATAATATACAGCGGCGCACACCTCAACATAATGAAAGAACGCTTCGCCCTGCCACGAAAATATTGGTGGAACATGATAATCATCGGCATTTTCGCAGCAATGGGCACACTCTTCTTCAACCTCGGAATCAACGTCGGACCAGTAAGCATAATCGCAGCACTCGTTTTCACCAACCCACTCATAAGCACATTATACGGAAGAATAGTGTATAAAGAGAAACTCAGCCTACAACAATGGCTGGCAGTGCTTTTAATAATCGGAGGCATTGTACTCATATCACCATGATAAAAGCAATCTCATTTGATCTGGACGGGACACTCTCTGATGAGGCATTCGATCGAGCAGTCTGGCATGAAGAAATACCACGACTTTACGCGGAAAAACAAAAAATCAGCATTGAACGCGCCAAAGAAAAAGTATATTCTATCTACTACATAGCACTTGACATTGAAAAAGAAAAGAAATGGACTGACATAGAATACTGGATGAACAAGCTTGAACTTGGAGACTGGAAACCCCTTGTTGAAAGACTAAAAAACAAAGTATTCGTGTACGATGATGTATACAAGACATTAGAAGAGCTAAGCAAGAAATATCCGCTAATAATAGTTTCAAATGCAAACGAGAAATTTCTTCATGTAAAGCTCGACGCACAAAAACTCAAAGAGTATTTCAAACACATCTTCTCAGCGCCAAGCCACTTCGGAATCCCTCGAAAGAACAAAGCAGTCTATCTTGAAATTCTTAAGAAATTAAAATTAAAACCGGAAGAAGTAGTGCATGTAGGAGATGATCATGAACTAGATTATGCAGTACCAACAGAAATAGGCATGCACGCATTCCACTTATTGCGCGGAAGAAAACGAGAAGGAAAACACGAAATTACTTCTCTGCATGAATTACCTCAGAAAATAAAAGAATTATCTTAATCTCCAGCCGCAATACCGGCAGAAATGGTCAGTTATTTGAACTGTAACCCTGCATCTTTGACAGTATAAAGCAGACGGCTGCTGAGGAGGCAGCTGCGGATTAGGCATGTGCATTGAATGCTGTTCTGCTTTCGTTTCCTTCGGCTTCAGAACGAACAAGTAAACGATTTTTGCGATGCCAACGACGATGAAAATCAATCCCACCCAAGCGAACAGTGCAACCTTGCCACCCATGACTGCAGAAGTAATAGCGACAAACAAGCCGACACCAAGCCAAGCCCACCACGCGAGTTCTGCCATCTTACTTCTTGCCCATCACCTTGAAGCCAGTATACGGCTGCAAGACTTTAGGAACATCAACAGACCCATCAGCATTCTGGAAGTTTTCTAAAATAGCGACTAAAGCGCGAGTGGTTGCAACACATGTACTGTTTAACGTGTGCACGAAATGGCGCTCTTGGTCATGCTGGAAACGAATGTTTGAGCGGACAGACTGATAAGCCGTGCAGTTAGAGCATGAAACAACTTCTCTGAAGGCTTGCTGAACTGGATACCATGCTTCAATATCATACTTCTTTGCTGCAATAATTCCTAAATCACCAGTGCAGACATTCACAACACGGAAATGCAAGCCAAGACTGTCAAAAAACTCAACTGAGTTCGTCAATAATTCCTCATGGAAATGCCACGATTCCTCAGGACGACAAAAGACAACCTGCTCAACCTTGTTAAACTGGTGAACACGGAAAATACCTTTCTGATCTTTTCCATGAGCACCGGCTTCTTTACGGAAGTTAGTGGAAAAGCCGGCAAGTTTAATCGGCAGCACTGATTCATCAAGGACTTCATCCATATACATCGCAGTCAATGGGTGCTCTGAAGTGGCGATGGAGTAAAGATCTTCACCTTCGACTTTGTACATCACATTCTCGAAATCTTCCAAACTAACAACACCCTCGTATGCTTTACGCGACATCATGAAAGGAGGAATAACAGGAGTAAACCCCTTCTTGCGCATAAAGTCCATAGCATATTGAATCAAGGCAAGCTCGAGAACAGCCAAATCACCCTTCAAGAAATACCAACGAGCGCCAGAAAGCTTTGCTGCACGTTCCAAATCAGCCCAGTCATGCTTCTGCATCAAGTCAACGTGGCTCAAAGGAGTGAATTTCTGAACAGGCTTCTTGCCAACAGTCTTAACAACCTTGTTTTCAGTATCGTCCTTGCCGTATGGAACGCTTTCGTGAGTTAAATTTGGAACTTTAAAGAGGCAAACCTTGATTTTCTCCTGCAGTTCAGCCAGCTGCTTTTCCGCTTCCGCGATGATTTTCGGAATTTCTGCAGCCTCTTTTATTAATTTAGAAGCGTCCTTGCCGGCTTTCTTTGCTGCATTAATCTCCATCGAGATTTTGTTTCTACGAGCACGCGCCTGGTCAACCTTGGACTTCAAACCCCGCCAGAGTTCGTCATTCTTCAAAACAGCATCAAGATAAACAAGATATTCAGGAACCTGACGCTTGCGCAAATTCAATCTTACAACATCCGGATACTGCCTGATATAATTAATGTCCAGCATTTTACTAACCTACAAAACTGATTTTTCCGTTATGATCAAGCGCACTAATCACTTCTTTGCCCAATTGGTTAGATCTTTTAATCCTCACTACGCCTTTCTGACTGACGGCGAATGTCGCGAGATATTCATCGTTCACATAAATGTCAACATCTTTCCCAGAATACTGGTCTCCAAGCAAGAACTCAACATGATTGCCACTGCCCGTGACACGATACGGAATTTCCTTTCCACGCGGCTTCTGCTCCTGAGCACCCAGCTCACGAATATCAAGACCAATACCCAACTGCTCCTCCAATGCCTGAATGTTCTTGCCACCCTGACCGATAATAGCAGGAATAAACTTCTCAGGAACATACACAACAGCCTTGTTATTACTCACTACCTCAACTTTCACATCATCACCATAACGCTGGAAAACACGCTCCAATTGCTTCGCGGCAAGCGCGTGAGCACCAGTCGGCTTCTCATCCTGAACCGGCACAACTACAGTCTCCTCTCCGTATGAATAGATTTCAGCAACCGCCTTATTCGATTCAAAGTCACTAATGACGACAGTGGGACGGGCTAAATCCGCCTCAGTCATACCGGCAGGCACTTTAACAATCATTTTTACTGCTAATACCTTGTCAACCTTACCATGCTTAATGAAAACAACAGTATCAATAACGTGCGGGATGACACCAAGGTCAATTTTTCCAATAAATCTCTGAATAGCATCCAACGGGTTAGTGCCGTGCACAACACCAACCATGCCAACGCCGGAAAGACGCATATCTGTGAATAACAAGAAGTCAGGCACGTTACGCATTTCATCGAATAACGAGTAATCAGGTCTGGAGAGAAGCAGGACGTCATGCACTTCCTCAGGAGAACTCCTGCTGTAGGAGAGCTGAGTAATCGTGTCCGGCAAGACAAGGTCTCGTGGAGCTTCAACAGTCTTAACAATCTTACCCGACTCAGCATACTGCTCGGCCAACGCCTGCGCAAAAGTAGACTTGCCCATACCAGGAGCACCAGCAATAAGAATACCCTCAGCCTGCTTTGAAATACGCTCTCTCAACTTCTCAGACATCTCGTAATCTTTAAGTGTAAGCTTTCTGACTGGCCTAACACAGGTGATTTCCCAATTGTCACTAAATGGAGGACGAAGAATAACAGTCCTGTACAAGCCCAATTGCACAATTGTTGAACCTTCACGCTGAATCTCCAAAAAACCATCAGTCCTGCAGCCTGCTTCCTCAATCATTTCCTTTGAAATCTCTTTAATTTCTTCAGCAGTCATCAGCTTGTCTTTGATTGGAACAAACTGCCAGTTGCCTGGAGCGCCCTTCTTTGCCATCGGCAGCACTTTATCACGCAAGTGCACGCTCATCGTTGTTTCATCAAAATAAGCATCCATCTTGAGCGGCTTAGGACAATATTCTTTCTGAGGAACATAAATAACTTTGACGCCACGCGCTTCTGCAACTTTTGCCTGAACTTTGTCAGCCGTAAGCAAGGTAGCGTCTTCGTCATAAGCAAGCTGGCGGATAACAGAATCAACCTCGCCAAGCTTCGCATACCTTATCTCACTAGCACCAGGACGGCTGCCAGCAAATCTTAATGAAATGCGCTTCTTCTCAGCCATATCATGCAAACGCTTCACTTCATCAAGACCAATATGACCTGATGCGCGTCCTTCGTTCGCCTGATGCTCTAATTCAGCAAGAACAGCCTCGTGAAGGATAAGTTCACCTACCTGAAGCTCACCCTTAGTTATTTGTTCACTAACAAGCCCCTGAATGATAACAGACGTATCAGGAACCACCCTCTCAATCACACTCTTTGGCATATAATTAAAATGAAGAAGAGGTATTTATAAAGGTTGATGTTGCCACAACCATTCAAGAAGGTAGGGGTTGTCGAATAGTCTGCGAAAATAGATATTATGAGATTTTTTTGTCAATAGTCATACTGTAACCAATCATTCCATCAGGTGCACTGGTTCTTTTCAACAAACGACTCTCTAAAAGATAATATGCGAATAACAACGGGTAAAAGCCAGCACGTCCTACGTCTTCAACAATGCTTGTTGGCCTTGGAGGAACTTCCAATTCCTCTGCTGTTCGCTTCAGAGCGTAACTTACTCGTGAACCAAAAACCCGTCTGTCATAGTGTGTGCCCAAAAAACCTGATAAAGTTCCCCCAGTCATAACAAAACAGGAATCACTCTGGTTTTTTAAACCTTATGAAAAGTCTTCACCTTTTCGGATGATTTCTATGAAGCGTTGAACTGCAATTTATTCAAACATTAAAATCAGAACAAATCAATAACCCAGCCAAATATGCGCTTGTACCAAGGAACGCCGGAAACTCTGACAGATGCGCTGCTGGTTGCAGTGTAATCCTTGCCGAACGGGTCTTTATAGGAAACATCAATCGAGAACTCTGGATGAGAAGAATACAACTGGTCACTCCTGATGTTAACGTTGACTTCCTGGTCGATCAATAACTCGCCGACATCCACAAACGCCTGCGAGCCACCGCCCTTAATGTTAACAGACACGTTCTGCGGGAAAGAAACGCTATCACGAGCCAGCAAAAATGACAGTTTGAACGTATCACCATAAGAAACAGATTCAGGCGCCATGATATTCCTGATGGCAACATGAGGATCGTCCAAACGCACCAAAGTAAGAACTGCCTTCTTCTCCATAATGCCAGAAGTTGCCTTGACAACCACCTCATGAGGACCAGGAGTTACTGCCTGAACTTCATAAGATACTGGAACAGAACCCTTAGCAGGCACGGTTACCTTCTGGCAATCCTTAAAACAGACCGTTGTCTGCAATTCCTTATCATCACGATTCTGCACCAAACAATTCAGCCTGCCAGAATCAGCCCAAATCATATCATTATCAAACGCGCAAGCCAGCTCTAATGCATCGCGAGAAACTGACAAACGCTCAATAGACGAATCAACATCAGCCTCTGAAAACACAACATCCCAAGAGCCAGCAGCAAATGAGGAATCAGCGGTATCTTTTCTGATAGTATAGATTTGAACTGGAAGCTCGTACTGGAATTTCTTATCAAGACCCTCATGCATCCTCACCTTCCAGAAAACACGACCGCGGCTACGCGGAGGCAAAGCAATCTGCTTAGACTCACCACCAATAATGTCCATATCAGTAACTCGAGTCAATATAAACTCCATGCCAACATAATAATCAGCCAAATTTTCAACGTCAAGAACAATTCCGTTGAAACTTCCAAAACCAACACGCGCTCGCAAAGGCGAAGAACGAATCTTCAGCTCAGAAGGAACAACACTCTCAGTCCTCAAAACACCAGCAGACAACTTCAAATCAGCAACTTCCACGCTGACATCTCTTGCCTGCCACTCAAACAAAGTAGTCGGCTCCTGCGGGTCCAAAGACTCCTTCAACTTAATATGACCAGGGTCAACCCAGCCAAACTCGCCAAAAGTCGGGTCAAAAGGAACCCAACCAACACCAGGAAAATAAACTTCAGCCCAGCCATGCGCGCCCCAGCCCTGAGGGAACTGAGGACTGTTTGTAAAAGCAAGACCCGAGATGAAACGAGCAGGAATTTTCAGTGAACGCAACATGGCGATGAATAGACTTGTTATTTCATCACAAACGCCAACGCGCTTTTCCAAAACCCAGGACGCTGACTGGCTGACTTCGGCTGTTAATGTACTCAAATTATAATTAACATTATTCTTCGTCCACGCAGCAATCTTACTGACAACCATGAATAAATCATCCTCGTCTTTTGCCAACGCATACGCCTGGCCGAGAACAGCAGCATTATTGCTGTCAATATGCTGCGTGGGCTGGACATATTTCTCAAAACCCTTCGGCACTTGCATTGGGAATGGTATTTTTGCAGTAACTCGCGGAACATTATTAGCGGTATCAACAACAGCAGAATAACCATAAGACAATTTACCCACAGAAGGAGCTTTCCACTCAAAACGAGCACGATCACCAGTAATAATTGCCTGAGGATTAGCATCAAAACTTCTCACTGCAACAAAATCAGAATTCTGAGGCACGAAAACAACATCCGCCCTCAAAGACTCAACAAAAGGACTAGGACCACGACTAATTATTTCAACATCAGACGAAACGTTCAACTGAGTCCTGACAAGACCAGCCTTAAACCAGTCAGTTGGCTGAGCCACAACTAAGGGCAGTAATAACAGAAAAAGAAGAAACCGTTTCATCCAATCACCGTGCCGATGAATGGCTTGCCTTTAATGGCTTTTGATAACTCATTCAATTTTTGACCATTAACTGCGATTGCTCGCATCTTCCACTTCTCAGAAGCTCTCGACGCAACCGGGTCAAACGGAGTGCTCAAACCAGCAGACCACTTTGACGAAATCATCTTTTTGTAGTCTTTCCAGGAAATCTTCTTCAACGGCTTTGCATCCGAAAATTTATTCGGATCTTTCGTATAAACATAATCAGTATTGCTCAGATTAAAGACCTCTTTAACACCGAACTTTTTCGCCCACAAAACAGCATCATAATCAGTTGACCAACCAGGAAGCCAGCCAGAAGCTATGAGAACCTTCTTGAAAGGCATCTTCTTCGGCGCCTGCTGAACTTGAGGAGCTTTGAAAATATGGCGCAAGAGCTCACCATTCAGAATTGTTGCCTTAATACCAATCTCATCACGGCCAACATTATCAACACCAAACTCCAATGCAGCAGCACCATACGCTCTTGCTGCATTCCCACCGCCACACACTATGATAAACCTATATGAACTTTTATCAACAAAAGATTTCAAACGCTTCAGAAAGCCTATTTGAATCTGGCCGGGATTAATAAGGCTCCCGCCAACACTCATCACCACTATTTTTTGCATACGCCTAATTTCAGCGATATGATTTATAAACTTTGTGAAGGGGTATAACGACTATGGAGAAGATACCAGTAACTATAGTGACCGGAGCACTGGGAGCAGGAAAGACCACATTTGTCAATTATGTGCTAACTGCCGAACACGGACTCAAAATAGGCGTCATTGTGAACGAATATGGAGAGGTCGGCATAGATGGAGATCTGATTCTAGCAAGCAAAGACAAACTAATAGAACTACCAAACGGATGCGTCTGCTGCACAGTACGCGGAGACTTGATAGAAGCGTCTTTGAATTTGCTTAATACTAAAAAAATTGATTACCTAATGATAGAAACTTCCGGCTTGGCAGAAGTCGTGCCAGCAGCAATGACATACAATGCGCCAGAACTGGTCGAAAAAGCAGAACTCGACAGCATAATCTGCGTTCTTGATGCTGATAATTATTCCGAAAATATGAAAAGAAACAAGACCGCGCTAGAGCAACTGGAAAACGCAGACATTGTGCTATTGAACAAAGTGGACATTGTTGAGAAGAAAAAAGTTGAAGAAATAAAGAAAGCCATCAAGAAAATACTGCCAAAAGCGCAAATAATAGAGACTGTTAAGGGACAGGCACCGCTGAAATTACTGCTTGGAGTTTCCAAATTCGATCAGGAAAAACACGGCGTGTGGAAAAGATCAGAACACGAACACGCGCACGATACAGGGATTGAGTCTTACTCTGCCAGAACCGGAGCGATCGACTCAGACAAATTCCAAGAATTCTGGCAAAACCTGCCAGAAGAAATCTTCAGAGCAAAAGGAATAGTCTGCATCAAAGAAAGCACACCAGGAGCAGGAGACGAATTAAGAATAGCATACCACAAAGTCGGCAAAAGATGGGACATGGAGTTTACCCGTCCTTGGGAAAAAGGAGAAAAAAAAGAAACAAAAGTCGTGTTTATTGGGACGAAGTTGAAGCCGAAGGAACTAAAGAAAGGACTAGATTCTTGCGAATAAAAATACGCCGTGGCCCGGATTTGAACCGGGATATCCTTGCGGAAACCAGATTAG
>CAZCCU010000017.1:0-22320 GCA_964497645.1 uncultured Methanosarcinales archaeon
AAGAGGGCAGACCATAGCATAGCTGTAAGCCTGAAATACACTAGAACAGTTGACGTTATCAAGAGTATTATTGAGCGTTTGATTAACACGATAGGTTTTGCTCTGGATGCTTCTTTGAATCATGCCAAAGATCAAAAGAAAATCGTTGATATTCCTGCGATACCTCGTCTGAAAGTTGAGCAGATTAAGAAAATCTATGCTGATGACAAGATGATTGTTGATTTCTGCGATTTTTATCTTCTTTTGAGAAGAATCGACAAGGCCAAGTTTGGGCGCGCGCAGGAATATCGTCGCCATGTGACCATGACGGCTCATCTGGAAGGCGGTGAAAGCGTTGAAGTCACCATTGATATTATTTCTGATTATTTTGAGCGGACCAAAGAATTTTTAAATTACACTGCTCGGCTGATTCACGGTGCAGTGAGTGAATAAGGTAATTCTGGTTTCAGGGAACGCAGGACAGGGTAAAACGACAGTTGCCAAGAACATAGCCTTTGCCTTGCGTAATTTTGGTTTTGATGTTCTCTTGGTTGACGGTGACATGAAAACTCCTAAGCTTGGTCATCATGTTGGCACGCCGCTGGCGAATAAAACTATTCAGGATGTTTTGCTTGGCTTGCGTCCTCTGAAGGACGCGGTTTATCAGAGGCCTTCAGGGCTTAAGTTATTGTTGAGCGGATTAAGCGAGGTGAAAGTTCCTCATCCATCAAAGCTCCTGCCCGAGCTGAAACGGCTTGCAGATATTGTTATTGTTGATGTGCCTACATGGGATAATCAATGGTATGAGACAAAATGCGAAACCATCATCGTTACTCAGCCGGATTTCCCGAGCGCATTGGATGCCAAAAAATTATGTAAGTATGCCAACGTCACGGGCATAATCATAAATCGTCTGCACGGTGATGGAATCGATTTGTCTCCGGGAAATGTTCAGGAAATTTTTGGCAAGCAGATCCTTGGAGTTATTCCTTCTGAGCCTGCAATGCGCGAAGCTCTCCGTCATGGTTATTCAATTATCGAATTCCATCCGGAGCTGAAGGCAAGCATTTCTTTGAAGCAGATTGCCGCAAGGCTTATGAACTTGGACTACCAGTCTCCTGTTAGGCCCGTGTCATTATTGGCGCGGCTGGGACTGATTTCATGAAGCACGTGCACAAAGAGTGGTCGCCTGAACTTGCAGTAAGGACTGAGGAAATTCTTCGTCATGCTGAGAAGAGTAAGCCTGGTTGGATTAAGAATATTGACGGCGCTTTGTATTGGATTTTGTTGTTTATCGCAATTCTTGGAAATTTTGTCGTGTCTGTTGTTCTTGTTCCTTTTCTGCTTATATTGGAAGGTGTCGCGCTTTACTTTTCATTATTCTTCATCGGCGCGAGTTTTGGCTGGTTGTTCAGTTTCATCTTGCATAACCTGGAAAAACTGCAGAAAGAGCAGCACATCATCGCGTCTCTTTTCATTCCTTGTCTTGCATTAATCAACGTGGGGATCTTTGCAGTTCTTTCAAACAAGCTCATCATCTTGCTTAAGCTTGCAACGCCTCCGCATAATCCATTTTTAGTCGGTGCTGCATACGTGTTTGGCTATGTCCTGCCTGGTTCGCTTGCTCATCGGAGAAAGAAGTGATTGTGAGAGTATTAACAGGCAAGAAAATTTAATAAAGCGAAAGACAACAAACAGAACGAAATGACAACATCTAGGCTTGCAATTGCATCTTTGGTTCTTGGAATATTAAGTCTTTTAAGTCCTATTCTTGGCTGGATTTCACTCTATGTGCGGGCGTTTGGGATTCTGATAATCATATTATTCTTTCTGGGAATCATATCAAGCTTTCTGGCAATCATATTAAGCTTGGTCGCATTAAACAGAATTAGAAAAGACACGACTCTTGAGGGCAAAGGAATGGCAATAGCAGGGCTTGTTTTGGGCATCGTTGCAGTTGCATTATACTTCTACTATATAGGGGCCCTGATATTTGGCGTAACGTCTTCTCGACCAAGCAGAGGAGTCAGCGAATGCCCAGGCAGATGCTATAAGGCAAATCCGCCGCCAGAAGGAGTTGGCTTGTATTCGAATCAAGCTTGTCTGAACTCTGAAGCACGCATAAGTGGTAGATTTTTTCCTAGAAACCTACCAAAAACAGACAATCCGACCGCATGGACATGTGACGAATGCTGCGTTCTAAAAGGATAGGATGAACGCACCACCAGACTGTACGCCTTGAACTGTCCGCTCCAATCTTTTTGAAAGTTTGAGGGCGACCGCCGAGAATCGAACTCGGGCTAGAGGAGTCACAGTCCCCTATGCTACCATTACACCACGGCCGCCATGAACATTCAGGTCAATACTCATGACTTATAAATCTAACTCTGACCACAATCTTTATAAACCACCCCCTTTCCTCGTCTATTATCGCCCGAGTTCCGTATGGAGCGATTTAGGGTGGGATGAATTACTTCATTCTACCTATGTAAAAATGGCAGAATTCAAACACCTGATTCGAATTGCGAATACTGATTTGGATGGCAAGAAAGCAGTAGTGTACGCTCTGAAAGATGTTCGTGGTGTTGGTGTTCCTTTGGCTCATGCTATCTGCCAGGTTGCGAAAATTGATGGCATGGGAAAAATTGGTAATTTGCCTGATTCTGATGCGAAAAAGATTGATGACGTGATTAAGGATCCTATCAAGTTCGGAATTCCAACGTGGATGTTCAACAGGCGTCATGATGTGGAAACTGGCAAGGACAAGCATTTGGTAACAAATGATCTGATTTTCCATAAAGAAAACGACATAAAGATGATGAAGAAGATGAAGTGTTACAAGGGAGTTCGTCATTCGCAGAACGCGCCAGTGCGCGGTCAGCGTACTCGAAGCAATTTCCGTGCTAACAAGGGCAAGGTTATGGGCGTCAAGACCTCGGGCAAGAAGAGCGGCCCAGCGGGTGGTTAAAGATGGGAGATCCGAGGAAGTTCAAGAGCAAGTATTCTGGTCCTGGTCATCCTTGGCAGCGCGCTCGTATTGAGGAAGAGCGCATTTTGTCAAGAGAATATGGTTTAGCGACAAAGCGTGAGTTGTGGAAAGCCACTAGCAAGTTGAAGAATTTTGCAGCGCAGGCAAAGAAACTGATCGCTTTGAGAACAGCTCAGGCAGAGATTGAGAAAAAGCAATTGCTCGACCGTGTTGCAAAATATGGCTTGTTGTCCGCAACTGCCAAACTGAATGATGTTCTTGCATTGACAGTTCGTGACTTGTTGAACAGGCGGTTGCAGACTCTTATTTACAAGAAAGGTTATGCAAGAACTCCAAGGCAGGCAAGGCAGTATATCGTTCACGAGCACGTCTTGGTTGGCGAGAAGAAGATTAGCGCTCCAAGTTATCTTGTTCCTATTGCTGATGAAGCAGCGATATCATTTGTTTCTAACAGTAGTTTGGCAAATCCTGAGCATCCTGAACGCGCTTTCAAGCCGAAGCCTAAGTCAGAGATTGCCAGGGAAGCGGTTAAATTTGATAGGAAGCCTTTTGGTAAGAGGCCTCGCAGGAGACCTTTTGATAATAAGGGATCAAAGCCCGCTGTACATGCTGGTGGTAAGAAATGAGAGAATTGCGTTGGGGCGTTGCCCACATTTATGCTTCATACAATGACACGATTATTCACATTACTGATATTACAGGCACTGAGACTCTTGCCGTGGCAAGTGGTGGTATGATGGTGAAGGCTGACCGGTTGGAAAGCTCGCCGACTGCTGCTATGATGGCGGCAAAGCGTGCGGCAGAAAGCGCTCTTGAGAAAGGTTTGGAGGGCATTCATGTTAAAGTGCGTGCGCCTGGCGGTCATAATGGTCCGCACTCTCCAGGTCCTGGCGCTCAGGCAGCCATTCGCGCGTTGAGCAGGATGGGCTTGAAGATTGGAATTATTGAAGATGTAACCCCAATTCCTCACGGCGGTTGCCGTAAGAAAGGTGGTAAGCGAGGCAGACGTGTATGATTGAAATGATTAAGAAGGATAAGAAGACAGGAAGGGTAACTTTCCTGTTGAAGAACTCAAACCCGGCTTTTGCTAACGCATTGCGTCGCATTATGTTGGAAGCAGTTCCTAGTATGGCGATTGAGGAAGTTGAGTTTGTTGATAACAACAGCGCATTGTATGATGAAGTCTTGGCTCACCGTCTTGGTCTTATGCCTCTGACAACTGACTTGAAGGGCTACGAGCGCAAGAAGCCTGAGGACGAGCTGAATGCAAAGAACTCGGTCAAGCTTTTTTTGAAGGCAAAGGGTCCGTGTACTGTCTATGCAGAGGACTTGAAGAGTAAGGATCCGAAAATAAAGCCGGCTCATCCGAAGACGCCTATTGTGAAATTGTTGAAGGGTCAGGAGCTCGAGTTTGAAGCAACTGCAATTCTTGGCATAGGCAAAGAGCACGTGAAGTTTGCTCCGTGTTTGGCTTGGTATACTTACAAGCCAAAAGTCACTGTTAACAATAGTCATAAGGATTTTGACAAGTTCAAGGAAAAGTATCCTCCGCAGGTCTTCAACAACGGCAAGATTGATGCCAAGCTGATTGAACAGCACAATTTGTACGAGGCTTGCGATGGCGTGAATGATGAGATTGTGAAGATTGAGAAGGATCCGACAACTTTCATATTTAATATTGAGCCGTGGGGTCAATTGACTCCTGCGGAAATTTTGGCGAGTGCCGCTGACCACTTTACTGGACTGCTTGAAGAGTTTGCAGACAAACTCGGTAAGTGAGCGCAGTAAACCCCGCGCGGGGGTGGCAGAGCCTGGTCAAATGCGCCAGCTTGAGGTGCTGGTTCCTTAGTGGATGCGAGGGTTCAAATCCCTTCCCCCGCATATAGTAGTCAAGGTCAACGAAAATGAAAAGAACAGGTCCAACAAATCCGGTATTGCAGGAGCTCATTTTGAGCTTGCGCAAAGAAAGCACTATTTCGCAGGCTGCTCTTTGGGATCGGGTTGCGGATGATTTGGAAAAGCCGACAAGGCAAAGGCGTGTTGTTAACATTAGTCGTATTGCTCGTTTTTCCAAGCCTAATGAGACTATCGTCGTTCCGGGCAAGGTTTTGGGCTCTGGTGCTTTGTCTCATAGTGTTGTTGTTGCCGCTCTCTCTTTTAGTGATGGTGCGAAGGATCGCATCGAGCAGGCAAAGGGAAAGGCGCTTACTATTGATCAATTATTGAAGCAAAAACCAAAGGCAAAGGACCTTAAACTCCTTGGATAAAAATGGCAGAACTGAATATTGATGCAACAAATGCGATTGCGGGTCGTTTGGCTAGTTATGTTGCCAAGCAGGCTTTGCTAGGCAATGCAGTCAACGTCTTCAACTGTGAAAAAGCAGTAATTTCAGGCAAGCCTTCAGTTGTCAGGCAAAAGTATTATTATAGAATTTTCAAGACTGGTCGTGTGTTCAAGGGTCCTTTTATCAGCAGGATGCCTGATCGTTTTGTTCGCAGGATAATTCGTGGCATGGTTGAGCACAAGCAGGGTCGTGGTAAGGAAGCGTTTGACCGCATCATGTGCTATATTGGTGTTCCTGTTGCTTTCACAGATAAGAAATTAGTCAAGGTTGCTAAAGAGGCAAGTGAACTGCCGAAATTGAAATTTCAAACTGTTGGCGAGTTGTGCACTTCATTAGGAGGCAGGGTATGAAAGTAATTCATCAGAGTGGAAAGAGAAAGCGTGCTGTTGCGCGCGCAACGTTAGTTCCTGGTGCTGGTATAGTTCGTATTAATAATCAGTTGCTCGTCACATTTCCTCAGAATATTTTCCGCGCAAAGATCGAAGAGCCTTTGTTTATTGCCGGTGATGTTGCTAAGAAGGTTAATGTTGATGTTGAAGTGTCTGGCGGTGGTTCGAACGGCCAGGCAGAGGCTGTTCGTTTGGCCATTGCAAAAGTTCTGGCGCAGTTTGATAAGAAACTGCATCCAAAATATCTTGAATATGATAGGGTGTTTACTGTTGCTGACGTGCGCAGAAAGGAGACGCACAAGCCGAACTGTCATGGTAAGGCAAGAGCGAAAAGGCAAAAATCTTACCGTTAGGGAGGAAACAAAATGATAATTCCAATTCGATGCTGGAGCTGTGGAAAACCAATAGCGCAATTTTGGGAAGAGTACGAGGAGCGCTCTAAGAAGGGCGAAAGTAAGAAGGATATTCTCGATGAACTTGGTCTGGACCGCTATTGTTGCCGTGCGATGTTCCTCGGTCATATTGACTTGATTGACACTGTCGCGCAATTCAAGAAGACATAATGTTCGTCATTGAGCATTTAGAGCCCAAAGTTTTCAGGTGGTGTGTTCTTGAGTACGCGCACAGTTCTAAGTGGGTTGGTAAAAACAACCTGTTATTCACGAACACAAAAAGTTCAATTTTGAAAAAATTCGGCAAAGTCGAGCCTCGTAGTGTTAAAAAACTCCGTTTTGAGAAAGCCTGTGTTCTTGACCCAGAAGCAAAAACTACTTTGACTCCTGAAATCGCTAAAAAGTACAATTACTTTATCTTTGGCGGAATTCTCGGTGATGATCCTCCTAAAGAAAGAACAAAAGCAGAATTGACGAAGTTCTTGCCGTATCCATCTTTTAATCTCGGCCAAGTCCAGATGAGCACTGATACTGCAGTTATTGTCACCAAGTTCATCTGTGATGGCAAAAAGTTTTCAGAGCTCAAATTCCAGCAGGGAATTGAGATTAAGATAAGTGCACACGAAGAAGTTCATCTGCCGTACAAATATCTACTCAAGAAAGGCAAGCCATTGCTCGCTCCTGGAATCGCCGATATGCTCAGGAAGCAGAAGACGTTCTAGTAAAACTTATAAACCGTCACGAACGAAGTTCTATCAGTGGGGCCGTAGCTCAGCCTGGATAGAGCGACCGCCTTCTAAGCGGAAGATCGAGGGTTCAAATCCCTCCGGCCCCGTTTGATTTCAGAGGTGAACTCCATGTGCACGAAAAAACAAGTGTTGATATTTTTGGCTGGTGGTGAAGCATTTCATTCATTAGGGCACTTATTTCTGTGGGCAACCAACCAGTCTTTCCACGCATTTAGTTTTACAATTGGAAAAACGTGGAACATATGGGCATTCATCATAAACGCTCTTATAGCAGCTGGCCTGCTCTATTGGACGTCAAAGATTAAGAAGTAGGTTTTTGCGCAAGTATCTCAACAAACTTAAACGGCTTTCCAATTCTCGCAACAGCCGTATAAATCGCGTAAAATGGTCTGTTCCATCCATCAAAAATGTTATAGAGTTCCAGAGCTTCAAAGCGCTTATAGTCTGAATCTGTCCCTCTGATTGCTTGAATTGCGGCATATCCACCAGGTTTGATTTTTTCTTTGATGTAACCAAGAACAATGTTTGCGTCTTCTGGAGTCAGAAATTGGAGCACACCTTGTGCGATGATGGCGTCAAACATGCCGATTCTGGCAATAAAATCTTTGTCAGCAATATTGGCGACAATGGTGTCAATGCTGAGCTTGCGTTTCCGTGCACGATTTTCCAGCTTCTTTATGCCTTCAGGTGACAAGTCAACAGCAGTTACATTGTGTCCTTCGCGTGCCAGATAGATTGCATCTCTTCCTTCGCCTGTTCCCAGGTCCAACACTGTGTTTTTTGCAGGAAGTTCCTTTGCTAATAGCCCGCCAAGCCGACTTTGTTTAGTGCCAAAAAAGTATTCGCGCTTGGAATAATCTCTATCATGCATCGCTCGTACTCGCTCGTAAAGTGGTGGAAGATCATTCATATGGTAGAAAACATATTTCCTAGTATATAAATGTTATTTCACAAAGCACTTAGTGTATCCTAATTTCACTAATTCTTCAAATGCCTGCCAGATGTCTTGTGGGATGTCTTGGTGAGTAATGTATTCTTTTTCAGAGTATAGTTTTAATCGTTGTATCTCGCCCACCATTAAGTTTATTATTGTGTCTTTTGTTAGGTATTCTGTTGCATAGTTCTCATATGAATATTGTAGTGTTGTCGTGATTACTTTTTTTCCAGTCCAGTGCTTGTCGATCACTGCAAGAGCTCTTCGAAGCATGTATGGCTGGTGGACAAGTATGATCTTGTCTGGATTGATTCCTTTATGTGCAAGTAAATTTTTTGTGAATTCTATGTTTTCTTGTGTATTTGTTGATTTGTTTTCAATAATTATTTTGTCCTGTGGCACGCCTCTGGCAATTGCTACTTGGGCAAATTTTTCTGCTTCTGTTTTCCAGTCCGGAGGTGTTAGTCTTCCGCGTCCTCCCGTAAAAATCAGTAACGGTGCCCATTTTTCTAGGAACAATTGCGCTCCGCGTTCAGGAACTCTCAAATCGTTGGCTCCAAGAACCAGTATGCAGTCTGCTTTCTCCAGCTTGTGATCAAGATTTAGATAGTCCCAGATTTTCTTTGCAAGATAATCAACATCCATTTATTCAATCCAGTCCTTGTTCTTTATTTTTTCAGGCAGATACTTTTCAGAAATAAAACTAATACCGCGACTGCTTAATGACTGGATTTCTACTTTGGCTTTCAGGGTCTTCATTAACTTGAATTGTCTTTGCCAGACTTTATTGTCTTTGAACCATTCGTAGTTTTGCAGTTGTTCTAATCTTTTATAATCTTGTTCGTTAAGTGCAATCAGATGTTTTTTGAGTCCGTACTTTTCAATGTCATCTATTGTAATTCCCAAATATTTTGCTGTGCTTATCGTCATGCTTTCTGCCATGTGTGCCAAATTTATTGAACCGTATTTTAGAACAGAGTAAATGTAATAACCCCAGACGTCGCAATCTGCTAGGACGTAAATCGGCAGTTTATGTTCCTGTGATAATCGCTGCAGAAGTCTTCTGATACCTCTTGTTGTCTGTCCTTGTGAGCTCATGATTATGCAGTCGTGTTTGTCCCAGAACTTGTCTTCGTGCAGTCTTTCCCATACTGCTGCTTTTTCCATGTAAATGACGTACTTCGCGTTGACTTTTTTGAATTTAATCTCCTCAACGTTTGATGGAATGCTCCACCCTCCTGAACCAAGTCTGCTCCAGTCTATTTCATCCCCTTTGTCTTCTATTACAACGTGTCCTGCGACTGAGCCCATTTTGTTCGCGTTGATGTTCAATTGCTCTCGTGAGTTTCCAGTTAGGACTTCTAAATCTTCAATTGCATCGTCACTCTCGGTTTGTTCATCAACAACGTTTGTTTTAGTATTGGGAATCGTCCTCTTGACCATGTAGAATACGTCTCTGAGTGATGCGTGTTTGCCGACATCCAGCAATTCCTTGCTTACTGCTGCTACTTCTAATGTCTGTAAAAACTTCTTGGCATGCGCTACGTTGAAGAAATTTCTTTCTGAGGTCTTGTCTCCCATCTGTAAAGTTTCTGTTTTCCTGTTGAATGTGACATTAGAAAGCGCTCTTATTGGGACGTCCATTATTGGCTGTTTTCCTGCTAATACTTCCTTGGTTAGTTCTTTTCCGAGTTCCTCGATTGTTTCCTTTGGTTTTTTATTCATCTTCAAATCCGCCAAGCTTTACTTGTTCTTCCTTGTCTTTTTTTTCTTTTGCTTCTACTTTATGCGCTTCTTTGTGGGCTTGAATGTACTCTTTGTTTTTCGCCAGCATTTTTTGCATGGCTTCTTTGATTTTTTCTTTGCCGACTCCGCTTAGTCTTGCTAAAGCGTCCGCTACTTCCGGTATGTAATTCTCGAATATGCTGACTCTTTCTTGTTGGTCTGCTACGCGTCTTTTCTTATTTACATAGGAGCCAAGTCTTCTTCCTGCTTCTTGCAGTGCTAGTTTCATTTCTTTAATAATCTCAGGATAATGAGCAATTGCCTCTTTTGCTTCTGACGTGAATGATGGCCAGACTGAAACAAGTGAAATGACGAGAGTTAAAGGCCCGACTGGGAGTGCTCCTTGGCTTTGGCTGAGTCCATAGGGTCTCCAGTTTGTTTGGATGACTGATTTGCTGCTGGCACACGCTCCTTGTTGGTATAGTAACGGCACTCTGTTCGCGAATCTCAATAATCTGATCGGTTCATCTGCTGATTGTGCTCCGCCGTATGCAATCGCAATTTCAATTACGAATGGGATTCCTTTGTAAACGTCTGGTGACCTTGAAACAGCAGTATAGAACTCCGCTGAGACTTCTTTGCGTAGTCCTTTTTCCAATAAATCTTCGCCAATCGGCACTATGCAATCGGTGCTAGGAGAAATTATTTTCGTATTCTTGATTCCTTCAACCAGTTTCTCAACATGTGGCAGTTGTAATTCTCCTGGCTTCATGTTGGTGAACAGTCCTGCTTTGTCGCAGATTTCCTTGGCAGTCTGCGGTCCAACTCTTGAGAATTCCTGTGTCAGGAAGCTTTGCAATGTCCTGCACTCTGTATTCTTGAGCATTTTCAGCATGATGCCTAATTCCACTCCATAAGGATGAGGCTTGATTTCTGTCGGCTCTTTAGGCAGTTTGTCTGATGCTCTTGGGAATATCAGCTGTTCTGCTTTCGGATTAGTATAAACAATCGTGGCGTGCGGGTTCGCTATTGCCGTCTGCTTCAGATAAGAATCAACTGATTGGTCGCCTTTTTGGTAGCTTGCGTCAATGTCTAGCTCTATTTTGACTCCATTTTCCTTTTTCCAATTAACCTCTTCATCTTTTAAAATTTCAGGTTCGTTTTTTTGTGTGTCGATATGCAATTCATAATAATGCGCGATATCTTTTGGCGATATCCTGCTCCAGATCTTTGCCGGTCTGCCAGTAGTCAGTTGTGCGTACAAAACCGCTGCTGAAATTCCAATTCCCTGCTGTCCGCGTGCTTGTTTCATTGTGTGGAATTTGCTTCCATACAATAATTTCGCAAAAATGTTGGGAATCTGTTTCTTGACAATTCCCGGACCATTGTCTTCTACAGTTATTCTATACCTGTCATTTCCCATTTCGACAATCTGTATGTTAATCTCAGGCAGTATTTTGGCTTCCTCGCATGCGTCAAGTGAATTATCTACTGCTTCTTTGACAACAGTCAATAGTGCTTTTCTTTTGTTGTCAAATCCGAGAAGGTGCCTGTTTCTTTCAAAGAATTCTGCTACTGAGATGTCTTTTTGTTTTTTTGCTAGTTCTTCTGCTATTGGTTTTGTCATATTTCTCTGTGTCGTCTTTCTTTTCGTCTTTTTTCAAGCCATTTGTAAACGTGCGCGTGCGGGCTTCCTGCCAATAAACTTTCAATCGCTCTTCGTGCATCTTGAATGTAGTCAGCAGGCCCTATGATTCCTATTGTTTTTCCGAACACGCAGACGCTGACTTCAGTCAGTTCTTCTACGGTTCTTCTGCTTTTTCCGCCTTCTCCGATGACTCTGCCTCTTAATCGTTCATAGTCATTTTGGTTGCGTGCGTATCCTGTGATGTCTACAATCTCGAATGCGTAATCTTGCTTCAATAACTGCAATGCGACATCTGGGTTAAATCCTCTTCCTATTGCGCGTATTATTTCGCGAGCTAGATAAAGTAACAGCGCGTCCGTACCATGTAAACTTATTATTCCTTCTTCGCTGTTTACTCGTAGTTTGGTTTTCGTTTCGTGCTCAACTGCGCGTTTTGTTTCGCCTTTTTTGCCGATGAGCACTGCCACGCGTTCTCTGGGAATGCGTAGTTCGTAGGAAAACTCCGCTTTGGGAGTGGAGGCCATGATACTGCGTTTAAACAGGTGGTTTTTAAACGTTGCTATTGCTTACATAAAAACATAAATATGACTGCTTTTTTCGAGTTCATAGAGGTGTAAAGAGAGGATGAAGCAATATTTGGACCTGCTGAGGCATATTCTTGAAAACGGCGTTAAGAAAGCCGATCGTACAGGCGTTGGCACGCAGAGCATTTTTGGATATCAGATGCGTTTTGATCTGTCAAAGGGTTTTCCTCTTGCGACAACGAAAAAAGTGTATATGCGCGCCATTATACATGAGCTTTTGTGGTTTCTAAAAGGCGAGACAAACATCCAATATCTAGTTCAGAACGACGTAAAGATTTGGAATGAATGGGCGTATCAGATTTACTTGGAGCAGAACAATCTTGTTGATAAATATCCGCGTTATTCAGAAGCATGGACGGCAAAGATGAATGAGTTTGTTGAAAATATCAAGAAAGATGATGCTTTTGCAAAAAAATGGGGAGAATTAGGACCGATTTATGGTAAGCAATGGAGGAGTTGGGAAACAGCAAGGGGAGAGAGCATTGACCAGATTCAAAACGTTATTGATTTGATTAAGAATGACCCGACTTCTCGTAGAATCATGGTGAGCGGTTGGAATGTTGGCGAGATTCAGGAGTTAATCAGGAATCATCATCATGCTCCGCCGCCGTGTCATAGTTTATTCCAGTTTATGGTTATTAATGAAAAATTGTCTTGCCAGCTTTATCAGAGAAGTGCTGATGTGTTTTTGGGTGTTCCATTCAATATTGCATCCTATGCGTTGCTCACTATGATGATTGCTCACGTGACTGGTCTTCAGCCGGGCGAATTTATCCATACATTTGGGGACGTTCATATCTATTTGAATCATTTCAACCAGGTGACTGAGCAGTTATCTCGGGAACCAAGACCGCTCCCAATTATAAAATTAAATCCGAAAGTGAAGTCTATTTTTGATTTTAAGTTTGAGGACTTTGAGTTGGTGGATTACAATCCTCACCCGCCAATCAAGGCACCGATTGCAGTATGATTAATATTATCGTTGCTATGGATAAGAATCGTGTAATTGGTAAAGACAACAAATTGCCATGGCATATATCTGATGATCTCAAGAATTTCAAGAAGCTAACAACCGGCAATACGGTCATAATGGGCAGGAAAACTTTTGAGAGCATTGGCAGGCCTTTGCCGAACAGGAATAATGTCGTCATTAGTTCCTCTATGCCATCAACACCCGGAATTGACGTGTGCAAAACAATGGAAGAAGGAATAATAAAGGCAAAATCGTATGGTAAAGACATTTTCGTCATTGGTGGTGCCACTGTTTACGAGCAAGCCATTCCTTTTACTGATAAAATGTACATCTCGTATGTCAAGGGTGAGCACGAAGGTGATGTGTTTTTCCCTGAATTTGATGAAAAAGAGTGGCACGTTGAGAGAAAGGAAGAGTATACTGAATTCGAACTTTTAATTTACGTGAGGAAGAAATGAAAGAGCTGCAGAAAGCCGATAGCGAAGTGTATGATGCAATGCTCGGAGAGCTTGACCGTCAGCGCAATGTGATAGAACTTATCGCGTCTGAAAATATCGTGAGTCGTGCTGTTCTTGAGGCTACCGGCAGCTGGCTTACGAACAAATATAGCGAAGGCTTTCCAAACAAGCGTTATTATGGTGGCAATAAGTTCATTGATATTACAGAATCTTTAGCCATAGAGCGTGCAAAAAAACTTTTTGGCGCTGAACACGCCAATGTCCAGTCTCATGCTGGCAGCCAGGCTAATATGTCTGCTTATCTTGCAATTCTCAATCCAGGAGATTCTATCCTCGGTATGGACTTGGCGCATGGCGGGCACTTGACGCACGGCTCTCCAGTAAACTTCTCTGGAAGGTTGTTCAAATTCATCTCGTACGGTGTGGAAAAAGATACAGAGCTTGTCAACATGGATAAAGTTCGCGAGCTCGCAGTCCAGCATAAGCCAAAGCTTATTCTTGCCGGCTTCTCCGCATATCCTCGTCATCTTGATTTCAAGGAATTCAGAAAGATAGCAGACGAGGTTGGCGCTTATTTCATGGTTGACATGGCGCATGTTGCTGGTCTTGTCGCAGCAAAGTTATACCCTGATCCTGTGCCGTATGCTGACATAGTCACGACAACTACGCATAAGACATTGAGAGGTCCTCGTGGCGCGATGATTCTTTCTAAAACTCTTGACCGTTTGAATCCTAATGATAAGAAGAATCTCGCGCAGAAGATTGACTTTAATGTCTTCCCTGGCACACAGGGCGGTCCATTGGACCACGTGATTGCTGCAAAGGCTGTTGCTTTCAAGGAAGCGTTGCATCCATCTTTTGTCGAATATCAAAAGCAGGTGGTTAAGAACGCTAAAGTTCTTTCTAAAGCATTGCAGGATCATGGTTTTCGTTTAATGTCTGGTGGCACTGACAACCATCTTATTCTCGTAGACGTTACTCCAAAAGGCGTGACAGGTAAGCAGGTTCAAAACGCTTTGGATGAAGTCAGTATTTGTTGCAATAAGAACATGATTCCATTTGACACTCGTTCCCCATTCGACCCTTCCGGCATTCGAATTGGCACACCTGCAGTCACAACGCGTGGAATGAAAGAGCCGGAGATGGAAAAAATCGCTGGTTGGATCGCAGATGTAATCAACAATATTACGGACGCATCTGTGCGCTCTCGGGTGAGCTTAGAGGTGAAGAAGCTTTGCGAGAGTTTCCCGATTTATCCAGGACTTCCATGATGTTTCCTGCCAGATAGCAGCTTCCTGTTATGAATATCAAATCTTCTGGTTGTGCTATGCTTTTAGCGTATCTTAATGCTTCCTCTGGCTCAGCTATCACCGCGCATGGTCCGTCGTATGCCAGTTCTGCTGGGTCTAATGCTCTGTCGATTTTCGGCTTTGTTAATATCAGAAAGTCCGGTTTTGGCAATGCTTTTATTATTTTTTTGTAGTCTTTGTCTGCTAGAACTCCGAAAACAATGATCAATCTTTTTTTTGGAAGTGTTTTCACGTATGGTGCGGTAGCCTTCATTGCGCTTAGATTGTGCGCGCAGTCCAGCAATATGTTTTTGTCCAGGTATTCCATTCTTCCTGGCCATTTGACTGATGCTATGCCTTCTTCTATGGTGTTTTCTGGTATCTCGAGCAGTTTGCATGCTTCATATGCTATTCCTGCATTTATCTTCTGGAATGGCCCTCTTAGGCCAACTACTCCTTTGTATGGGTCTGCTATGATTGTTTTGTTTTTCTTGCTTGCTTCTTTTATCCATGGGAGTCCTGGATTGTTTTTGCACGTTACGACTTTGCTTTTTGGTTTTATTATCGCAACTTTCTCCTTTGCAATTTTATCAATTGTATCTCCCAGTATGTGCATGTGGTCCCAGCCTATGCTTGTGATGACTGCTAGTTCTGAATCAACGACATTTGTCGCATCCAGTCTTCCTCCAAGTCCAACTTCCAAAACTGCATAATCGACTTTCTGGTTGTAAAAATACAGGAATGCTATTACCGTGGCATATTCGAAGAATGATAGATTTACTCCGAGGCTTCTCACTTGATTGATCAATGCGCTTAATTCAGCATCTTCAATTGGCTTTCTGTTGATTTGTATTCTTTCATTGAACGTGACTAAATGCGGCGAGGTATACAATCCGGTTTTGTATCCTGCTCTTTTTAGAACATCTGCTATCATGGCTGACGTGCTTCCTTTTCCATTCGTGCCCGCAACATGTATTATTCGTAGTTTTTTGTGCGGGTTTCCTAGTTTTTCCAGCGCTTCTAGTGTTGTCTCCAAGCCCAGCTTCATGTTTGATTCTTTCAGGCTGTACAGGTATTCCAGTTGGTCCTTTAATGCCATGTATGCTTGAGAATTCGTCGTCTATTTAATAACTTTTTTCAATGTTTCTTCTTCGTCTGCTTTGACGTCCCATTTCTTGAACAAAGTGCAGATATTATGTACGTCTCTTTTCAGGTATTCTTGTGAGTTAGGATCATCCAGCGGAGTAGTTTGTGACATGTCAATAAAAACTGGTTTTTCATCGAAATTCAAAATATTGAACCCGCTTAAATCAGCATGTATAAGCCCTGCCTTGTACAATTTTCTCATTTGTTCCACGATTTCTTTGAAAAACTTTTCAGGCTCTTCTGGCTTCCTGTCTTTTAATTTCCGTGCAGCGCCGTCTTCGTCTCCGATGAATTCCATTATTAGAATATTTTTAAGCGTGGTGTATGGTGTTGGCACTCTCACTTCTGCTTCTCTTGCTTTCAGTAAATTTCTGTATTCCCTGTGAGCCCATGCGAAAATAACGTCTCTTCTCTTGTTGCTTAATCCTGAATATCTCGGGTCTGATTTTATGTAATCATACATTCTGTTGAAATCGCACGTTTGCAATCGGTAAATCTTGGCAATGCGCATTTCACCGTCTTTTTTTGCCGTGAATACATTGGATTCTTTTCCAATGCTTAGAGGGCTGTGCAATCCGTCAATATATCCTTGAGTGATGAGCTTAAACAAATTCTTTTCAGTAAACAGGTCGAAGACATTTTTGAGTGTTTTGTACTCTTCTCTATGTACTGTTCCCATGCGCGGCATGGTGTTATCAAGAAATCATCATCTTATAAACGTTGTCAAAAGTTTTTTAAACTTTAATCGCGTATGAATTCTTCATACAAAAAGGTCACATTTACGGCCCTTCATGAGAGTACCCATCGGAGCTGTCGGCTTTGCCAAGCAATGACCGTTGGGGGTTAGTGTTAAGGGCTACAAGACCTTTTTATTGTCAAAAACAAAAATCGAACCGAAATAGGACAAGCAATTATTAACGTTCATCAATTCATCAAATGGACACCAAAAAAAGCCAATTAAGATCGGAATCAGCTTAAAACAGCTTGATTTAGCCTTAATTGACTAAGCTTGTTCTTTTTCGGCCGTATAGGGGGAAACCAAGATGGGAAAAATCAGCCCGGTATCATCAAAATACATTGTTAATGCCTCAATTGAGATTGAGGGTGTTGTTGACAGGCCTGACGTTATCGGCGCAATCTTCGGCCAGACAGAAGGTCTCTTAGGGGAAGACTTGGAGCTTAGAGAGCTTCAGCGCTCAGGCAGAATCGGCCGAATTGAGGTTAACATTGAAGTTAAGGGTGGCAAGAGTATTGGCCAGATTATCGTTCCAAGTTCTTTGGACAAGGCAGAAACTGCTATTGTCGGCGCCGCTTTGGAAGTCATCCAGCGCATCGGCCCGTGCAACGCTAAGGTCAAAGTTCATAATATTGAAGATGTCAGAATCAGCAAGCGCAGCTTTGTTATTGAGCGTGCAAAACAGCTTCTCAAGCAGATGATGGATCAGATCATGCCTGATTCTCAGGAGATTGCTGACGAAGTTGCACACTCTGTCAGAATTATGGAAATTACAGAGTACGGAAAAGATCGTTTGCCAGCAGGTCCTGGAATCGAGGAGTCTGATGAAGTCATCGTCGTTGAAGGTCGTGCAGACGTTATCAACCTCTTAAAAAACGGTTTCAAGAACGCGATCGCGATGAATGGAACTTCTGTTCCGCAGACAGTCATCGAGTTAAGCCACAGGAAAGATATTGTCGCTTTTGTTGATGGCGACCGTGGCGGAAACTTGATCATTCGTGACATGTTGAACGTTGCAGAAGTCGACTTCGTGACGCGTGCTCCTGATGGCAAGGAAGTGGAAGAGCTTGCTAAGAAGGAAATTCACAAGGCTTTGCGCAGTAGAATAACAGCAGAGCAGGCCAAGCTTGAGATTGGCAACATTGACACTTCTCAGGCCATTAGAAGACCTGTTATTCAGCGTCCTATGCCGCCTGCAAGGACGGGAGTTCCGCCAGGAGTTCCTGTTGCTGCAGCGCAGCCCTTGCCGCCCAGACCAATGGTTGTTCAGCAGGTTCGGCCGTTAAAGGCAGTCTTGCGTGATGAAGAACGAAGACGCTTGGGCGAAATGCTTGAAGGTCTCATCGGCACTCGAGGCGCTTATGTTCTCGACGATAAAATGAACGTCTTGGGCAAAGTTCCTTTCACTGAGCTTAACAGCACTTTGAAATCTTTGAACACCGGCGTTTATGCTGTTGTCTTTGATGGTGTTGTTGACGCGCAATTGGTTGAAGTTGCAGAGAAATCCACTATCAAGCACATCATTGCCATGGACACGAAGGTTGACCCTGCTGAGAGCAGGCTTAACATCGTTACGGCTGCGATGTTATAATTACCTTTTTATACTTCTTTTCTTAATTTCTCTTAAAAGATGGTATACGAGATTATTCTGGGTAGGGAGCAGAAGGAGCAGGAGAAGTATGGTACTTATGGAACTGTTCTTATCGCGAAGCATTATGTTAAGATGGGTGCGGTTACTGCTCTTTCCCAGCCTGTCTATTTAGATCTCAACAAAGCTCACGTTGTTTTCGTCTGCGGAAAACGTGGCAGTGGTAAGTCTTACTGCATGGGTGTTATTGCTGAGGGTATTGCTACCTTACCTGATGAGTTGAGGAATCGTTTGTCTGTTATTCTGCTTGACACCATGGGTATTTATTGGACTATGAAGTATCCTAATCATAAGGATGAATCTTTGCTGAAGGAATGGGGTTTGGATGGCAAGCCTACTCCTGGCGCAAAAATATACACTCCTTTTGGTTTTTTCAAGAAATGGAAGGAATTAGGCATTCCTACTGATGTTCCTTTTGCAATTAATCCTGCTGAGCTTTCGCCTGAAGATTGGAATTTGACTTTTGAGCTGGAAAGTACTGATCCAGTTGCCGTTTTTATTGAGTGTATTATCATTCAGCTGAGAAAATCCTCAGGCCAGTATGATATTCCTGATATTTTGCGGGCTATTGATGAGGATAAGTCTGAAGAACTGCGCGTCAAGCAGGCTGCTAAGAACAGATTCCTTTCTGTTGAGGAATGGGGTTTGTTTTCTCCTAATGCTACTCCTGTGAAAGAGCTTGCTGAGGGCGGCCAGCTTACTATTCTTGATCTGAGTGCTTATGCTGTTATTCCTAATGGCTGGCGTATTAAGCATTTAGTGGTTGGTCTTGTGTGCATGAAATTGTTTACAGAGCGTATGAAAGCCAGGAAGAATGAGGAGTTTGCCGCTGTTCATCAGGCCGAGCATTATATTATTGAAGAGCATGAGGAAGTCAAGGGCGAGGAAATGCCGATCTGTTGGATTATGATTGACGAGGCTCACGAGTTTCTTCCGCTTCAGGGAAGGGTTGCCAGTTCTGATGCTCTTGTCACGTTGCTCAGGGAGGGCCGTCAGCCCGGCATTGCAATGGTTCTTGTCACTCAGCAGCCTGGAAAGATTCATACTGATGCTATGACGCAGTCTGATATTATTCTCGCTCATCGTATGACTGCAAAAATAGATACTGATGCGTTAGGCGCTTTGCTTCAGAGCTATCTGCGTACTGGTCTTGATAAGGAATTGACGAATTTGCCGCGTCTTTCTGGTGCTTGTATTGCTGTTGATGATGTTAATGAGCGTATGTATCCTATGCGAATCCGTCCGAGATTCAGCTGGCACGGTGGCGGCGCTCCTGCCATCGTAAAGGAAAAGAAGAAGGCGTTTGAATTCTAAAATAAATAAAAAAATAATTTAATCACATGGCGGGTCAAAGTTGCTGTCTTTGAGTCCGTTGAACAGCATGTCGTTGAATTGGTATTTGACTGTTTCTCCAACGATTACTTTGTGCGGTACGCCGTACGTGTCGTCTATCCACATTTCAACCATTTGCCCTTTGTCATCAGTGTACTTGACATACGTTACACTTCTCTGGTCGAATGTCTGTGGTCCTATGATTTGTGCTGATGCCGGAACTTCTTTTACCCATTGGTACGGCGATTTTGGCATTTTCATCATCGACAGGTCTACGTCAAATTTCTTGCCCGTGTTGTCTACGTTGTGGCTTCTGCATCTGTCGAGTTCTTCACAGCAGGCAACGCCCAGGTCAAAATAGATAGTGTCATAGTATCCTTCTCTGACGTAGTAGTCTTCTGAGTATTTTTTTATCTTCATCTTGGTGCCTTTGACATAATAAGTGTCAAGGAACAAGTTGCCAGTATCAGTTCCTCCGTATAAGTACTGCAATGAGCTGAGTTTTTCATCTGCTCTTTTGAGAAGGTCTCTTAATGCTGGGCTCATGGTTACTTTTGATACAGCTACCACTTCTGTTGGTGGTGGCACTGGTGCGCCGTCATCTACTCTTTCTGATGGTAATGGTCTTACTGGCGGTTTTACTCCAACTGCGGGTGGAGCTTCTGGCAAGTCCTCTTTTTCTGCTGGAGGCGCAATTATTGATGGAGCTTTCTCTGCTGGCTTTGGCGCTGGTGCGCATGCTGCCAGGAATAGTAGCAAAATCGTTCCGATTATCAGTATTTTTTTCATATTATAGTACCCCCATTATGTCATTTCTTTTGGTCGTGGATAGAGTTGCTCGTCTGGTGTTGCTTTAACCATGGCAATCATGCTCGCGACAAACATTAGCGTGAAGACTAATCCAAATGCGAATGCCCAGGTTAGCGAGAATTTTGGTATGTATAATGCGCTGATGAGGAATCCTATCATGCTGATTGTTAGGAAGCTGGTCTTTAATGGTGCTACACGTTCCATGTGTGGCTTATTCGTTGTTGGGTTTATATATTTTTCTGGATAAATAGTTTGTTTATGAGCGCAATTGCATTTTCTCTTTTCTTTGGGAATACGGCTAGCGACATTTTGATGTGGAAGCAGTTCCCGCTGTCTGTTAGAATTATTTTTCTCTCCTGTGCCCAGTTGTCTTTTTCTATTCGTATGAAAAAGTCAAATTCTTTGTCAAGTCTGCTTTCTGTTTGCGCAATAAGCAGTTTTTTCTGTTCTTCGCTCAGATTATCAATAAGAAACTGCAAAAAGTCATTGGTGTGTGATTCTTTTGCCAAAATAATTGTGAAAATCTTGATTTTTCTTTCTTCAAATCCTTCTGCGTTCTGGACTTCGAGTTTTATCTTTGCTTCTTCCAGATTAAATGGCACAAGCGCGATGATGCCTTGTCTTACTGCTTCGACATCTTCTTCTGGTTTTGCGTGTGCAGTTAAGACTGCTCTGTGTATCCATCTCATGTTTTTCATCAAAATGGGTAAATTTATAAAAAGCTTCCAGTTTTTTAAGCTGGATGAAACATTCATGGGTCGTTACTTATTTTCTGCTGGTCTTATTCTTTGTCGCTCAGGTTATTGGTTTGCAAATCACGCAGTCTTATATTGACTTTCAGGCTTCTCAGATAGAGGGAAAATTGGTATGGAAGGCTTTGCCGAGTATTGGAGGTATTAAGCTTGAGCGTCCCGATGTTGAGCCTCAAGTAAGCATTTTGTATATTCTTGTCGCAGTTGTCATCGGCACACTGCTTATCCTGTTGATCATTAGGTTCGGCAAGGTGCTGTTGTGGAAGTTGTGGTTTTATTTCGCGGTTGTTTTATGCCTGCAGATCGCTCTGGCGGCGTTTATTCCTGCCTTGTTTTCATTGATTCTGGCTATCGTATTGGGTGTTTTCAAGGTGTTCAGGCCCAATCTTTACATTCATAATGCGACCGAGCTGTTCTTGTATGGTGGTCTTGCAGCTATTTTTGTTCCGAT
The DNA here is from genome assembly GCA_964497645.1 of uncultured Methanosarcinales archaeon. Classification (GTDB taxonomy): domain Archaea; phylum Nanobdellota; class Nanobdellia; order Woesearchaeales; family ARS49; genus CABMGU01. The sequence continues at coordinate 21,330 of CAZCCU010000017.1, forward strand.
CTTGAACGTGTTATATGCTTTCATTTTATTGGTTGTTCTCTCTTGTTATGATATGTATGCTGTTTGGAAGAGCAAGCATATGATTAAGCTGGCAAAATTCCAGACTAAAAGCGGTATTTTTGCTGGTCTTCTGCTTCCTTACGCGGTTCCTGCAGTGCGTGGTCCAAAAAAATCGGTCAGAACTGCTGTTTTGGGCGGCGGAGATATCGGTTTTCCCTTGATTTTTTCAGGAACAGTGTTGGCAGCTTCAGGTTTTGTTCCTGCGTTGATAGTTTCTGTAGGTTCAACTGCCGCGTTATTCGTTCTTTTATTGTTGAGTCAGAAGGATAAGTTCTATCCAGCTATGCCTTTCTTGACTTTGGGCTGTGCTCTTGGATATTTGGCTACTTTTCTTTTGTGAAAGTGTTGAGTGATTTTTGTTGTGAGAGCGCATTGTAGTCCGCCAGGTCTATCGTCATGCCGTGCTGTGCTGCGATGACTTGTGTGTTTGTTTTTTTGTTTAGTTCTCGCGCTGTGTATACTGTGCTGTTCATGATTATTGCTAGTTTTGGCTTGAGTTTTGTAATCAGCTGTTCTTGCGGTTTGGTTAGGATCAGCACATCTGATGCGTACGTTTTTGCTTCTTTTGCTGGCACGTCTTCGTGAACATAGCCGATGGCGACGTCATCGAGTTGTATGATTGCTCCTCCTTTCTTTTTATGGATCACAATGTTTTGAAGGATTTTTTTCTCTTCTTTTCCATCGGGTTTGATAGTTGCCGCTATTTCTACATCCATGAAGCTTGGTCCGTTTCCTACTAGAATGTGTGAATCCTGGATGTGCACTAGAATGGCATCATGTCCAAAATGTATTTTTGGCGCCATTATGAGTGGAAAGTGTTCCGTCTATAAAATGGTTTGTTACCACCATAAGCTTTAAAAACCTTCAAATTATAGTCTATATGGGCGGACTAGGCAGGGAGATTAGCCCTCTCCTGTTACCGTTAACGGGC
>CAZCCU010000018.1:0-20192 GCA_964497645.1 uncultured Methanosarcinales archaeon
CAGCTTATCGTAAGTTGAAGGATGTGGATAGCATTAACATGGTCATTTCTGCATTTAGCAGGGTCAGCGTCCCGCTTGTCCCAGTGATCGATGCTGAGCAGATACCGCTTATGATGACCCTTGTAGCTGCAAAAGGTGTTGCTGAGAAGAGTCCATATTCGTTCAGATTCTACTCGAACGAGCGCCAGTATGTCGAGCCACAGTTTGCCTGGATGGATCCAGCAGTATATGATCGCGTCGCTGTGTTGTGGATTAATGATGAATTTGGCTCTTCTGTGCATGACGTGATTCTCGAGCAGGCCAAGTTGCGTAAGATCGCGATTGTAGCTGATGAGAATTATGATCCGAACTCTGTTGATTTCAGAACTCAGTTAACTAAGATCAAGGTTGCCAATCCGAAAGCGATACTCTTCGTTGGTGCAGTGCCTGCTGAAATATCAAATGCGCTGAAGCAAATTCGCGAGCTGGGTCTCACAGCTGATTTCATTGAAAACAGCGCAGCTTTGGCTCAGCCAGCTTCATTGAATGCTGCAGGCAGTGCTGCTGAAGGTGCGATTACGCTGGCGTTCCCGTTTAGCCTGGGAAAGACTGGCAGTGAGTTCAGACAGGCATACAAGCAGCGATTTAATGCCGAACCGAACTTTGCAGCTGCGTTTGGTTATGACATGATCAAGCTGATCGGATTTGCCTCAAGTGGTCGCGCAATGCCTGGTGAAGAGCTTGCACAGAAAATCATTGCAGTCAAGACCTTTGAGAGCCTCAATGGTCCGGTGACCATTCAACCTACTGGAGAGATAAATCCGGCAATCGAGCCTGCCAAGGTTGTGAATGGCGGCCTTGTCGCGCTAGGTTAAACATCTTTTTTATTTTCTGAATCTTTGAAAGTTCGGATTTTTCCCGTATTTTTTTAGAACTTGCGAGCTCGTCATGTTCGTTGTATCCTTCATCGAGTATCCGATTTTTTTGAGCGCACTTTGAATAGTCTTCTTAGTCCCTTCAATTTCCAGATATACAGGAATTGTTGGGTATTTGTCGATTTCAAACTTTACTTTTCCTAATTTGTATAGAGTTCGTTTCTTTTCTCTGTCTCGTATTATCTCAAATCCTGCTAATTTCAGGACAGTGCACATTGTTTCAAAGTCTTGTGCTGTTGTTTCGTATTCGTCGTGTTCTATGTATTTGCTGTTTTTTGCGCGGTTTTTCTTATATGTTATTTCTGTTCTGCTTCCGTATTTTCGTATTCTGAAGAGTTCGTGTCTTTTTGATATGCTTCTGTTAGGATAATCAAATATTCGTTCATGAATGTGGCATTCTTCAACTTTTTTAGCGCCGAGTTTTCGTAATTTCTGCTGCAATTTCCTAAAGTCAATCTCCAGAATTTTTATTTCTATTTCTCTCAGCATTACTTCACCAGTATTGCTGGTTTTCCCGGCAATGCCTGTTTTGCTTTCTGTTCAGGGCTTTCCTGTTCTTTGATGACCTCGATAGGGCAATTAAACTCTTGTTTAAAAAACGCCACAGCATCTGCTAAATTCTGGTATTCTGCTTCCTGATGACTGACTTGTGCTGGCAGTTTTGACGGGTCTTTCACGACTTTCTGCACCAATTGCGCTGCTTCCTGCGCATGCTCCTTGAATTCTGCCATGATTGTCTTCATTATCTGACCAATGTCTCTCGTCGTAGCAAGTATTTCTTTCAATTTCTTGAACAATTTTGCTTTCCAGTCATTCGCAACAAATAGTGTTATCATTTTTGGATGTTCTACTTTTGCCAGTTTCAATACTTGTCCAATATCTTCAATAACTTGCGCCATCAACGCTTCTGCTTGTTCTATGGCAGGATTTATCTTGTTCTCGTCGTGCTGAGGCCATTTTTCGTTCACAATCAATTGTTGTTTGCCTAATTTCGACCATATTTCCTCGCATAAGTGTGGCACGAAAGGCTGCAGCATGAGCGTCTGCGCCTCAATGATGTCATTCAACAAATTCTGATTCATTTTTCCTGCTGTTCTGCGAGTGTACCATTTAAAGTGTCTTTGAAGGTCAAAGAATCCTCGTGAAACAGCTGTTCTGTATAGAGTTTCGTCCATTGCTTTTGTCGTATCTTTGATTGTCAGGTGCAGTTGGTGTTCCATCCATTTGTCAACTTCTCTTTTTTCTTCTGAATGCGCTCTTTCGTGGTTTTTAGCATAATTCTTGAGTGCAAATTCGTACAATTGTTCTAATTTATTTTTCATTGTTTCTGCTAGGTCTGGGTCCCAGTCAACGTCGTTCATTTCTTCGCCGGTGGAAAGAATAGTGATTCGTGTAACATCTGGTCCAAATGCCGTGACTACATCCCGTAAAGTTTTGAAGTTGCCTTTGCTTTTGCTCATTTTCTGTTTCTGAACGCTGATATATCCGTTCACGCCGATTCCTTTTGGCCAGTATTGTTCTGGGAAGCACGCTGTGTGATTGAAGATGTAGAATGACAGATGATTCTGCACGAGGTCTTTACCGCTGTTCCTGAAGTCTACTGGATACCAGTATGTGAACTCTTGCCGCATGTCCTCTAGTAATTTCTTGTCAACGCCTAATTCATCGGTATTTCCAATTCCCAAGAACACATAATCAAATAGTCTGTCCTTGATTTTTCCCAATGGAACTTTCTTTAACAAATGCGAAATTGTATAAAATGCGTTGTAAATCGTGCTGTCGCTCAAACTTTCTATTTTCCAGTTCTTGTCCCATGGTAATGATGTGCCCATTCCGAACTCGCGGGTGCACGCCCAGTCGCGCAGCCAGTCAATTACGTACTCAAATTGTGATCTCACTTTCTCTGGATACAGCTTCATGCTTTGCAGGCATTTCATTGCTTGTTGTTTCCATGCAGAATCTCCATAGCGCAAGAACCATTGGTTGTCCACAATTTTGACGTGGCACCTTGTCAAACATCTGCAAATGACAGGATTCATTAATTCATACAGAATGAGAGTTTTCTTCTCTGCTGTAAAGTCTGCAATTATTTCTGGTTTTGCTTGTTGTATTGTTTTTCCTGCGTATTTTCCTGTATTTTGTTTCAATTTTCCAGTGTGGAATTCTTTTTTGTAGACTTCTGTTGTTGCTTCTTCGACTTTTGGGTCTTTTGTATCTTTTACATTCAACTTTTTGCACATTTCTATTGCTGGGTGTTCTCCGAATCCTTCGACTGCGATAAGAGAAACAGGCTTGATTTCTTTCGCTCCTGGATGATTCTTGTCTTGCAGTTCTTTCAGCGCCATCCAGTCGTATGGTGCGTGGCTTGGCACACTCATGACTATTCCTGTTCCTGTATCCGGAGAGACAAAGTTTGCTGGGAACACTGGAATTTTTATTCCGGTTACCGGATTTGTCACATTTGCTCCAACAAGTTCTTTTCCAGAAATCTTTCTTATTTCAGTAACCGTATGCTTTTGGTCTTTTAATTTGAGCATGCATGGCTCTGTTATCATCCAGTGTTCGCCGTCTACATCAGCTTCAACATATGTTAGCTCAGGATTAACCCAAATATTAGTTACTCCAAAAATCGTTTCCGGTCTAAAAGTCGCGCATGGTAAAATATGTCCATCTGCCCTGAACTTCAGAACAACCATCTCATTGGGTACTTCTCCTTCTCCCTCAGATCTAGCATGATCACCAACAGGCGTGTTTTCCTTAGAACACCAAACCACAGGATGGCTTCCTTTGGCAACGAGTCCTTTTTTCTTCAGTGTGTTAAATTGCCATTTGATGAATTTGTCATAGCGCGGGTTAAGGTCTGTTGTTATGAAACTTCTTCGCCAGTCAATGCTCGTTCCATAGCGTATTAAATCTTTTTCTGCTTCTTTTGTGAATGTTTTTATCCAGTGCAGTGGTTCTTTGAATTCTGGAATCTGTTCATCAGTAAACCCCATCATCTTCAATGTCTGAATTTGTTTTTCTTCGTTTTCTGTTACTCTTTTTGCTGCTGTCTCTATCGGGCTTCCTGTTGCGTGGAAGGCAAAGGGAAACAGCACATTGTAGCCCCGCATTCTTTTGAATCGTGAGAACACTTCAACACGTGCATAAGTGTACGTGTGCCCTAGATGCAGCAGTCCATTCACGTAAGGATATGGTGTCGTTAGGAAAAACTTAGGCTTTCCTGTATCCGGATCTGCTTCAAACACTCTTTGTGTTTTCCATCTTCTCTGCCATTTCCTTGCTAGTTTGTGAAAGTCGAGTGTCATGTCTATTGCATTCTGGTAATGTTTTTAAAAAGATTATGGTAATACGTATTGTTATGAACATGCTCGTCGTGCGTCTTATAGAATTCGCGATTTTGTACTTTTTAGTCATTTTTCTTTTCTCCCGCCTGTTCGTGCCTCATCTTGGTTTTCGTAAGGAGCAATTACCGAAAGTTATTCCGAAAGATATGGAGAAGGAAATCAAAAAACTGAAAAGGAGCTGTAGGAGTCCGTTGGACTTTGCTAAGTCAGCGTATAGTTTGATTTCGCGTAAATATGAGGGAAGTCACGTTTTTGCTTATTATCGCTGGGATTTGTTGTTCTCGCGCGATATTGGCAAGTTGTGGTCTCGGAAGGGTTATCTGCCTTGCAATCAGCAAAATCTCATTTACAGGGTTTTCTTGGTGAAGAGCGGTTTCTTCTCTGACGGTCAGATTCGTTTGCGTCACACGCCTATTTATGCCTTGATTCATCAGTATTTGCAGTTAAATTACAGGGGCAAGTTGATTGATGTTGACTTGTGGGCGTCTCAGTGCGGTATTCCATTTGGAAGCAGGGCTAATTTCTTCACGATTGCCTTTATAGAAAAGCATCTGTACGGTCGAGCAAAAGTTATATATACCCACCGTTAGGAAAAATCGTCTATGGCGAGGTAGCCAAGCGGCAAAGGCAACAGGCTGCAACCCTGTCATTCGAGGGTTCGAGTCCCTCTCTCGCCTTTTTTATTTTCTTATCTTCACTGAGAACTCCGGATCGTCGGCATGCATTCTCGCTTTTTCGTTTATTTTGTACTTTTCTCTTGTTTGTTCAAATGGAAGATCTGTTTCTATCAACCCCAAGTCATATGCGTATTCATCTGAATATGCAGGGAAGAATAGTTTCCAGTTTACTGATATCTTGCCCGATGCTATGCTGTTGACGTGTCTCATTATCCTCAGCGTGCACGTGTTTGTTAGTGTGTTGTAGAATTCAGGATTCTCTTTCAGGTAGTTTGCTCCATATGTCATATGCTGGAATAGTTCTCTTATTTTTTCCTTTGGCGCCTTTATCGGATACAAATAAACAGTATCATTTCGATAGTTGCTTCTTAGTTTGATCAAATCTTGTTCGTCACCAATAACGTACATCAGTTCGTATTTTCTGAACAGCCCTTTGAACGCTGAGAACCTTTCTCCTTTCTCTTTTCTTATCTCAATTGAGATTACAATATATTCATCTCCAAATCCGAAGCTCAGGAATGTGTGTGCCGGTCCAGCCCAGCCTCCAAACGGTTCAACCATATACCACAGACTGTCAAGCTTGTTCAAATCGTATGTCTTGTTGTAGTAGCTGGCGGTGTAGTCTTTTGTTGTCTTATAGGTGAAATTGCGTATGTTGTGAATGTGTATCAAGTCTCCTTCTATCTTTGAGTATGGCATGACTGCTTGGTCCAGTGTCCAGTCCCTGTTATTGCTTGGCGTATGTGAGAAGAACCATACTAGGAAAATAATCAGGGCAATATAAATGAAATGCCAGACTTTCATACTGATGCTCAATTAAGCGCTTATTTTAAACATAACCTTTTTAAACAAGAATTCGCTTATCTTCTAAAACTAGGAGGTGTTTTTATGGTTGGATTAAAGTTTTTTAACAAGCATCCTGAGTGGGCTCCGGCAATCTTGCGTATTGGGCTTGGTATTGCTTTCTTGGTCGCAGGATTGGATAAAATTTTGGGATTAGAAATGGCAAAGGGTTTCTTTATCCAGTTGTTTGGAGGCGCTGGTCCTGTGTTGCTGTGGCTGGCTATTGCTGTTGAGATTTTGGGCGGTCTTGCACTGCTCTTTAACTGGCATGCGAGCTGTGCAGCAGTTGTGCTTGCAGTCTTCATTTTGGTCGCGTTTGTGAAGACGTTTAAGCTTGGTGCCGCGCCGCACATGATTGGTGTTTTGCGTGAAATGCTTGTCATGAACACTGGCGGTGGAAACACTGCGGTGAATTTTGCTTATTTCATTGGCTTGCTGAGTATCGCCTTTAGTGGCTGCAAGCAGTGCAAGGGCAAGAAGTAAGTTTTCTTATTTTTTATTTAATTTTCAGTTACATTTTTAAAGCTTTATCGTCGATTTCTCGTATATGAAGGTCTTAATCCATAAAGAAAAGCGCGAGGTCGTTGATGGCCGTGAATTCATCGTAGCCAAGGCCAGGCAATATTTCGTTACAGACCTTTCCAAAGATGTTCACACATTGTACGGTTCTATCTCAAAAGCGGACTTGTCAAAGCCTGGTGGTTCTTTGGTTAAATCCAGTACTGGCAAGGAGTTTGTTCTTCTGGACGCTTCGTATATTGACATTTACAAGCGTTTCCGCAAGCTTCCGCAGACTATTCCTCTAAAGGACATAGGCTTCATAATCGGTGAAACAGGCATTAACAAAGACTCAATTGTTGTTGATGGCGGTCTTGGCAGTGGAGCGTTATCTTCTGCTCTTGCTCATGTTGTGAAACATGTTACTTCTTACGAGGTTCGTGATGACTGTATTAAGACTGCTGAATCAAATATCAAAATGCTCGGCTTGACTAATATTGCAGTAAAAATGAAGAGCTTGTATGATGGTATTGACGAAAAAGAGGTCGACCTGGTAACATTAGACGTTCCTGAGCCGTGGAAAGTTGTTCCGCACGCTGCTAAGGCATTGAAAATAGGAGGTTTTCTGATCAGCTATTCTCCGAGTGTTCCTCAAGTGCAGGATTTTGTGAGCGAACTGCACAAGAATGATCAGTTTTTGTATCTGAAAACAGTTGAGCTGATAGAGCGTTTGTGGGAGATTGAAGGCCGTCGTGTAAGGCCGAAGAGTACTGGCATTGGCCACAGCGGCTTTATCTCATTTGCTAGAAAGATTAAACCTTGAGAGTATCCTTTTCTCAAATATGCTTCTTGCCGGGAATCCTATGCTTGCCACATACGTGTTGAATTCTTTTTGCGAGAAACCTTTCTTCATTGCTTTCTTCTGCATTTCCCGAAGTCTTTGTCCGAATACGCTGTAGCATGGCGCGTATCCGGGGTTTTCCTGGAAGTGGAATGTTTGGTCAAAGATTAATTTCCTGCTTAGTCCAGTTTTCTTGTGCGCCCATTCGATAAACTGGGGGAATGTCTGCTTCTCCAGATTCAATCGCACATCGCTTACAGCCCTTAAAAACCGAACCATTCTCCATTGCATGACTACAAAGAATACTCCTTCTACAAATTCTTCAAAAGGAACATACTTTTCTATTTCTTTTATGACTGCTCTTTCCACTTTGTCATGCGTTCCACGATGCATCATTTGCTCGAATGTTCTGATTGATTCTAGCTCTCTGAAAAACGATATTCCTTCTGTTATTGGTATGTCTAAACTTGATCCAATAATCTCAATCAGCCTTGGCTTTCCAACAACGCCGTCATAGCTGTTCAGGAAATTTACGCAATGCCCATATTCTTCATGTATTGTTGTCTGTGCTACATCCGGCAGCGAGCTGCTCGGGCTTGCTTTTGGGTCTGTTGTCGCGAAGAACAGGCAGAATGGCTTATTTGTGAGGCTGTTGAATGTCTGCATTGCTGCTGTTGGCAAGAATGGCACTAGATACGGTGGTGTTTCTATGACGCGTACATCATATTTTGGCGTTATTTTGACCCATTCTTTGTCTGCTAGTTTTTGTAGAGTTTTTCGCAGTCCTGCGATAATTTTCAAGAGTTTTTCAGCCGGAATTTTCTGATATTTATCCAGTGCTTTGTCGATATCCTCGACTGTTGGTTTGCATTTATACCTTTTTGCCAGTTTTTTCATTATCTGCTTGAAGCCAGACAGCTCTTTTTCTATCCATGATACTGCCAAGCGTTCAATCTCCTCTGGAGTCTCGATATAATCATACAAATCCCTGATTGCTGCACGATACCATTTCTTCCTTCCCAGTCCTATTGATTTTTTCTTTAAAATCGGATAAGTTTCTGTGAAATCATTTTTCTTTAATTTGACATGTGCCGTCTTTTCCTTCCAAACCGCCAGTCTTTTCTGCACTGCAGTCAGCGCGTCTTTCGTCTCTTTCCTCTTGCATTTTTTCTTTATGGTCTCGATGATTGCTTTTGCTCCATCGCATTCTTGTGCGCTGAATATTTGCAATTCAACAGGCCATGTTCTTTCCCATAAATCTTCCTGCACTCCTAAGAAGTTTAAACTCTGTTCTGCCAATGACAGCAGGTGTTTTTCATTTATTCCCTCTATTATTAGGTGCGTGAAGAATGCGCTGAGCAGTCCTCCTGGCGGGTCTTGCGGTTCTTCAATGAGAAGGTCTCTTCTCATCGTCGCCAGAAACTTCTTCTCGACAGCATCAGCTTTTTTCTCAAGTTGGCCAATGAGTGCAAGCGCTTTCTTGACATTAGAATGTGATGGTATCCATATTTGTCCCGCATATTCTTTTAGTCCGGATCCGAACGCGCTTGTTGGGCTGGTTTCTTTCCAGAACGCAAAGACCTCTTTTTCTACGCTCATTATCTTTTCTCCATTAGCTTTTTATAAAAACCTTTGCTTATAGAGGACATGCATAGGCATGTTCGAAAGGAAGCGCGAATAATTGGTATTGATGACGGTCCTTTCTTTAAGTTTCGGAAAGGTAAAGTCCTCATTGTCGGCGTTATTTATCGTGGTGGCCAGTATATGGACGGCGTAATCACCGCTTCTGCCAAAGTTGACGGCTCTGACAGCACGAAAAGCATCGCGAAAATGATTAACAAGTCCAAATTCAAGAGCCAGTTGCGCTGTATTATGCTGAAGGGCATTGCTGTTGGTGGTTTTAACCTTATTGACCTTCCGCTTCTCTCAAAATTAACCAAACTTTCTGTTATTGCCGTGACTCGCCAGAACCCAGACATCCCATTCATCATTAAAACGCTGGTCAGGCTTGGCATGGGCGATAAAGTAAAACTTATCACGCAGCTCCCTCTGCCCACAAAGATTGGCAAGGTCTATGTGCAATACATTAACATCGACCTTCCAAGAACAAAAGAATTTCTAAAAGTAACAACTCTTCATTCCTATATTCCTGAGCCTTTACGCATTGCACATATAATCGCAGCCGGTATTGTAAAAGGAGAAAGTAGAGGTCGCGCTTAAGTGTAATACAACTTTCCAGCTTCTCTTTGTTCTTTGTCCAGTCTGCTGTCCGCCTTATTGATTCTGGGTCTGTTGCTTTCTTTGTCTCGTCTCATTGTTATCTTTAAATCCGTCAAAAATTCGTTCATTCCTTGTTCCATTGAGAACGGTCCTTCAACAACACCTTCATGTGCTGGCTTTCCGCCAAATACGATTAATTTGTCCGCAAGATAGTCGATGAACAATAAATCGTGGTCTACAATCAATATGCTTACTCCTCTTTGTTCTGCTATGTCACGGATGACTTTGCTGAACGCTAATCTTTGTTCAATATCCAAATATGCGCTCGGCTCGTCAAGTAAATACAAATCCGCCTGTTGTGATAAACAATGTGCTATTGCCACTCTTTGCAGTTCTCCTCCGGATAATGTGTTGATTGGCTTGAGCAATAGTGTCTCAATTTCTAGTGGTTTTATTATTTGATTTTGATATTTCGCTGCCGCATCTTTCAGTAAAGTCATCACTAGTTCATCGCTTCTTCCTTCAAGATATTGCGGCTTGTAAGCGACTTTTATTTTAGTGTCAACATCTCCTGAGTCTGCTTTTATTGCGCCTGCTAAAATTTTCACAAATGTTGTCTTTCCAATGCCGTTTTCTCCAAGAATTCCAATGATTTGGTTTCTTCCAATTGTTCCTTCGTGCGCGTGCAAGTGGAAGCTTCCCAGCTTTTTGTCAATCGCGCCCCATGCTGTCATCGTGACCTTGCTGATGGCTTTTGGCGGCGGTCTTGATAGGAATTTTATTTCGTGGTCTCTGAACCGCATATTCTCATCGCGTATGAATCCTTCTAGGTAGATGTTCATTCCTGTTCTTGTCGGTTTTGGCAAACTGACTATGCCGTATGCTCCTTCTTTTCCGTACATTATGTGCAGTAAGTCTGTCATGTAGTCTAGAATTATCAAATCGTGCTCGACTACAAGCACTGCTGTCTGCTCATTTGCCAGTGACTTGATGAACTGTGAGACTCTGATTCGTTGCTTGATATCCAAATAAGAAGACGGCTCGTCGAATATGTACAAGTTGGCATTTCTCAGCACGGTCGCGGCTATTGCCACTCTTTGCAGTTCTCCGCCTGAAACCTGTGTTACATCCCTGTCTAAGACATCTCGTAATTGCAGCGCATCAACGACTTCATCAAATTTTTTCCTTTCATCTACTTTTTTCAGTAAATCCTTGACTTTTCCTTTTGTTGTTTGTGCTATGAGCTCTACATGCTGGGGCTTGTAAGCGACTTTTATCTTGCCGTTTCTTACTGCTTCAAAATATACCTGTGCTTCGTGTCCTTTGAAGAATTTTACGAGTTCACTCCAGTCTGCTTCTTTTTCTCCTCCTAAGTTCGGCTTCAAAATTCCGGCAAGAACCTTGATCGCTGTTGATTTTCCTATTCCGTTTCTTCCTACTATCCCTATTACTTTTCCGAATAGCGGTGTTGGAAGTGAATAAAGATGAAATCCGTTCCTGCCGTATCGATGTATGGGACTTTCCAACTGTTCTGGTAAGTTGATGATGTCAATTGCCCCGAATGGGCATCTGTTTGGGCAGATTCCGCACCCAGTGCACAAATGCTCATCGATTATCGGCTTTTTGTCTCCAGTCGGCGCTGGAACTATGCAGTCTTGTCCTTCCATATTGACAGGGCATACGCGTGCGCACAAATACCCTCCGCACCCGACCGGGTTGCATCTGTCTTTCCTTACTATTGCTATTCTTGGCATGCTTTATTTTCTGAGAAGTTAGCTTTTAAATCTATTTCTTTTCAGCGTCAGAAGGAATGAGTACAAAAATAGATTTATGCTTATGAGTTCTGATATTTTTTCTATTACAACTTCTATTTTGCTCGCTAAAGATACATTCAGCAGGCCTTTGAGGAACAATATGAGCGTTCCTATTTCGCTTATTATTGCTATTATTATGAACACGAATGAAACTTAATTACTAACGGAATGGTAATGAAAGAAAGCCTCCGACGGGAGTTGCACCCGCGACCTGCGGTTCTTTCGCATATGGATACGAAACCGCCGCTATAGCTACTAAGCTACGGAGGCATGTGAGACGGAAAGTGCGGAGCACAACCCGTATGTCGTGCCATCGCAGATGGCACTTGAGTGGTTTGGGTCCTAGCCTTTCTCAAAGGCTAGCTATCTAAGCTACGGAGGCATTGTGCGTCGGGGTTCCAGAAGGGGCCGGGCGTTAAGGCCCCTTCGATATGAATCCGCGAAGCCTAAATTATTTTATTTCTTTCAAGATTTCTTCTTTCTTTCCTAACTTCTTCTGGCATTCACGGCATATCGGATGCATTTTTCCTTTCGAATCTTTGACGTAACTGCCTATTATTTTCTTGAGGAATGTTTCAGCGAGTGTTTTCTTGCAAATATCGCATTTCATGATGTTCTCGTCTTCTGTGCCTTATTTAAAGATAACTTTTTTAAACTCGTGTTTTCCAGTATCGTCGGTATGGAAAGGAAAATGATTATTGGACTCATTATCGCGTTTTTGATGGTTTCGAGTATTTTTGGTTTTGTGATTGATTTTGCTGCTCAGCCATCTGTGAAAAAGCTGAAATATAATGATGTAAAGTTCAGGCTTGCCAACCAGCAGTATTTTGCAACAATTGATGGAGTGGAGCGTGCATTTGTTTTCTTTCCTGGTGACTTGGAATTCATTCAAGTTCCGGCAAATATGAAATCAGTATTGGACAAGCCAGTGTTGACAGTCTCATATGATCCGAAGAGTGATATTGCTGAGAATATGGGCCAGGCGCAGTATTATTTTGAGGTGCAATTGAATGGCGAGAAGACAATAGAGAAAGCGCTGACAAATAATGAAGGGACCGGGCTTCCGCAGAAAACGTGCGCTGATGCGACTTCAGAGCAGCCAGTGATTGAGCTGCGCAAGGCCGATAAGTCTGTAGTCAGTGCAGAAGGCAATTGTGTCATTTTGAGTGCTTTGGACGCGTATGACTTGTACCAGCAGACCGAGCGTTTAATCTATGTGATGCTGGGAGTTATGACGTGACTGAAGAGCAGCCTGACACGAAAAAACCGACGAGGATTTTTATTATTGTTGGTGTTATAGCATTGATCGCAATTCTGGGCTTTGTTTTGTTTGGGATGAAAAGTGAAAAGTCTTTGGTTTCGTCAACAGTTGATTATAATTATTTCAAGTTTGAAGAGGTTGGTGGTTTGTGGCAGACGAATATTCAGCTGGACAATCAAGTTTATGAGGGCGCTTTCCGTTTTAATCCGAAGCAGGTTGAGGATGTCTATATTTCCGGTAATTTCTCCGGTTTTAAGTCATCGCCGATTTATATTACGTTTGACCCTGATTCTGAGAAAGGCCAGTTCAAGTATCTCGCTTTAGCCTCTTCTGAACTGACTTTGCATGTTGTTCGCGGTTTGAACTTCACGGTTATTGGTGCTTGCACTAAGAATGAAACTGATGCTTGCTTTGAGCGTCCGATTGTGACCTGTGATGATGTTGACAAGAGTGTCATTTACCTGAAGGCTGAGCCTCCTGCGCAGATTACTTTGAACGACCATTGTGTTGTTTTGTCTGGCAATGAGATGGAATTGTTGAAGAGTGTTGACCGTTTGTTATTCCAGTGGTATAAGATTATGAAGTGATTCTCGGGAAGAATTATATACAATGCCTTCTTTTTTCTCGTCGTGATATCGATTTACTGTTCTGAGAAGCTGGATGGGATTGCATCTGCTGCCATTGTGATGCGCCACGCCGTGTTATCAAAACTGCCTGTTCATTTTGGCGGTTTTTTGCATCCTGACGCGTTGGATGACGAATTGAAGGATATGGCGCATCAGGAGCATCAGCTTATCTTTGTTCTTGACGTTAGCATTGCTCCAGAGCATTTGCCATTGCTTGAAAAGGTTGGTCTGAAGAATAAGCTTGTTTATTGGTGCACGCATGATATTGAGAGCGTTGTTCCTCAGGCAAAGATTTTTGACAAAGTTATAGAAGGCAAGTGTTCTGCTGAATTGGCTCAGCAGCGTTTTCTTCCTAATGATCTGATCGCAAAAAAATTAGCCGAACTCGCTCATGAGGTTAAGTTCTGGCAGGTGCGTGATGAGAACGCTTCTAAAATTACTGATTTAATAGCAGCTCAGTACAGCCCCATAGAACTAATCGACTCATTGTCGCGTGGCGCTTTCTGGAATGAGCAGTTTGAATTGTTCCATAAGGAGTTTAGTATGAAGAAGATGGAAGCATTTGATGAGCTGTTGAGGTCATTGATCGTAAAATCTTATGTCAAGTATCGTTTTGGGTTCGCGCTTTCATCATCGGTATTGACAACAGCTGACGCTGGTCAGCACGTTCTTGATGGTCATGCTGGTATTGAGGTTGCCGTAGTTCTTTATCGTGATGGCCGTATTGGGCTCAGGCGCCGTGACGGTTGTGACGTTGACGTGAAAGCGCTCGCGGAATTATTCGGCGGCGGTGGCAGGCCTTTTGCTGCTGGCGCGCGTTTGAACACTCAAATCACGAAGGAAAACCTGCCTGACGTCCTGTTCCATTTGGATGAGGCTTTCAAGAATTTCTTTGTAGGCATTACTGTATCATAACTTTTATATAGCGTTGTGCAAGCCTTTCTGGCATGATCTTTACTTTAAGAGAATTGTTTGATGTCATCATCATGACTTTGGCAGTCGGCTATATCTTTATGGACATGTTCCGCCTTCACCCGATGGGTTTTGACAAGAGGGCATTCTGGTTTGCTTGTCTCGTCACGGCTCCTGCATTGATCGCGCATGAGCTGGCTCATAAGTTTGTTGCGTTAAGCTTTGGTCTTGAAGCCACTTTCCACGCCGCTTATCTGTGGCTTGCGCTCGGTGTTATTCTGAAGCTGATCCGTTTTAATTTTATCTTTTTCGTTCCAGCATACGTTAGCATTGGGGCTGCTGGCATGTCTGTTCTTCCTTCTCAGAGTGCTTTGATCGCGTTTGCCGGTCCTTTTCTGAACTTGGTGTTATTCGTCGTCGCCTGGGCATCGTTGAAGCAGAGGCGTCTGAAGAGGAACACTTTCATGTTCTTGCAGGTTACGAAGCAAATTAATCTTTTCTTATTCATCTTCAACATGCTTCCTATTCCGTTTTTTGATGGGATGAAAGTGTACGAAGGGCTTTTCCAAGCATTGTTTTAAACTATCAAAAACTTTTTAAACAGCTCAACACTTTCTTAATTGTGCACCAAACAAAATATATCGTTATTACGGGTGGAGTTCTTTCTGGTCTAGGCAAAGGCACCGCAACCGCTTCTATTGCTCGTCTGTTAAAAGATCATCATAAGATTGTCACCATCAAATGCGATGGCTATCTTAACGTTGACCCTGGTACTATGAATCCTATTGAGCACGGTGAAGTTTTCGTATTGGCAGATGGTGGAGAAGTCGATATGGACTTTGGTCATTATGAGCGTTTTATTGGAATCACGTGCAAGTCCAATTGGAATTTAACATCAGGCAAGGTTTTTAGCCGGGTTATTGCGAAAGAGCGCGAAGGCCAATACTTGGGCAAAACCATTCAGATTTTCCCGCACATTACTGATGAGGTGAAAAAGTGGTGGATGGAGATTGTAGAACAGGAAAAGCCTGACATAATGATGATAGAGATTGGCGGCACTGTTGGTGATATCGAGAATTCTTGGTTTGTTGAGGCTGCTAGACAACTAAAAAAGCAGATTGGTCCTGATAATGTTATGTACATCCACCTCACTTACGTGCCATTCTTAGATAGTGTTGGCGAGCCTAAGACTAAGCCTGCTCAAAGAGACATTGCGTTGCTGAGGGAAAAGGGTATTTCTCCTGATATAGTAATTTCCCGAAGTAAGAACGTGTTGCCTCAGAAGATAAAGGAAAAAATGTCTTTGTTCTGTGATGTTGCTCCGAATGAGATTATCAGCGGGAAAGACATAGACAGTATTTATGAGATTCCGTTGATGTTCAAGAAAGAGGGAATGTTGGACCGTATCAAAGAAAAATTAAAACTTTCTTTCAACGAAGATTTGTCAGAGTGGGAAAAGCTTGTTCAGCGCATCAAGTCTCCGAAATGCGAGGTTACTGTTGCCGTCTGTGGAAAATACACTGAGTTGAAGGATAGTTATGCGAGCATTGCTGAAGCATTGACTCATGCTGGCGCTCATTGTGATGCCAAAGTCAATTTGAAATGGGTTGAGACAACTGACGTAGAATCAAACAAAATTAGTGTTGAGGATGCGTTGAAAGGAATTGACGCGGTTCTTATTCCTGGTGGTTTTGGTTCTCGTGGTGTTGAAGGAAAAATCAGCATAATAAGATACATTCGCGAGAAAAACATCCCATTCTTGGGCATTTGTTATGGCCTCCAATTGGCGGTTGTAGAATTCGCGAGGAACGTGTGCAAGCTCGCAGGAGCTCACACGACTGAGATTGATGAAAAAACTCCTCATCCAGTTATTGATTACATTCCTGAGCAGAGAAATATTAAGTCAAAGGGTGGCACGATGCGTTTGGGCGCGTGCAGGGCAGTCTTGCAGAACGGAACTATTGTGCATAAATTGTACAATTCGGATGAAGCGTGGGAGCGTCACAGGCACAGGTATGAAGTCAATCCTGCTTATCATGATATTTTGTTAAAGCATGGCATGGTTTTCTCAGGCGCTTCAGAGGACAAGCGTTTGGTGGAATATATCGAATTGCCTAATCACTTGTATTTTGTTGCTTCTCAGGCTCATAATGAATTGACATCCCGTTTGGAAGCTCCAAACCCTCTGTTTCTGGGCTTTGTTCAGGCTGCTGTTAAGAAGAGCAACGTTTAAAAAGGTTCTATAGTTTTCGCAGTTAAGGTGGTTATGTTGTTACTTAAAGAATCGTTATTGTCAATCTATGATAAGCAGTACAAGAAGCTGATGGTATTCAGTTTTCTATTGCTTTTTGTCTGTATTATATACTTGGGCGTGAGTTATGCGCGCACTGGCGAGCTTTTCGAGAAGAGTGTTTCTTTGAAGGGCGGCATCACGATGACTGTTCCTATTGGCAGTGCTGTTGACATTCACCAGCTTGAAATCGTTTTGACTGATAAATTTCCTCAGGCAGACATCAGTATTCGCGAGATCACAGAGGCTGGAAGGCCGATTGCATTGATTGTTGAGGCCGCTGACGTGACTGCTGATGAGCTCGAGTCTGCGTTACCTGAGCTGGGTGTTCCGCTTGAATCCGGTAAGTATAGCGTGGAAAGTATGGGAAGTTCATTGGGTCAGAAATTCTTTTCGCAGACGATTAAATCATTAATCTACGCGTTTATTTTCATGTCAATTGTCGTGTTTTTGACTTTTCGTTCTTTTCTGCCGTCTATGTTCGTTATTTTGGCGGCTGCTTCTGACATTATTTCTACAATTGCCGTTATCAACTTGATGGGTATGAAGCTTAGTACGGCTGGCATTGCTGCTTTGTTGATGTTGATTGGTTATTCTGTTGATACTGATATTTTGCTGACAACCAAGGTTCTCAAGCGCAAGGGCGAGGGTGGCTCTATTTTCGATCGTACTGTTGGCGCGTTGAGGACTGGTTTGACTATGACAGGCACTGCATTGGTGGCATCCATTATTGGTCTTATCTTTACGCAGTCGGACGTCATTAAGCAAATCATGATCATTGTGACTATTGGCTTGTGTTTTGACATCATCTATACTTGGTTCCAGAACGCGGGAATTTTGAGGTTGCATTTGGAGAAGAAACAGAATGAGCAGAGTTAAGCGTGTACTGACGAATTTTAGGGTAATTATCTTGTTGATTTGCCTAGCTCTTGGATTATTCGCGATTAATCCTCGTCCTTGGAATGAAGGAGTTTCGATTAAAGCTATCGCAAGAAACAGCAGTGCTGAGCTTGCTGGTTTTGAAAGCCCGAGGTCAGCCTTGGCGCCGATGGGCAGAGAGCGGATTATCGCGATGAACAATAGGCCTATTTCTGATTTGAAGGCGTATTTTGATTTTGTCGCAACTCTTGAGCCGGATCAAGCAGTGGGGATAAAGACGAGCAAGGGCTCGTATAAGCTGACAACAAGGCCTAAACTGAAATTCATTGAGCTGAACGAGTCTGAGATTGTTCTGGTGAACGAAACTATCGAAGTTAACGAGACAGTCGATGGCACTGTTCAGCTTGTTAACAAGACTGTTTCTAAAGAGGTCGAGCAGAAGAAATTCATTACTGAAGTCGTTGGTGTTGAGCCTTTGGGCTTTAATGTTGAGAATGCTCCTACGAGCAATTTGCGTAAGGGTCTTGACTTGCAGGGCGGCACTAGAGTGTTGCTCAGGCCTGCTGAACAGGTTTCTTCTGAAATCATGGGTTTGATGGTTGAGTCGTTGAAAGAGCGTCTTAACGTGTACGGTCTTGGCGACATTGTCGTGACTGAGGTGTCTGACAGGCCTGGATTTTTGGGCGAGGGCAATCGTTTCATTCTGGTGGAAATAGCAGGTTCGACTGAAGAGGAAGTGCGTGATTTGTTGGGCAAGCAGGGCAAGTTTGAGGCTAAAATTGGAAATGAAACCGTCTTCAAAGGCGGGGATGACATTACTTATGTGTGCAAGACTGCTCAATGTTCAGGTTTAGACCCGAACAGGGGTTGTGGCAATTCTCCTGATGGCTGGGGTTGCAGTACTATGTTTTCTATTACTTTAAGTCCGGATGCTGCTGAGCGCCAGGCGGATTTGACTAGAGATTTGGTTGTTGTTTCTGGAAGTCTTTCCGAGCAATTGGTCTTGTTCCTTGATGATCAGGAGGTTGACAGACTCAGCATTTCTTCTGATTTGCAAGGCCGAGCTGTTACTGATATTGCGATTACTGGTGGCGGTCAGGGCTTGACAGAGCAGGCTGCTATGGAGAATGCTTTGAAGAATATGAAGCGTTTGCAGACCATTCTCATCACAGGCTCTCTTCCTGTTAAGATTGAGGTTGAGCGTATTGATAACATTTCTCCAACTTTGGGCAAGGAATTCTTGAAGAATGCGGTGTATGTTGGTTTGCTGGCTTTGTTGGGTGTCACCGTTGTGTTGATGATTGTCTATCGCAAGGTCATTATCGCTTTCCCTATTATTTTCACGGCTATTTCAGAAATTTTCCTGACTTTGGCTATGGCTGCTTTGATTGGCTGGAATATTGATCTGGCGGCTATTGCTGGAATTATTTTGGCGGTTGGTACTGGTGTGAATGACCAGATTGTTATTACTGATGAAGCTATTAGGAAGAAGACTGATTTCATGTATAATTGGAAGGAACGTATTAAACGTGCGTTTTTCATTATTTTCAGCGCGTATCTCACGATAGTTGTGGCAATGTTGCCTCTGCTTTTTGCTGGTGCAGGTTTGTTGAAGGGTTTTGCAATCACGACTATTCTGGCCGTGACTGTCGGTGTGCTTATCACGCGTCCTGCTTATGCGGCTATTGTTCAGATGTTGTTAGAGAATTGATTCATTTACCTAAAAGTTCTGTTAGTGAAATTTTTGTGATTGGATGACCTCGCGTTCTTTCCTCTTCAAATTCTGTATCGAATTGGCCTCTTCTTATTTGTTCTTCAATTTTACTGCCTACAATTCTGTATGCTTCTTCAGCTCCTTTTTCTAGAATTAATTCAAGAACTGCTTTTGTTCTTTGTCCTATTCCTTGTGCCTTTAAGCCTGCTAGATTTCCGTGTTTTTTATAAAATTCTGCAATTTCTGTACTTGCCTTTGCGATAAATCTCTTTTGATTAAGAAGACCTCCGCCGTCGCGCGAAGTTGAATATTGCATTACTGTTTTGAAATAAGCATCTGCGAGCTGCTGATTGGTGTATTTCATGAAGCTTAAATACCTTTAAAACTATTTTAATCTTTCCTTCCCCGTCTTTTATTAATAAGATTTAAATGCTTCTGCTGCGGTCTGCATATTATGAAAACCGAACTTAATTTTCTTGAACTCAATTTCCTTGTCAAAGAACTTCAGTCATTGATCGGCGCTCGTGTTGACAATGTTTATGAGCCCGATGGTTTCGTGTTTCAGCTGCACAAGTCTGGTACTGGCAAATTATTCTTTAGAATTACAGACAAAGTCTTGTGGCTGTCGAAGTCAAAGCCATTGGCTCCTGAGTCTGTCACAGGCTTATGTGGCGCTTTGCGGCGTCATCTTGAGGGTAAGAAGCTGACAAAGCTCGAGCAATTGGGCAGTGAGCGTATTGTTCTGATGACTTTTGAGACTCAGAAGGAAAAGCGTTATGTGTATGCTGAATTGTTCTCAAAGGGCAACGTGATTCTTACTGACGAAACTCTTCGCATTCTTGGCGCGAAGGAGGAGCGTGCTTGGAAGGATCGTGAGATCAGGCGTGGTTTGTCTTATATTCCTCCTCCTGCAAAGGCCAACTTATTCGAGGCTAAAGATCTTCCAAAGGATGAAAAGTCATTGGCAGCTTTAGGCTTTGGCAGGCTGTTGGCGCGTGAAATCATGGAGCGCGGTGATGCAAAATCTTTGTTCAAGGAAAAGCTTAGCCCGCGCGCGTATGCTGATGGAGAGTTGAGCCCAATTAAGCTCGTCCAATTCAAAGATAATGGCGAGATATTCTCTTCTTTTTCAGAGTTGATTGATGCTCGTTTATCAATTGCTGTTAAGGATGCGAGAGTTGAGCGTATCAGAAAGTCTTTCGAGGCGAAAAAATCCAAATTGCAGGAAGTTATTGACATGCAATCGAAGGGTATTGCGGCGCAGGAAGTGAATGCTGTTGACCTTCAGCGCAAGGGCGAAATCATTTACGAGCATTATCAGGAGCTGAAGGACATTCTTGAAGAACTAAATAAAGC
>CAZCCU010000019.1:0-19546 GCA_964497645.1 uncultured Methanosarcinales archaeon
GGATGTCTCCTTCGCGAACCCACAATTTTCGTTTAAGTCTGCCTGGAATTCTGCAGATGCGCATCTTGCCATCCATGCAGCGTACTTTCATTCTGCTTCCACCAACTCTTTGTTCGCATACGCCTAGAACTTGTCTGCCTCGAGGGATAGGCGTTCTTCTTATCTCTTCCTCTTGCTGTTGTTGTTGTTGCTGCTGCTCTTCTTTCTTGCTCATGTGTTCCGAGAATACAAGAAGGCGGCTTTATAAGGCTTTCTGAAGCTTCATTACTTGCCCTGCGGCTTTTATGCTAGTATAGCTTTATATACTAATACTTATTTTGTCGTCTAGAAAATGGTCAAGACTACAGTTTCTATTTATATTCTGCCTTTCAAACTGTTTCTTTTAACTCTGTTGTTTGTTCTTAGCACTGTTGCTGTATCGGCTGCAACAGTAACTCTTGCAACTGGTGGCGGGGCGATCTCGGCGGATACAACTGGTGGAACGTTCACCAACCTTACCGGACCTATACTTACTGAAACCGCGACACCAAATGATATCGATATTGGGACTATTATATTGAACGTGCCATCTGGCTTTGTCTTTGATACGGGCGCTCCAGCAGTTACTATTTTGTTAACAAGCACCGAAACCACTGCCAATAAGAACATTAACAGTGCGGCAAACAATTCGGTTCTTAACATCACATCCAACAACGGTACTGCCATAACATTCACAGTTAATTCCAAATCAAGCGGTGGGGCCAGGAACACGCTAACTTGGCAAAATGTGCGTGTTCGGCCAACAGCGGCATCGCCTTTGGCGAGCGGTAATATCACCAAAGGTGGAACTTCTGTTGTCGCCTCTGTTGCGAACGGCGCGAATTTCGGGACATTGACAGAAGTTGCAGGCACACCAGATACTACGCCTCCTGTCGTGACTGTTCCTGCACCATTTACTGCTGAGGCGACAAGTCCAGCAGGTGTGAGTGTGGATTTTAATGCAACTGCGCTTGATGATGTTGATGGTGTTATTATTCCAACGTGTGTTCCTGCACAAAATTCTACGTTTGCGCTTGGCGCGACAAGTGTTAACTGCAGCGCTACTGATGCTGCTACAAACACAGGTTCTGCCGTGTTCACTATTACAGTAGTTGATACTGCTGACCCAATTTTGACTCTGCCTTCAAATATTACAACAGAAGCAGTTTCTCCATCAGGCGCAACCGTTAATTACATGTCTTCGGTTTCTGCAACTGACTTAGTTGATGCGTCTCCAAGTATTTCATGTGACCCTCCAGAAGGGTCTTTCTCAATTGGAACAACACTTATTACGTGCACTGCAACAGATGATTTTGGCAATAATGTCACCGACACATTTGACGTGATTGTTGAGGATACAACTCCGCCAGTGCTTTCAGGAATGCCTTCCGATAAGACTGAAGAAGCGACTTCTGCAGCAGGAGTTGTTGTAGCTTTCACCGATCCAACCGCGTCCGATATCGTTGACGGTCTAGTTTTACCATCATGCGTACCAGTATCTGGTTCAACATTCCCATTAGGCTTGACTACAGTAAATTGCACCGCAACAGATTCGGCAGCTAATAGCGATTCTGAAACATTTAATGTAACAGTCCAGGACACAACTGCACCCTCAATTATTGCTCCAGGGGATATTTCGATAGAGGCGACTGGTCCGACAACTATTGTATCTCTTGGTTCTCCTAATGTTTCAGACTCAGTGGACGCGTCTCCGTCAGTTTCAAATGATGCGCCGGGCGCATTCTCTGTTGGAATTACAACTGTCACTTGGAATGCAACTGATGCGTCAGGCAACAGTGCAGTTGATACTCAAAATGTGACGGTTACCGATGCAACTGCGCCAAACATTACGATTCTCGGCTCAAATCCGGCATTCGTCACAGTAGGCGATACATATGTTGATGCTGGTGCAACAGCAGATGACTTGGTTGATGGCGATTTAACAAGTTCAATTTCCAACGAAAGCACGGTTGACACAGGCACGATTGGCAATTATACGGTAACATATGATGTCAATGACACAGCAGGCAATCCTGCGGCAACCGTAACGCGTGATGTCAATGTTGTTGCTGGTCCTGATACTACTCCGCCAGTTGTTACTGTTCCTTCAGATATGATTGTAGAAGCAACAAGCGCATTGGGTGCTTCAGTCTCTTTCAACGCGTCAGCGGTTGATGACGTTGATAGCGCGATAACGCCTGTGTGTTCTCCCGCGTCTGATTCAACATTTGAATTAGGAACAACAACTGTTAATTGCAGTGCAACTGATTTATCAGCAAACAATGGTTCAGCCACTTTTAACATAACAGTCCAAGACACGACTCCTCCTAATATCACTATCTTAGGCGATAATCCGGCCAATGTTACGGTCGGTTCTTCTTATGTTGATGCTAGCGCGACAGCAGATGACTTGGTCGACGGTAGTAATTTAACAATTATTGCAGGCAGCACAGTTTACACAGGAACGATTGGCAATTATACGGTAACATATGATGTCAATGACACAGCAGGCAATCCTGCGGCAACTAAAACACGCATAGTGAACGTTGTTGACACGACTCCTCCTAACATCACTATCTTAGGCGATAATCCGGTCTATCTTGAGGTCGGGCTATGGGTTGGTTATACTGATGCTGGTGCGACTGCGTTTGATAATGTTGACGGCAACATAAGCGGTAACGTTTCCATAGATATTGATGATGTGGGTGCGGCAAGTATTGGCGTCTATACGGTTTATTTCAATGTTAATGATAGTTCGGGTAATCCTGCGGTTGAAGTTAATAGAACGGTTATCTTCCAGGATACGACCGCGCCAGTCATTACATTGAATGTCCCAAATCCAATTAATGTTGAAGCAGGAATAGCGTATCTGGATGCAGGCGCAACTGCAATAGACGATTTTGATAATGTTACTTTTGAAAGCAATTATAGCGGTGATATCAGCGACTCAATAATTGCAGTTAGTGATGTTAATACCAGTGCTCTTGGCACTTACATCGTGACTTATGATGTTTCTGACAGTTCAGGCAACGCGGCTGATCAAGTTAATCGAACTGTGAACGTTGTTGACACGACTCCTCCTGTTATCACTATTTTGGGCTCGAATCCTGCGACTGTGACTGTTGGTTCTGTTTATGTTGATGCCAATGCCACTGCTTTGGACAATCTTGACGGAAACGTTAATGATTCTATTGCTGCAACTAATGGTGTGAATACTGCTGTTATTGGCTCGTATAATGTTACTTACAATGTTACGGATTTCTCAGGCAACTCGGCGCAAGCTGTTCGTATTGTTAATGTTGTTGCAGCTCTTGCTCCTGCATCCGGTGGTGGAAGCGGTGGTGGAGGCGGCGGTTCGAGTTATAGTCCTCTTTCAACAGGTCATGGTCCTCCGACTGGCAATCCTCCTGCGGCTCCAGCAGCTCCTGCAGCCTCTGCAGCAAAGTCTGGATCTGGTGGTGGCGCAACGCTTGCTCAGAAAGAGCCTGATAAGCCTGTTCTTGATGTGATTCCTAAAGAGTCTGGCGTGTTTTCTGGTGGAGAAATCACTGGCGCGGTAGCTGTTGAGCCTGGTTCTTCGAACTGGCGGTTATGGCTTTTATTGCTCGCCTTAATCATTCTTGCGATAATCGGAATTTGGTATTCTCGTAGAAATAAATAAGTTGGATTTATTTCAGCGTGAGCGCGTACGTTGCTGTTAATTTTGCCATTCTTTTGATCATTGCTTTTCTTGCTTCAAGATAAGCTTTGCCGTGGTTTGTGAATTTATCTCTGGCTTTCAGGCAGACTTCTTTTGCGGTGTTTTTGTGGTGTCCGAGCATGAATTTGCCGTAGCTCAGCCCAAGTCTTACTTTGTCGACAATGCTGACTGGCTGTTTTTCTTTGAGTTCTTGCTGTAAGAAGAAGAATTTGGCGTAGAGTGTTGCTGCATCATCTGGTGAAAGATATTGTGATAGGTCGAAGTCTCTGAACGTGTGGAGCGCGCCGAGTATTTGTTCATTGTCTCCTCCGAAAAAGTTTGTGAGATGGTATGCGATTTTGTGTGCGTGCCTGTGTGATAGTTTTTTCTTTATGCTGTTTGTGATTTTGAGGATGCCTGGCTCGTCTTCCAGTAATTGGCAGTTGACCGTGTGGTCTATGAGGTAGTGTGCTGCTAGTGATACTTTTTCTGAGGTCATCTGGTATTGCTCCAGCAGTTCTCTTGCTGCTGGCATGTGCGGGTTTACGAATTGGGTGTCGATTACTCTGTCCAGTTCTTCGTGCATTATCATTCCGATTGCTAATGGGGCGTATTTTGGTTCTGTTTTGAGTAAATATTGCAAGAATGCTTCTGCTCTGCCGTGTACGCTTTTGAGTATGCTGAACTCTTGCAAGTCTGGCAGTACGCTTCCTATTGCGACTAGGGCAAACTGGAAGTTCTGTTTGTGTAGTTTGAAATTTTCAAACAACTTTTTGCAACTGTCTATGTGTAATGCGAATGCTGGCATAACCACTCTCCCACTGGACAGTCGTGCGTAGCGTTTAAAAAGGTTGTGTTGTGTGTGCTGGATATGCTTTCAGAATCGTTTGTTATTCTACCAAGCGTCGGATACCGTACTGAGCACAATATTTGGAGCCAGAATATTCATTCCTGGGATCATTTTATGGGTGCTGTGAAGGTAAAGGGACTCAGCGCGGCAAGAAAAGACGCTTATGACTGGCAGTTGCAGGAGGCAAAAGACAGGTTGCGCGCTCAGGATGCTCGTTTTTTCGCGCAAAAAGTGCCTTTTTCCGACCAGTGGCGATTGTACAATGAGTTCAAGGACGAGGCAGTGTATTTGGATATAGAAACAAATGGATATTACAGCGGAATTACAGTGGTCGGCTTGTCTGATGGCATTGACGCGAAGACTTTTGTGCGGGGTTTCAATCTTGACCGTTCTTTGATAATGAAAGAGCTGGAAAAATACAAGATGGTTGTCACGTTTAATGGCGCGTCTTTTGATTTGCCGGTTATTGCGCGTTATTTCAACATCAAGCCGGATATTCCTCATGTTGATTTGCGTTTTGTGTGCCAGAAGGCTGGTTTTAGCGGTGGTTTGAAGTCTATTGAGAAGCAGTTCGGCATTAAGCGCCGTCCTGAAGTTGTAGGAATCAGCGGAGAGGACGCTGTTTATTTGTGGGAGATGTGGAAGAGCACTGGTGACAGGGATTATCTGAACAAGCTGGTCATGTATAATGAGGAGGACATTCTGAACTTGCGTCCGTTGGCAGAAAAGGTTATTCCGATGCTTTGGACTAAGGTAAGATGGAAGTGACGAATGAGGTTACGCCTAGCGGGTCGCTGTTTGTTAAAAATCCGATTAGCAATAGCGCGGCAAGGACGAAGAGTGCTAGTGAAGTGACTGTTCGCGCCATGCCTGCCACAAATTTGAGCGCTATAATTGCAAGGACGATGAGCGTAATGATCAATATGATTGAAAATAGTCCCATAGTGTTGGAAAATACCGGTTCATATTTATAATTTACTAGAAAACCTTTTAAACAGTCCTCGTCGATTTCTTTGTTATGAAACTGATGCACGTTCATGCGAAGAGCACTATTGATGTCAAGATGCCTGAGGCTGTACTGAAGAACCTGCC
Source organism: uncultured Methanosarcinales archaeon (assembly GCA_964497645.1). Lineage (GTDB taxonomy): Archaea > Nanobdellota > Nanobdellia > Woesearchaeales > ARS49 > CABMGU01. Next base: position 5,640 of record CAZCCU010000019.1, read on the forward strand.
GAAAGGACGCTGGGGTGTTGTGACGACTATCCAGCACGCGCATAAGATTGGTGATGTTCTTGAGCAATTGCGTACTGCTATTTTAGGGGGCCAGGTGCTTGGTTGTAATGCTTCGGAAGCCGAGAAGATAAAAAACGATGTTGATCAGTGGTTGTTTGTTGGCAGCGGGGAGTTTCATCCTGTTCAGGTTCAGTTGAAGACTGACCAGCCTGTTTGGCTGTGGAATCCTGTGACAAAAGAGCTTGGCGAGCTGCCTAAAGAGCGTGTTGATTCCTGGCGTAAAAGAAAACAAGGCCAGCTGAATAAATTCTTGCACGCAAAGCGTGTTGGAATAATTGTGAGCACTAAGATCGGCCAGAAGAACCTGATGCGCGCGTTTGATTTGCAGAAAAAGCAGGATAAGGAATATTTCGTGTTCGCCTGTGACGAGCTTGATATGGCCGAGTTTGAGAATTTTAATTTCATAGACTTCTGGGTTAATACTGCCTGTCCGAGGATTCCTGATCAAGCCATAAATATGATTAATATTGATGATCTTATAGACGCGGGCGTGTTAAAGCTTGAGAAGGAGCAGATGGCGTACGAGGTTCCTATTTGGATGAGCAAGATGGGGTTGAAAAAGTGAAGCGCGTATTACTTTTACTGTTGCTTCTCTCGTGCACTGCCGCTCATCCGGCTGTTTTCTTCGATAATGAGGTCATGTTTAAAGTTGAGCTGGCCGAGACTTCTGCTGAGAAGACAAAGGGTTTGATGTATCGAACAGAGCTTCCGGAGGAGCATGGAATGCTGTTTATTTTTGAGAAAGATTCTCCTAGAAATTTTTGGATGAAGAATACTTTGATTCCGTTGGACATGATTTTTATAAACTCTGAACTGGAAGTTGTTGAGGTCAAGGCGAATGTTCCTCCGTGCAAGGATGACCCGTGTCCTTCGTATCCTTCTGAGCCTGCCAGGTATGTGTTGGAGGTTAATGGAGGGCTTGCTGAGAAGAAAGGGATTAAAGCTGGCTCGATTGTTACGTTAAAGTTACCCTAGTTTCTGCGGTGAATACGCTCCCGAGTCCTCTGCCTATGCTGTAGAAGCTTTCAGAAGTGAGTCCTGAGAGTTGTTCGAAGAACGGTTTTGGTTTGCTGAATTCTACTGGTTCTGCTGTTATGTTGAGAGTTTTCTCTAGATAGTCCAGCGCTTCTTTTTTTCCGCCGAGCTCGTCTATGAGTCCAAGGTTTTTTGCTTCGCTGCCTAGATAGACGAATCCTGTGGCCAGGTTTCGTACGTGTTCTTCTGGCAGGTTTCTGTTTTGCGCTACTGCTTTGATGAACTCATTGTGGAGGTTGTCAAGCAGTGTTTGGAATAATTGTTGTTCTTCTCCTGTCATGTCTCTGAATCTGTTGCCTGCATCTTTTAGTCTGCCTGCTGTGAGTTTTCTATAGCTTACGTTGTAGTCTGCTATCAGTCCTGTGAATTCCAGCCTGCTCGCCTGTACGCCTATGCTTCCTGTTACTGACATTCTGTTCGCGAAGATTCTGTCTGCTGCCGTGGCAATCCAGAACGCGCCTGATGCTCCGCTTTCTCTGATGACTGCCACTGTTGTTTTGTTTGCTTCTTTGACTGCCGTGGCGATTTCGTCCGTGGCTACTGGTGTTCCGCCAGGGCTGTTTATTAAGAGCAGTATTGCTTTTATTTCGTCGTCTTCGAGTGCGTCTTCGATTAATCCGACGATTGTTTCGCTTTTGGCGCCTGAAATGAATGAGTCGTCGTTTGTTTGTATTACGCCTTCAATTGGTATTACTGCGACGTTTCCAGTGGCTAGTTCTGTCGGGATGAAATTTCCGAAGACGCTGAAGAAAATCATTGCGAAGAAGAGGAACATGAGTGTGCTTATTCCTATGCTGATGATCTTCCAGGTTTTCCTGAGAATTTCTCCGCCGGTTAATGCAGGCTTTACCTCTTTCTTTGGCATGCTGTCTGAATTTTAATATTTGTTTATATATGTTATGGTGTATCAGAATATTCCAGGTATGATTCTTTTGCTGTCGCTTTGGTATTCTATCCAGCGTTCTCCGAATTTGTCCAGCAGCGCTCTTTCTTCTTGGCTGATGCGGTAGAGCACGCTGGGAAAGAACAATACTGCGAGGAGTGCCAGTCCCCAAATGCTTCCCAGCGCAAGGCAAATTCCTATTATGATGATTAATAGCGCTGTCTTGCTGGGGTGTCTTAGTTTTGAATATAGTCCTGTTTGTGCTGCTTCAAATCCTGTGCTTAATCGTTCTTCAAATGTTTTGTCTTCGTATAATTGTTTGCGCGCGATGAGTTGTAAGAGTCCTCCGAGGAAGAATACGGCTGCGCCTATCCACATGGTGATGGTCGCGTCTGGTTCTTTGCGAGCATAATTCGCGATTGCTATTCCGATGACTACGAGCCCGGTAATGACTTCCAATACTTTGCTCTCGTTGCTCGGCGTTTTTGCTGTTTTGAAAATCAGTGCCCTGAATAGTTTTTTGCCAAGGATGCCGATGCCGATGATGGCGAGAAGTATTATGACTGCTGCCAATATCTTCAGCATGTTGACCATATGCGTTTTTTAGAAGTGGCGCTTTATAAAAGTTTATGCTTTATGAGTGCTGGGATGATGTTTGCCTTTAGCATGTGTGCGAGTTCATTTTCTATTTTTTTGTAGTCTTCTCGTCCTATCCAGAGGTAGCCGTCTACGTTGTCGTTGGGATTCAGTTGTATTTCTCCCTCAATGTCACAGAAATAACAGACCATTCTGAGAGTTTGTTTGAAATCGTGTGTTGGGCCTTCAAACGTGGCGAAGAGTTTAGGATTCTTTGCCGTGCATCCAATCTCTTCCTTGACTTCCCGTTCAAGGCATTGCAAATCTGTTTCTCCAGGCTCAAGCCTGCCGCCTAATGATATGTAGCCCACGTTTTTCTTGTGCACTATGAGCAGTTTCTTGTCTCGTATGCAAAGTGCAGCTATTTTGTTAATATCAGCGATGCCTTTCCGAGATTGCGAGGAAAGGCCCGCTGAAGATTTTTCTTCAGCGATGCCGTGTCACCCCTCTTCGTTTGCAGTAGTTATAGATGGGGCATTTTGAGCAGAATGGTGAGATTGGCGCGCAGATTGTTTTTCCGTGCGAGACGAAAGTGTCGTTTATCAATTGCCAGTGTTTCTTTGGAACTAATTTCTCTAATTTTTGTTCTGTTTCTTCTGGCATTTTGGTTTTCACCCAGCCTAACCTGTTGGATATCCGGTGTACGTGGATGTCAACCGGTATCGCGTCCTGTTTGTACGCGTAAACTAATACGCAATTCGCCACTTTTCTCCCGACTCCTGGGAGTTCTATTAATTGTTCAAGCCGGTCTGGAACTTTTCCATCAAATTTCTCCAGCAGCATTTTCGCTGAATTTATGACGTTTTTTGATTTTGCGTTGTAGAATCCGATGCGTCGTATTATTTTGATGACGTCTTTTTTGTTGGCCCGCGCGAGTTTTTCTGCTGTCGGGTATCTTTCGAACAATTTCTCCGCGATTACTTCCGTCATTTCGTCTTTTGCCCGCGCGCTCATTATCGTGGAAATCAGCACTTTGAACGGGTCGTATTTCTTGCTCATTCTTCCAAGCATTGTGCTCGTGCCTTGTTGTTTTACAAGGATGTTCAGCACTTTGTCGATTTCTGTGTGGCCTATCATGGTACTTCAAAAAAGTTTAGCTGTCCTTTTAGTGTTTTTGGTTTTATTCTCGTCGCACTTGTTAAAATAAATCCGTGCGCTTTTGCATCCCACCATCCTTTTGCGAAATGCTTATCCGCATCTTTCTCGAATTCTTCTTGTGTTTTGTATTTTTTGACTTCAACAAGTGTTGCCTTTCCGACAATGCATCCTGTTGGCAGAGTTTTGAATCCGAATTCTTGTTCCCGTTCTTTATTAGTATTTTTTGAGGCGTGAACAAGGAATTCTCCCCGGAATTTAGTGTTCCATTTCCTGACTTCAATCGTCTTCTTTCCAGAAACGATAAGTTCTGCCCAGGGTTGTTTCAGAGATAATGCTTTCACTGGTGTCTTCCCCAGTGGTACAGAAACTGTTGTGCGTATCCTGCGAGTTTTCCCCATCTTTTTTCTGCGAACTTTTTGATGTCTTTCATTTTTGTTTTCTTGCCGTTAAAGTAGATTTTCGTCATCATTCTTTGTATCCAGACATCGACTGGAAACGCTTCTGTTTTGCCGAGGGAAAACAGGCAGATGCAGTTTGCGACTTTTTCTCCTACTCCTGGGAGCTCAATCAGGGCGTTCATTGCGTCTTCGTATTTTTTCTTCTTTAATTTTATGAAAAAAGCGTCATTCACCATTGAATTTGCCGCGTGAATGTATTTTGCCCTGAATCCGGTTGCGCATTTCTTGATTTTTTGCAAGTCGTTCAGTTTTCCCGGTCCTGGAAAAGTATGGTGGCCATTTTTTTCCTCTCCGAATTCTTTTGCGAGGCAGTTCAGGTTTAATTTTATTTTTTTGATGTTTGAAAATATGCTGCACTGAAAACTGACAAGCGTTTCCCATGGGTCGCGCTGCATTATGCGCAGTCCGTTGTACTGCTTTATTGCTGGAAGAAGCGTTTTGTCTTGTGAGAGTTTCTCTATTATTCTGGTGTAGTCGTCGTTAAGCCCGAAAAGCCTTTTGATGTGCTTTTTGTCTGTTCCATGAAATTCAAGGGTTTTTCCCTGCTGCCTTATTTTGAATTTTTTGTTCCGTTCCTGGCATATATAATAGTCCTCAATCTTCTCGTATCTGAAGAACTGGCCTGAGTCAAGTGTGTGCTGCAGGCTGAATCTGTCCACCCCTATTTTCATGCGTTTAGAGAATAGCCCCCTTTATAAATGCCTTTTGATAGTATATTTAGTCACTATTTAGTAGTAAATAATAGAAACCTTTATATAGGTGAAGAGCGCTTATAGCCTAAAAGGAGTATGAAATGTTAGACTGCCTGAAGACTGTTTTTCGGAATGAGCACAAGCATGTTCCCGAGCTAGTTGGCGATGCTGAAAAGAGGGCTGACTATAGCAAAATTGACCTTCTTCAGGAGACCAAGCGTCTTAGAGAGTATATAAGGCAGGAAACCGGCGGGCTTGATGAGCTTTCAGGAAATGATAGAAAGCTCCATATGGCGTATCTTCGCGCGCGTGAAAAAACGCTCACGGAAATAATGCCTGAAGCTTTCGCGGTTGTTCAGGAGGGAATCAGGAGATTCCACGAAAACAGCCAGTCGTATGATGTTCAAGGACAGCCATTCACCTGGGAGATCGCCAGGGCTTATGATGAGCAGTTGATGGCTGCTTCTGTTTTGAGCGGGCATAATGTTGCCGAGCAGGCGACTGGTGAAGGAAAAACTCTCACTGCTGTTTTTGCTGCATACCTTAATGCTTTGGATGGCAAGGGTGTCCACATAGTTACTCCTAATGAATATCTTGCAGAAAGAGACCGGCAGACAATGGGTCCGTTGCTGGAATCTTTAGGTATTGGTGTTGGGCTGGTAAAGAACGAAATTGATAGTTCTTGGAAAACGCCTGAATACATGAAAGACGTTGTTTACGGTTCAAACGAGCAGTTCGCATTTGATTTTCTCCGCAACAACCGTATTAATTCCAAAGATGGCAAGTTCAGAGCCCCTGCTTTGATGGCAATCGTTGACGAGGCGGATAATATTCTAATTGACAAAGGGCGTATTCCTCATAAGATCAGCCAGCCGAACGAGGAAAGCGCGGAAAATTATGAAGCGCTTAATCATCTTCTCACAGACGACGATGGAAAATTGATTCTCACCGAGGCGAAAAAAGTAAGCGAGGAAATAGACGGTCCTGGAGACTATACCGTCAACAGGAGAAAAGGCACGATTTCGCTGACAGATGAAGGAATATCAAGACTTGAACAGCTGCTTGGCACTTTGCCGAAATATGAGGCGATTGTTGAAAGGGAAAAACAGGAATTGAGAAAAGAGCTTGGAGAAAAAGAAGCAAGTGCGCTTGGTGAATTCGCATTCCCGTTCTATCATGAGATCAGGAACATCGTCTCTGCACACGCACTTTTCAATAAGGATCATCACTACATTGTTGATGATGAATATATTGAAAATGAGACTGGAGAGAAGATTCTGAAAAAAAGAGATATCAGGATTATCAACGAGCATACTGGAAGGATAGATCCGGACAGCAGATGGTCGTTTGGTTTGCACCAGGCGATTGAAGCAAAGGAGAATGCTAAAATCAATCCGGAAGGGACTTCTTCTGAGGAAATCAGCCTGCAGAATTATTTCTTGTCGCAGTATGCAAAATTGTCAGGCATGACTGGTACAGGAATGACTGATGAGCGGGAGTTTGGAGAAATCTATGGGCTTTCTGTTATAAGCATCCCTACGCACAAGCCTTGTGTGCGCAAAGATTTGGATTATAAGTTATATCAGACGACAGCAAAAGCTGTTGATGGCGCTTTGGAGGAATTAATTGAAAATCATGAAAAGGGCAGACCTGTGCTTGTTGTTACTACGAGTGATGAGATGTCTGTGCGCGTTCATGATGCGATCACGCGGTTGGGATTGCAGGCAGAGCTTTTGAACGCTGGCACCACGTATAAAGATAAGCTCAGGGAAGCTGCAGTCATAGCGAAGGCTGGCAAAAAAGGAAGCATTGTTGTCGCAACCAAAATTGCAGGGCGAGGAACAGATATCAAGCTTGATGATGAGACAAGGAATATAGGAGGCCTTCATATTTTGGGCATCGGATTGCAGGAAGAGGAAAGAATTGAAAGGCAGTTGAATGGCAGGGCTGGAAGGCAGGGAGATGCTGGTTCCAGCGTTTACCATGTCAGTATTGATGATCCAACTGTTGATCGTTTCATGCAGCCTGTATTCATGAGGATGATTTCGTCATTGCTGAAAGATGATGCTGTTCAGTCAAGAACGGTTTCAAATGTCCTTCATGGCATCCAGGGAAAAGTCAGGGACCATCATTTTGGTGATAGAAAATCGGTTGTGAAATCCGACACGATAAGAAATTATTTTATGAACGTGTTCAGGAATTTAAAGAATAATTTGATTGAGGATGAGGATCCGATGAAGTGCTTGATAGAGCCGCTTGCGGTATCGCATTCAATTAATCTGGAGCAGGAGCTTGAGCTCAAGAATGGGGCGTGCACTTTTGAGGCGCTTAAAGTGCATGCGGACTTGTTAGGCATTCCATTCGATGGTATTGAGACTGCGAAAGAGGCAAAAAGAGAAATAATGATGAATCTTAAGAAAAATGCAGCGGATAAGGAAAATGCTGTGGAGAAAAAATTCAAAGAGCTCTGGAATAAGCTTGAAGAGCCTATGCAGAAAACAATCATAAGCGATTCAATATCAGAAGTCAACGATGCGGTTATTCCAATATACTTGCAAACATCTGAAATGCTCGAGCATGGCATGTATGTTGGCGATTACCAGCTTGAACTCGGCAAGGCGAATGACAGGGCTGTCAAGCAGCTTTTGGGAAAATTGGCATTGAGGACTTTGATAAAGATGCACGGAATGAATGCTTTGCAAAACAGCATGGCAGAAACTAGCGATGTCTTGCCTGAAGAAAATGCTGGCAATGTCTTGCCGGAAGAAAAGGTTTCTTGAACATGGCAGCCTATACTCAGCAGGATTACGCGCGTGACAAGCAATATATTCAGCGCCATGATTCTGTTAGATCGAATGGTGATTTATCAAAATTAGACGTTCTTGTGCTTTTTAATGTAACAGATAAGCTATATATCAACCATGAAGGTTTGTCTTCTAAATTTCTAGTTACAAGCACGGTCCAAAGATTGCTCCAGCACAATGTTGTATTGGATAATATGCTTAAGAAGCGTCATAGAGAAACAAAGGGTTCAGAGATGAGAGAAGAGGAGTTAAAACAAACACGTGGGGAATGCCTTGATAAAATTCGCAAGCGAGTGGAAGACTTATTTGAGCGGCGTTATCGTGGCGCAGTTGGACGTGTTGAGCGTTATGAGCGTAATCTTTGTGACCCAAAAGTTCAATTGAAAGATTTGCGTGCTGCTTTGAATGCAAGAGATCCTGATAAGGTATACGAGTTGGCAGAGCGTGTATCAATAATGACTGAACATTTGCCTGATGATCATCCTCTTGTTAAGCGATATGATTCTTTGCAGCCTTCTATAAAATCAGTTTTGAAGTTTTGAGAGCCAGCTGATAGAAAGTTTTAAATACGTGTATTATTAAAATTAATCTAATGAAAAAGCTGGTGATGTTTTTAGCTGTGTTCTCTTTATTATTAATCGCGTCTTGTGTTGGTCCTGGCTGGGCTACTGGTCCTCAGACCAGTAAAGTTCAGGTTGCTGTCAAGCCTGCAGTCGCAGGGGTTCTTATTGATATGTGTGATGCGACTTATCAGCCGCCTGCCTGTCAGGGAAAGACCAATAGTGCTGGTACTGCTGTTTTTACAAGTGTTCCTGTTGGTACGCGTGGAGTTACTGCGACATCAGAGCGTGGAAGTGTAACTAAGCATCCGCTAATAAAAGACGTGCAGGCGCCAAGAGCTTTTGTCTTGACGATGGATGTTTCAAGCATATTGCCTGATTCTGATGGTGATGATGTTGCTGACGTATTGGATAATTGTCCTTCAACATTCAATGCTGACCAGGCTGATAAAGATAGAGATAAGATTGGTGATGTTTGCGATAATTGCGTGCTGGTTTCAAACAAAAATCAGGCGGATAGCGATAAGAATGGTATTGGAAATGTCTGCCAGGTTTGCGTTACTGAAAAGCTTGAAAGCGGCCAGGTTCTTGGAACTGCATGGTCGAAGAAATTTAGTGCAAGGATTGTCGATAAGTTGATGATCGTCAATCCTAATATACATCATTCCATAAGTCGCCATATTTGTAGGAACAGTATTTCAGCTACTATTTCATTGAGTGGTGTTGCTGTTGGCTCAGATAGCACCAGTGGCTGTCCGGCTGCTCTTAAGAGCGTGCTGGACTTTAATGACGCTATGGCTGATTCGCTGTCGGCTTCATGGTTTATTGGCAGTCGAAGCTGGGGTATTGGAAACTTGATTATCGTCACAAGGCCTTGCTTTGCCATTGGAATAGTCAAACCTGAAGTCGTTTGCCAGGACTTGGTTGGAATTTCAACAGCATCAACCAGTTCTGATTTGATGCAGGTTCCGCAAGGCGCACTAGTCACTCTTCAGGACAATCAGGCATGTTACTGTTTGGATGCGAGCAATGATGGCGCGTGTGACGGCTAAGAGTCCATCAAAAGTTTTATAACGGTTCTTTGTATTCTTTATCTTTATGGGCTTGATGGACAAATTGAAGTTCTGGAAGAAAGAGGAGGAAATGCCTCCTGAGTTTCCAAGGGCTGCTGAGTTCGCTCCTCCTGAACAGCACGCGCCGATGGGCATGGAGCAGATGGGAATGCCGAGGCCTATGCCAGGCGTTTCTGAGCCTCCTGCTGAGGATTTTGGGCAGCAGCAGTTTAGTGGTCAAGTTCCAAGGGCTTTTGGGCAGCAGCAGTTTGCGCAGCAACAGCAGCTTTCTCCTGTCACGACAGAGCAGCAGTTGCAGTTGATTTCTTCAAAGCTTGACACGATTAAGGCGCAATTGGAAACTGTTTTGCAGCGTCTTGATCGTCTTGAGAGAAAAGAGGAGCCTAGTCCTTATCAACAGAGATGGCGAACAGGCACTTAGTATTCTGGAGCGTTGCGCTGGTTGTTTTACTTCTTGATAGAATCTCTAAATTTCTAGTGCTGAAATTCATTCCGTTTAATTCGTCAATAGATTTTCCAGTGATTTCTTTGACGCATGTCTTGAATACCGGCACTGCATTTGGCTTGTTTAAGAGCGCGTCGTGGTTTTTCATAATTTTTTCTGCGGCCGTGAGCGTTTTTGTAATCCTGCGTTACAAAACTTTTTCTAAAGAATTGCAGCCTGTTCTTGGCCTTATTCTCGGAGGCGCTGCTGGAAATCTGCTGGATCGTCTCTTATATGGCGCGGTTATTGACTTTGTTGATTTCCACTTCTGGCCTGCTTTTAATATAGCCGACTCTGCTATTACTATAGCAGTAATACTATTGCTTCTTCGTGAATATTTGCCCAAGAAACGCAACATTTAAATATATCCAGTATACATAATCCTATATTAGTGTATTGCCGTAAAAATTCGAGGTGAAAACATGGCTGAAGGACAGAAAGGTATAGCGTTGGTTATTCTTGGCATTGTTGCAGTTATTGCAATCGTTGGTCTTGTCTTATTGTTCGTGCAGGGAAAGAGTGCGACTGGCGAAGGCGTTTATGGCGGTGCGCTCAAACAAGTCCCATATCCGTACTGGTCTGGCCGCGGTGTTCCAAGAAACGTTCCTGAATTCCAAAATCCTAATTATGTCCCTGGACAAACTCAGTATCAGGACATGCACACGAACTGGAATTATTACGGCGACCCAAAGAGAAATCCGGTTACCGACATTCCGAGCGCTATGAGAAAGTGCGAATCTGGCGGCTTCCTTGTTCCGTATGATGAAGACCAGGCTGGCTACTATGCTTCACTTGGCTATGCTGTTGTGCAAGGCGGCGAAAAGCCGGGCATGTGTGTGTTCCCGCAAACTCCAATGGTCGGCGGAATCGCAGGCCAAACTTAATGTTTTTTTATTTCATTGGCAAATAGTCAGAACGATTGTACGTTTGACAAAACGAAAAGTATATAAATCAGTGTGTGTATTATCACACACAAACGATTAAGAACAACTAAACGAGGTGATCAGTTGTGGCAGAAGAAAGTGGAAAAGGAATCGCACTTGTAATTCTAGGCATAGTTGCGATTATAGCGATTGTTGGTTTGGTGCTACTCTTCACGGGTGCGCGTAAGGCAGCAGTTGGTGAGTTCGCAGTGCCAGCCGTCAAGGAATATGGCGGTGCAATCAGAGGTGTCGCTGACCCAGAGTCAAGGGCATATGCAGGTAGATCATATGAGTTCCCAAGCGGAAGATCAGGAGAGTCTGGTGAAAGATTCTCAGGATTTGGCGGATCAGGATACTATCAGCCAATAGCAGGAACACAGTATGGTGAATCGGTCAAATCGCGCGCAGTGAGCGGTCAAGAGAACCTTGTTCACAACGAGCAATTGGAAATGATTCCATCATACCGCGCATGCACTTGGTTGAGCGTCTTGAACGGCGTCGACCTTCCAGTGTCACTTGACTACAACGAGCACATGGCATGGCAGTCTTTACAAAGAATGTCAATGTCAATGCAGCAGTTGACAGCAGGCGACTGGGTTGCAAATGCCGAACAGTATGGTTTGGACCGTGATGCGGTTATCAACGACATCACGCAAGCAATCCAAGACGGAGCATGGGGATGCGGAGAGCGCCCAGGATTCGTTTAATTTTTTTTTAATTATTTTTTTTTAACTTTACCATGGAAGCGTTTGAACTTTATTCTATCTACGTCATTATTACTATAGTTATTGGTATTTCTGTGTTGATAATGAGTTTCTCATTGTAGAGTGGTGTTAAACTTTTTTGAAGTGGTGCTGTAAAGAGGTAGTTATGGAATCTAAGGCAGAAGTATGTTTTGAAGTTTCTTGGGAAGTTTGCAATAAGGTTGGAGGCATTTTTACTGTTGTGCAGAGCAAGATTCTGCCTATGAAGGAGCATTATGGTGATAATTACTTCTTGGTTGGCCCGTATTTTCCTAAGAAGGCTTGGGGCATTTTTGAGGAGCGCGTGCCTCCTGAGCAGTGTAAGAGCGCGTTTGAACAGCTCAAAAAGGAGGGCATTGAAGTTCATTGTGGGACTTGGATTACAAAGGGCAATCCAAACACGTTATTGGTCGATTTTACTAACTTTTCTGCTCAGAAGGACGATATTAAGCGTAAATTGTGGGATTGGTACCAGATTGACAGCCTTAATACTGAATGGTATGATTTTGACGAGCCTGTTGTCTGGGCGTATGCTGTTGGCAGGCTTATAGAAGAGCTGAGCAAGGTTTTTGGCAAGAAGGTTGTCGCTCAATTCCATGAATGGCTTGCTGGCGCTGGTTTGCTTTATTTGCGTCATCAGAAGGCCAAGGTTGGAACCGTGTTTACTACTCATGCTACTACTTTGGGTCGTTCTTTGGCCATGCAGGAGCGTGATATTTACGAGCAGTTGGAGAGTATTGATTCTGATGCTGAGGCAAAGCGTCTTGGCTCTTCTGTGTGGGCTAAACACATGCTTGAGAAGCAGAGCGCGCAGAATGCCAGTGTGTTTACTACCGTGAGTGAGATTACTGGCATGGAAGCTGAACATTTTCTTGGCAGGAAGCCTGATGTGCTATTGTTTAACGGTCTTGATATGTCAAAATTTCCTTCATTTGAAGAGGCTTCTTTGAAGCATAAGTTCTTCAAGAACAGGATGAAGCAGTTTTTGATGTACTACTTCTTTCCGTATTACACGTTTGATATTGAGAACACTCTCATTTACTTTCTTGCCGGAAGGTACGAGTTTCACGATAAGGGTGTTGATGTCTTCATCAAGGCTTTAGGCAGGCTGAATGATCAGTTGAAGGCTGAGAAGTGTGAAAAGACGATTGTGGCGTTCTTCTGGATTCCTGGCAATGTGAAAAGCATACGTCCTGAGCTTTTGGAGAGCAGGACGTTTTTCAATGATATTAAGAAGAGTGTTGAGGAAGTGCATGAGGACGTGCAGAATAAGGTTTCAGAATTGTTGATCATGGGGAAGGAAATCAGCAGCAAGACCTTGCTCGGTGATGATTTTCTTCAGGAAATAAAGCCGAAATTGAAGCGTTTGACTCGCAAAGGCCTGCCTCCTCTCAGCACTCATTTCTTGTATGATGAGGATACTGACTTGATTATGAAGACTTTGCGTGAGGTTGGATTGGATAATTCTCCTGATGATGTTGTAAAGATCGTATTTTATCCAATCTATCTCTCAGGCGCTGATGGCCTGCTGGACACGAGCTATTATGAGAGCATGCAGGGTTCTCATCTTGGTGTTTTCCCGAGTTATTATGAGCCGTGGGGGTATACTCCATTGGAAGCTGCAGCTTTAGGCGTGAGCAGTTTGACTACTGACCTTTCTGGCTTCGGCCAATACATCTGCAAGGAGTGCGTTCCGGGCAAATATCCGGGTATTTTTGTGCTTCAGCGTTTCAAAAAGTCTACTGAGGAAATCATCAAGGCTTTGACTGATATGATGTCTCAGTTTGCTCACTTTAACACAAAGGAGCGTATTGAGAACAAGATTATGGCGCAGAAGATTGCCGCGACTGCTGATTGGAAGCTGTTTATAGAAAGGTATATAGAAGCGCACAACAAAGCAGTTGAAAAATGAAAGTCCATATCTACCTGTTCCGTCACGGCCAGACTCATTTTAACAAGCGGAAGATGTTTACTGGTTGGAAGGACGCTACATGGACTGCTAAAGGAAAGATGAATGCGTCCTTAGTCGGAAGGAAGCTCAGGAATCGGCGTATTGATGCCGCTTTTTCTTCCAATTTGACCCGTTCAAAGGAAACGCTTAGGGAAGTGCTTAAGCATCATCGTGAATGCAAAGCTGTTTTTCGCGACGACAGGATGCTTGAGAGGTGTTATGGTGAGTTGCAGGGTCATTCTCATTCAGCGTTTATTCGAAAGTTCGGTAAAGCTCTGTACGACAAATATCATCGCGCTTACAACTTCCCGCCTCCTCATGGCGAGAGTGTCAGGATGGTGGAGGGGCGTGTTAAATCTTTCATCAAAGACTTGCTAGTCTTCATCAGAAAGTACAAGGTGAACGTCGCTATTTCAGCGCACGGCAACAGCATGCGTCCTTTCCGCCGGTATTTTGAGAAAGCTTCCATTCAGCAGATGATGAAGTGGGAGATGCCGTATGATGATT
>CAZCCU010000020.1:0-17828 GCA_964497645.1 uncultured Methanosarcinales archaeon
TAACCTATGATTGATGAGGCTCGCATGAGCTGAATGAGGAGACTACTCCTTGGAGGATTAATATGGCAGATGATGTAACTCAAAAAGCGTTGGAAGCTGTTGAAGTAGCTAAGAATACGGGTAAAGTGAAGAAAGGAACTAATGAAGCCACAAAGGCATTAGAGCGTGGCACTGCTAAGCTGGTTGTTTTTGCGAAAGACGTTCAGCCTGCTGAGATTGTTTTGCACTTGCCGATTTTGGCAAAAGAAAAGGGCATTCCTTGCATTCAGGTCAACAGCAAGGAAGAACTTGGCACTGCTGCCGGCATTGGTGTTCCGACTGGTGCTGTTGCAATTATTGTTGAAGGCGACGCAAAGAAGATTATTGAAGAATTGAAAGCAAAGCAGGGTTGAAATCATGGGAGAACCAAAAAGTAAAGTTGTGGACGCACCTCCTGCTCCAGCTCAAAAGCCGAGACAGGAAGCAACAGTTGGTTTTAGCTATGCGGTTCCTGCGCGTATTGAGGAAGTTATTGGCAGGACTGGCACTCGAGGAGAAGCAATACAGGTAAGATGCCGTGTGCTTGACGGCAGGGATAAGGATAAGATTTTGCGCAGAAACGTCAAGGGTCCTGTTCAGAAGGATGACATTCTAATGTTGAGAGAGACCGAAATCGAAGCTCGACCACTGAATAAGAGCGGAAGGGGTGGATCGTAAAATGGTTAAATGTTCATTTTGCAAGGCTGCCATTGAGCCTGGCACTGGCACTATGTACGTCAAGAAAGATGGCAGCGTTTTGAACTTTTGCTTGATGAAGTGCGAGAAGAACATGCTGAAGCTTGGCCGTACTCCTCGTTATATGAAATGGACAAAGGCTTATGAGAAAGGTGGAGTGAAGAAATGATTGAAAGCACGCTTGTTTTGCTGAAGCCTGATGCAGTGCAACGTGCATTGGTTGGAGAGATTATTTCAAGATTTGAAAGAGTCGGATTGAAGATTGTTGGCCTGAAGCTTGTTTGGGTTGATGAAAATTTCGCTTTGAAGCATTATACCGAAGATTTGGCAAAACGCCGCGGCGAGGAAGTACGGAAGATGATGGTCAAGTTCTTGCAGGAGGGTCCTGTTGTAGCTCTCGCAATTGAGGGCGTTGAGGCCGTTGAGAACGTTAGAAAGATGGTGGGTCCGACAGAGCCTAAGGCAGCTCTTCCTGGAACGATTCGTGGCGACTATGCACACGTCTGTTTCAGTTATGCTGACCAGAAAAAGATGGTTGTTCGAAATCTGATTCACGCATCAGGAAACAAAGAAGACGCCAAATATGAAGTTCCCTTGTGGTTTGACAAGAAGGAACTGCATGGCTATAAGACGGTGCACGATGTGCATTTGTTTTAGGTGAATAAATGCCGTCACCTGCAGAAAAGATTGCATTGATGAAGAAGATGTCTCATGATCAGACTAAGATTAGAAACATCGCTACATCTGCGCACATTCACCACGGTAAGACTGCTTTTACTGATAACTTGCTCGCAGCGGCTGGCTTTATGTCTGAAGCTGCTGCTGGTGAGTTGGAAAAGGGCATGGCGACTTGGCAGCATGCTGACGAACAAGAAAGACTCATGACTGTTGATTCTGCTAACGTCTCCATGGTTCACGATTTCCAGGGTTCAGAATACTTGATTAATCTCATTGACACGCCGGGCCACGTTGATTTTGGCGGTAACGTTACGAGAGCAATGCGTGCGATTGACGGTACTGTTGTTCTTGTTTGTGCTTCAGAAGGAATTATGCCGCAGACTGAGACTGTTATGAAGCAGGCGTTAAGAGAGCGTGTCAAGCCTATTTTGTTCATCAACAAGGTTGACCGTCTTATCAAGGAGATGCAGTATACTCCTGAGCAGATGCAGAAGCGTTTTATTGAAATCATCACAGAATTTAACAAGCTTCTCGAACAGATTGCAGAAACTGAATTCAAACAAAAGTGGAAGGTCAACATTCAGGATGGCAGTGTCGCATTTGGCAGTGCGAGAGACAACTGGGCTTTATCTCTTCCTTACATGCAGAAAAAAGGTGTTAACTTCAAAGACATTCTAAAGATTTACGAATTGCAGGATGAAGAAAGAGAGAAATTTATCCGGGAGAAATGTCCTCTTCACGAAGTCATTCTCGACATAGTCATCAAGCACCTGCCCAACCCGAAGGACGCGCAGGCTTATCGTGTTCCGAAAATCTGGAAGGGTGACCTTGATTCAGAGTTTGGAAAGGATTTGCTTACCTGTAATCCAAACGGCAAGGTTGCATTTATTATCACGCGTATTCTTATCGAGCCGAAGTCTGGCAGGGAAATTTCTGCCGGCAGGTTGTACAGCGGCACTGTGCGCGATGGCATGCAGGTCTGGCTGAACAATGCCAAGCAGCAGCAGCGCTTGTCAACTGTTTTCATGTATCAGGGCATTAAGCCTGAGATTTTTGAGGAAGTTCCTGCTGGCAATGTTTTGGCGATTGCAGGAGTTTCTGGCAATGCCGGAGAGACCATTACGCTGGAACCAGAGCATCCATTTGAAGAGTTGAAGCATATTTTCGAGCCTGTCATCACAAAGGCGATAGAGCCTGAGAAGCCGCAGGACTTGCCCAAGCTTGTTGAAGTTTTGAAGAAAGTCGCCAAGGAAGATCCGTCTGTCAAGATTGAGATCAATCAGGAGACTGGTGAAAACTTGCTGCATGGAATGGGCGAGCTGCACTTGGAGATTATTGAGAACAGAATTATTACCGAGAAGGGCGTCAAGATTAAGACGTCTCCGCCTATCGTCGTTTACCGTGAGACCATTTCAAAGAAATCGCAGATGGGTGAAGGTAAAACTCCTAACAGGCACAACAAGCTGTACTTTGTGGTTGAGCCGTTGGAGCCTCAGATTCGCGAGCTTATCAAGAACGGCGATATTAGTGAGGGCAGAATAAAAAAGAAAGATTTGGCATTGCGTGACAAGCTTGTAGCGGCTGGCTGGGACAACGATACTGCTTTGTCTGTCAAGCACATTTACAACGGTAACATGTTTTTGGATGCAACTAGAGGTATTGTTCAGTTGAATGAAGCTATTGAGCTTGTCCTTGAAGGTTTTGAGCAGGTTATGAACGAGGGGCCGCTTGCGCGTGAGCCTTGTGTTGGCGTTAAAGTGATTCTGATTGATGCTAAGCTGCACGAGGATGCCATTCACCGTGGTCCTGCTCAGATGTATCCTGGTGTTAGAGAAGGCATCAGGGTAGCTATGATGACAGCCGGCCCTGTTATGTTTGAGCCGGTTCAGACTCACGTTATCGAGGCTCCGATTGAATTTACTGGAGAAATGACGAAGTTAGTTATGAACAAGCGCGGTCAGGTTCTGGAATTGTCGCAGGAAGGCAATTTGTCGATTGTGAAGGCTAAACTGCCTGTTGGGGAGATGTTGGGCTGGAGCAGCGACTTGCGTTCAGCCACTGCAGGCAGAGGTAATTCTTCTTTGGCTGACCAGAATTTTGAGAAGCTTCCTGCTGAACTGCAGCCAAGAATCATCCAGCAGATTGTTCAGCGCAAGGGCTTGACACAGGCAATGCTTGGTGCTTGAAGTTATCTGTTACCTCTTTTTAGTGGTCATTCTTGGCAAGATTTAAAAGGGCGACATTCTACATTATAAAAAATGACCGCAGAAAATCTCGAAGTAAGAACAAATAAACTCGCCAAAGTATTACGATGCCTCAAGCCTCTGGCATGGCCGGTTACCGGTCCCATAGACGCAATCAAGGATGTCTGGCATGGAATAGGTGTGCTGCGACCAAAAGAAGGTCTTGAAGGAAAAGTACGCAACTTTTTCAGCACTGCAACAAAAACAATGATGGCAGCAGCAGGCGTTGTGCTTGGAGTTCCTCTGAACATTCTGCATCATGAATTGATGCACTCTGTTACTGCAAAAGTCGCAGGGTCTCAAGTATATGATGTTGGAATAAGCGAGTATTTTGGAGGAAAAGTATTCGCGTTGCTGCCTGGGATTTCTGAGCATAGTAAGTTTTTTGGTGGCACGCTTCTGTCAGAAGACAGACCTTTTTATGTAGTTTATGCACCGCAGCTCCTCGCAATTCCTGGCATTTACATGCTTGCCAAAGGGATAAAGAACAAAAATCCATTTTTGACTGGGTTCGGCGGCACGTTTGCCTTTGCAGGAATTGTGCACGCGTGCGGTTACAGCGGCGACATGAAAGAAATTATTGAAAAAATTGGAATAGGAAACAGCAGTCTTGGCTTCTGTATAGGACTTGGTATTGCTGGAGCAACTTATGCGTTTGGCAAAAAAATCACAGAGTATGTCTGCAAGCTCGAAGACTATATTGAAAGAAAGATAGCAAAACCGCGTTTCACAACGCCTGCGCTCATTGCAGCAATGACTGGCGCATTGTTATTTGCAGGACAGCCTGACACAATCAGATCTTACATTCCTTCTTCTAAACCAGAGCAAATAGTGGCCTCGATGACAAAACTAGAGAAGAGCATTATAACTGGAATAATAAATGGAAAACAGACGCTGGACGAAGCGTTGGCCGAACAGGATGCCGGGCGCCAAACAGTAATTGCGCAAGACTTGACTGCATATCTACAGGTAAAAGAACCGGAAAAGGCATTAAAGTTCATACGCCCATTATATTCAAAGAAACTCATACGCGATGCTGATGTTGGAGATTTCATAAAAGCCAGCTATTTGGGCGGGGCAGACCCTGACGAAATAATGGCAGCAGCAGAAATAAAGCCAGGCATGGCAAAATACAGTATATCTTCTCTCATGATAGAAAATAAAGATGAAAGAATTGCAGATTTTGCAAAAAAGCACAGCATTGATTCCAGTAGTATAGCCCATCGTTGCGCAAACGCCTTTTTTAAAGGGAAAATAACACTCGAAGATGCAAAAAAGGCAACCACTCAGCACAATGAACTATACAGAGTAATCGCTGATATGGCACGAACCGCGCGGAACAGAGAATACGCCACTAGAGCTTACGACACTGCAATAAAACATGCAGAAATGCTCTTAAGTCTGCCCAACGCGCTGCCTGAAGATTTCACACAGTATGCTAACGTATTATATCAAAAAGGAGAACGCGAAAGAGCAAAAAAATTTATAGACGAAGTTAAAACAAAAGACCCTCAGAACGCGAAAATATATGACAGATTAACCAGCCATTGGAAATAATTTTTAGTCCGCATACCTCGCCAGCCATACTGTTTGTGTTTCTCTGCTGTATCTTATCTCGTAATAGTTGGGTTCGAGATATATCTTGGTTGTCTCCCAGGACAGCATCCTGATTTCTGGTCCTTTTTTGCTTCTGATTACCAGGACATAGTCTTTGCGCATGAGGTGTATTTTGTCGAGGTTTATGCCATAGGCTCCTTTTGATGTCCATCTGACTGTGCTTGATCCTGGCCTCAAAGCGTCTTCCATGAACCTGTCGCTTGAAATTATTGTCTGTCCTGGAAATATGTGTGGGAAAGTCAGTCTTTCGCGCCAGTCTACTTCGCCGCCAAAGGCCGGCGGGTAGCTTGAGATTGATTTTGCCTGTGTTAAGGGAGTTATCAATAACAATATCAGAATCCATCTCATAATTTACCTCTTTTTTAATTGAAACCTTCCCTCTTCTATCTTAAAGTTTTGCCGTACTAGGCTGGTGATGACGAAGTGGGCTTTTTCCTCCTAGAAAAACACAACCTTTATAAACCACCACTTGACTTTTTGACTTTACATTATTAACACTCATAGGAGGGGTATATATGGCAAAAGCAAAACCACACTTAAACATAGTATTCGTCGGTCACGTTGACCACGGTAAGTCTACTACAGTTGGTAGAATGTTGTTCGATGCAGGTACTGTTGACGAACAGACCATGCGCAAGCTGAAGGAAAGGGCTCAGGAATTGGGCAAGTCTGGTTTCGAGTTCGCCTTCGTTATGGACACTTTGAAGGAAGAGCAGACAAGAGGTATTACGATTGACTTGTCTCACAAAAAGTTTTCAACGAAAAAGTTTGATTTCACCATTATTGACGCGCCAGGTCACAGAGACTTCATCAAGAACATGATTACTGGTGCTTCGCAGGCAGATGCTGCTGTTCTCGTTATTGGTTCTGAGGGTATTCAGGCTCAGACTAAAGAGCACGCATTCTTGTGCAAGACGCTTGGCGTTCAACAGCTTATTGTTGCGTGCAACAAGCAGGACTTGAACAAGTATGACCAGAAGAAGTTTGAGGATACGAAGAAAGCGGCTCAGGACTTATTGAAGTCTGTTGGTTACAAGACCGATGACGTTCAGGTCATTCCGATTGCGTCATATCCTGGCGAGAACGTTGTCAAGAAATTGGGCAACATGCCTTGGTATAGTGGCCCAACATTGCTTGAAGGCATAGACAATTTGAAAGAGCGACAGAAGCCGACAAACTTGGCGTTGAGATTGCCTATTCAGGATGTTTACAACATCACTGGTATTGGTGTTGTTCCAGTTGGAAAAGTTGAGACTGGTATTATGAAGGTTGGCCAGAAGATTATCGTTATGCCTGGCAGAAGCGGCAAAGGTGTTACTGGTGAAGTCAAAACTATTGAGATGCACCACGAGCAGTTGACAGAAGCAGAGCCTGGTGACAACATTGGTTTCAACTTGAGGGGCATTGAAAAGAAGGATATCGCGCGCGGCGACGTTATTGGTCCTATTGACAACCCGCCAACCGTTGCGACTGAATTCACTGCTAACGTGATTATCTTGAACCATCCGACTGTTGTGACTGTTGGCTACACTCCTGTGTTCCACATTCACACTGCTCAGGTCGCGTGCCAGATCACTGAGATTGTTAAAAAGATCAACCCGGCAACTGGTGAGACTTTGGCCGAGCACCCTGACTTTGTCAAGAACGGCGACGCTTGTGTCTTGAAGGTCAAGCCTATTCAGCCGCTCGTGATTGAGAAAGTCAAGGAGTTCCCGCCTTTGGGCAGGTTTGCAGTAAGAGACTCAGGCAACACTGTTGCTGCAGGCATGTGTATTGACTTGGTAAAGAAGACTGATTAAAACATTTTTTATTTTACTCATGCAAAAGGCAAGAATCAAGTTGGCGAGTGTGGACATCGATAAGCTCAATCAGACGTGTACTTTTATTAAAGACATTGCTGATAAGACCGGTGTTGACATGCGCGGTCCGATTCCTCTGCCAACGAAGCGACTAAAACTCGCTACCCGTCGTTCTCCGTGCGGTCAGGGCACTTCTACGTGGGAAAGATACGAAATGCGTGTTCACAAGCGTTTGATTGACCTTGGTCTTGATGAAAGAGCTTTGCGTTTGGTCATGAGAGTTCCTATTCCAGAAGGATTGAATATTGAAATAGAAATGATTGATGTTTAAGCTTGTTCTTTAATTGTGTCAAAGGGTTAATATAGTAAAAATACGTGTTTATATTCATGGCTGAAGACTTCGGCAGGCGTGATATTGCTGAAATTCTTGTTGAAAGTTCTGGTTACGTTAAACCTGAAGATAAGCGCGGTACTGCTGAGGTTGTTCGGAAGATTTTGCCTGAGCTTCAGGGTCTTCAGAAAAGGCTTGCCAGGCAGGATACTGCTACTGGCGAAATTCATCAGAGAACGATTGATAAGTTTGCGTCTATGCCAGGAAAACCTCATCAGAAAGGCAGTCCTTGGGTTTTGGAAGGTGCCGGGCTTACTTTCAACACGGATAACAGATATTTGCGGATTATTGGCTACTTTCTGGCTGGCTTTGTGGTTGCCGCGACTTTGTATGTTGGATTTAGCATACGCAATGGTTTGGACGAAATTCAGTATGAGAAGGAAAAAGCAGCAAGGCAGCAGACAGAATTCTATAATCTGCTAGACCGTACGAAAAGGTAGGACTTTTTGAATAGTTTGTAACATTAGACTTTTCTATAGAATATTACGAGATTTCCGTATACACTCATAACTGCTGCTATATCGTGTTCAAAAATGTGTCCCGCACCCCATTTGGAACGAACTCTTCCAGAGCCGACATGGATTCCCCAGTGTTTCGGATGGTTGTCTTCTAAATACAACACCAAGTCTCCCTTTTTTGGTTTTTTCACTTCGCGCATACCTTCCAACAAGTGATTTGGGTCGTATGGTTCACGCCAAGGAATGCCTAATTCTCTGAAAACATACCATTCGCAATGATAACCATTATCGCCGTCCTTGTCGAAATCTCTCCGCTCAACAAGCTTGATCTTTGGAATCTCTGCAACATGGTCATGGTCACCTATACGAACTGCGTCATCAATAGTTTTTCTCAATGCTGAAGGTTCAAGTCTCATGATTTGAACAATATGAACATGAGATAAAAACCTTCACCTTCTTAGATGATCTTTTTGGTACTTTATTCGTAGCATTAAATAGTGCTTAATTTGTCACAAACTTTTTAAATAACCTCTGCGTATATGCTTCTATAGGGGGTGTCTGTATGGATTTGGAAGCGTGTAATGGCTGCGGTTTGTCAGGCAATCTTTGTCGCGGCTGTAACCAGTGTCCTGATTGCTGCCTTTGTTAAATTATTCGTGCACTATTCCCGTCATTATCCAGATTATTGCTACTCCTAGAATGAAGAAGCATAATTGTGTAAATGCTCGTTGTATGTTTCGTTCTTTGTGCAGTTCGGGGAGTAAGTCAGCGCTGGCAATATAAATGAATCCTCCTGCTGCGAATGGCACTAGGAATTGGCTTACGCTGTTGAATATCATGCTGAAGTAATATACCGCCAGCGCGCCCAGAACAGAGGTTAGTGCTGATAGGAAGTTGAAGAATAGTGCTTTTTTTCGTGATAGTCCGCCAAAAACAAGTATTCCGAAATCGCCGAGCTCTTGGGGAATTTCGTGCAACACAACCGCGATTGTCGTGGAAATTCCGATTGGAACGCTGACGATGTAGGCTGCTGCAATTATCATTCCATCAACAAAGTTGTGGATTGCATCTCCAATTAAGTTCAGCCATGCGAATGGGTGCACTTTGTGGTGTGCGGCGTGATGGTGGTGGTGTCCGTAATGGCAGTGGTACCAGTAGAGGAATGTTTCTATTACGTAAAAGACAAGAACGCCGATTAGCGCATAGACAAATATTGGTCCGCCGGTTTGTTTAAGAGCTTCCGGCAATAAGTCGAGGAATGCTGCTCCGAGGAGCGCTCCTGCTGCAAAGCTGACAAGTCCGAATAATACTTTATCAAGAAGTTTTGGTCGCATGTAGAGCGTTACGACGCCGATAAATGATACAAGGCTGACTAGAATGACAGATATGAGTATGTGCGCTAAAACCATGTGATTATCTTTTGTATTGTTATTTAAAAAGCTTGTGTACAGATAAAGATTAAATACTCCTGTTCTTGTTTCGTTTATCATGAAAGAGGAGATTGATGTTGTTGATGCGCATGATGAAATAGTCGGCAAGGCTGACAGGAGCGTTGCGCACAAGAAAAGTTTGCTGCACCGCGTCATTCACGTGATGGTTTTCGATCCTGATGGTAAATTATTCATTCAGCAGCGCGCTTTATCAAAAGACATGTACCCTGGGCATTGGGAAGGCTCATTATCAGGTCATGTGAAGAGCGGTGAAGCTTACAAGGATGCTGCCGAGCGTGAATTGCATGAGGAATTGGGGATTTGCGTTAAAAGAGGCAATCTAAAAGAAATTTTAGAGTTCGGACTGCACGAAGAGAAAGAGAGGGTGCTGGTAAAATTGTACGTGATAAAAGATTTTAAGGGAGACTGGAAGCTGGATGAGGAAGAGGTTAAAACAGGCGATTTCTGGACGTTAAAAAAAGTTGAAGCTGAACTGAAAGGCAAAAAACTTTTCCATCCACTGTTCAAAAAGGCTTTGGAAGAGTTGAAGGCGATGAAAGAGCCCGTTGTGGAGTTTGTTAAAATATGAGAATTGTCGTCATCGGTGGCGGCACTGGTAGTTTTACTGTCCTGAGAGGCTTGAAAGGCAAAGTCGAGCATCTAACCTCAATTGTAACAATGTTTGACAGCGGGGGCAGCGCTGGTTTGCTCAGGGATGAATTTGGCATTCTTCCTCCTGGAGATGTTCGCAGAGGATTGGTTGCTCTTGCCGACGAGGATGACATGCTTCGAAAGCTGTTCATGTTCCGCTTTGATGAGCACAGCAGTTTGCAGGGGCATTCGTTTGGAAACTTGTTTCTGACCGCTCTGACAGAAATAACGGGAAATGAGGCAGAGGCGATTAAGCATGCCGCTAAAATTCTGAGAATCAAGGGCGAAGTGCTGCCGGTCTCGCTTGATCATTCGCATGTATGCGCTGAATTGAACAATAAGTTAACTATCAGGACTGAAAAGGATTTGAGCGTGCCGCGGCACGATCCCAGCTTGCACGTCGTGCGATGCTGGCTTGAGCCTGAAGCTAAGGCGCATCCTGAAGCGGTTGATGCTATCTTGAAGGCGGATATGATCGTGGTGGGCCCTGGTGGATTGTTTTGGAGTATTGTGCCGAATTTATTGGTGAAGGGAATTCCAGAGGCTTTGCGCAGGGCTAAAGGGAAAAAAGTGTATGTTTGCAATCTTATGACTAATCCTGGCGAGACAGCCGGCTTCAAGGCTTCCGATTACGTGAAAACTGTTGTGGAATATGGATTAACACCTGATGTGGTTATTTGCAATACCGCTCAAGGCGCTCCTATGTTGTTGAGAAAGTACTCAAATCAGAATCAGTTTCCGGTGATTGTTGACGATAAGGAACTTGAGAAGCTGGGTGTTAAGATTGTGAAAGGTGATGTTATGTCTGCTTCTGAGATTATCCGTCATGACAGTGAGAAATTGTCAAAGCTGCTGGTTAAGCTAGTCTAGTTTGTTTATTTTTGCGGCAAGTATGAAATCATTCTCACTTAAGCCTTTGATTGCATGTGTAACCAATTCCAGAGTTATCGTATTCCAGTACCAATGTATGTCTGGGTGGTGTCCTTCTGCTTCTGCTAAAAACTTCACTTTCTCAAGCCAGCTGCTTGCTTCTACAAAGTCCACAAACTTCCAGGTGCGGTGTAGTTTGCCGTTGACGAGCTTCCAGCCTTTGACTTCAGGCATTAATTTGTCTATATGTGTTTTTTTCAGAGGCAGAACTCCGCCTTCGCACGGCTGGCATTTCTTCTTGGTTAAGTCAGTGTTTGCGGCCATTGTCTTCCATCAGGTGTTTGATGAACGTTAGCGCGTATAGTGCTATGATGAGGACTACAAGGAATCCCAGTGTGTATTTTGGTATGCCCATTTTCTCTGCGAAGGTGAACTCGATCATCCAGAATGCGAGCACTAGAAGCAATATTCCTGTAAACAGCCTCATGATGCCTTTGTGCTTTTGCCTCCATGTTTCGAATTTTCTCCAGTGTATGCCTCTGCAGACTAAGAAGAGTATTATGACAAGCGGCACTACGAATATCAGGTTGTAGATGACGAGGAAAGTGAAATTGCCAGTGGTCAACCCGCCGAGTGACATGAGCGCGAGAACTGCGAGATAGACTGCGCCAGTGCAGGGGAGTTCTACAAGCGCAACGAATACGCCAAGGAATGCCGAAGTGTACCATTTTTCTCCGACGTGTTTGACATATTTTTTGATGCGCTCTGATTCTGACGGGAAGATTGTTAGAGAAAAACCTTTGCCATACCAATAGTAGTCTTTTATTTCTAACAGTCCTGCAATCCCGACAAGCCCGGCTATTACATAGTATGAAATGACTGAGAATCCTGCAAGTTTTCTAATAATGGGGAGTAGGACTAGTCCTGCTGCAAGATATGTGAGGAAGACGAAAAATATGTAGACTAGCCCGTGGGAGAGCATTTTTCTGCGCGCGGTCTTTGCGAGATACGCGAGCATGAATATGAGTACTCCGAACGCGCAGGGGTTGATTCCGTCAATTAATGCTGCGCCTACAATTATGGGCAAACTGATTTCTCCCATAGTCTTAGCAGAACTCGCAAACTTTTTTCTTTGGTTTTGCCTTCTTTTTTGCCATTATATACCTCTTTCCTAGTTGAACGTGATTTTTATTTCATCGCCGTCTTTCCAGATATATTGGTCGAATTCTGTATTTGGCTGTTCATTGACGAACACTCGTACATTTCCTGACGAGTCTGGCATGCATTCCATGCCGTTGCAGTATTCGCCTATGCAGCGATCATTGAATCTGATGTCGAACTCGTTCATAAATGTTCCTAATTGAAGTGGTTTTGTTTCCAGCAGTTTTCCTGTCGTCGGGTCATATGGCAGTCTTTCGTGGAAATGTATTTTGTTTCTTTCCTTATGGGTATGAGGCCCTCCTAAAGGCCCGTGTTCTAATGGAAGAGAGACTTTTCTCCCGCAGAGTTCTATTGATAAATCTGCGTGCACGTGGAATGTCTTTATGCATTTGTCAGCATAGCATACTTCGAATTCTTCGATTTTTTCTGCTGTGCTCAAATAATAATAGACTGAGTAAGCGATGTAGCCCAGAACTATGACTGCGGCTGCGTAGCCGACCCACATCCATGGGCTCCTCTTTTTTTTCCAGATGTCTTTGCGTGCCATCCAATAAACAGTCAAATATCCGGTTTTATTAATGTTGCGGATTACTTGAAGCGCTTCGGCACTTCAGCAGCTTGTTTGTCATAGCCGGCTGCCCGGTATGCGTTCTGCAATTGGTTAATTGTTTCTTGCATTGGCAGTGCTGAGCCGGCAGGCTTCGCGTATCCATCCAATGTTGCGTAGAGCGCTTTTCTTTTGTCTTCAAGAGTTTTAGCCTGTTCTTCAAGCTGTTTTTTCACTGCACCATTCTGTGTTCGCGCTTTTTGCCTGAGATCTGCCACCAGTTCTTCCAGTTCTTGTACGGCGCTTATTTCTTTTTGTGTGGAGAACATGTCTGCTCCTGACTTTTCCGAGATGTAAGCAAGATACAGCTTCAGCCTGTCTACTGTCTTGCCGTCTTTTTTGTATGCGTTTACGAAAGAAGTGTAAGTGCCGGTCATTTCCTCTGTGAGTCCTAATGGCAGTGCTTTGGCATGGCTTGGATTGCTGAGCTTCTTCTCTAGTTCAAGGATCGCAACATATCCTTCTAGTCCTGTTTTGTTTGGGACTGCTGCCAGGCAGTTTTCTGCTTCTGCCAGACGTCCAAAGCCGATGTAAATCTTTAGCAGGTTTGTGTTGGCTGCTGCTTTCTCAGCATTTGTGCCTTGGCTTGCTTGGTTCACAAGAGCAGAATACAGTGTGGTTTTTTCTTGCAGGGATTTTAGCTGCGTTTCCTGCATGCCCAGTCTTTGATCAATTGATTGGAATCCATTTATGTTTCTGGCATTCTCATACTGTGCCTGGGCAGCTTGAAGTTCTGTTCTGGCTGTTTTGAATTTCTCCTGAACATCCGCTTGCGTGTAATCCTCTGTGGAAATGAGCTGTTCTATTTTCAGCGCTTGTTTTGCGAGGTATGTTATCAGTTGAGAATCAAATTCTTGTTTCAATGGTTGGATTGTGCTTTTTGCCTTGTTCGCTGTTTCTGATTGCTTTTTGTGCTCTTCTTCGCCGACGGTTTTTGGATTTACGCCTGACAATTTTGCAGTGATGTCATCCAAAGTCTTTCCTAACTGGTCTATTTCTTCGCGCTTGCAGAACTTGTCTTCTTTCAACTGTTCTTTTATTCTGGCGTATTCTGAATTGAACTTTGTAATTGACTGTTTTTGTTCTTCAAAAGTTTTGATTTGTGGCTTATATTGTGCCATGCGCGTTTCTGCAGCCTTGGCTTTGTCTCTTAGTGCCTTGTTGCGTGCTTTTATCGTTTCGTCAGAGGAAGCAGTCTTGTCTAGAAGCCATGTGATTAATTCTACTCCTGTTACTGCTTCTCTGGGCTCTTCATTTTGCAGGTAACTTTCTACTGCAGTATAGACTGCTTCGCCGACTTCAAGTTTTGCTTCATCCAGTTTTTTCTTTAGCTGAACATCAGATACTTTGGCTTCAAGTCCGCTTCCTTGTTCTGCCGATGTGCGCGCCGCAGCCAGATTTTTATGGCCGGCTGATTCTCGTGCGCTGGCATAAGCAGTTGCCGCCCTGTCGTAATTGTGCGCATTATCAATGCGGCTCACTAGTTCGTTGAACTTTTGCACGTATGATCCTGGAAGTTCTTTGACTCTTTCCTCTACTCTCTTGATTTCTGCTCTGGCTTTTGCGTAGTCCTTTTTGACCAAGTCGCGTTCTATTTCTGCAGTGCTGGAATTGAATTTTTCTATGCTCACTTTTTGCTGATTTGTTCTAGATTGATCCTTATACAGTATGTTGGCAACAAACCCGACAGTGGCCAATATTGCTAATGCGCCTGCTGTAAATGCTGCTGTTCTCTTGTGATTTTTAGGCTTTTTTTCTATGTGTGCAATTTTTTCTTCTGTTGCAAGGTCTCTGTTCAGCTCTTTTATGCGTCTGTGTTCGAACGCTATTTCTTTCGTCAATTTTGAGATTTTTTTCTCCACTTGATCTTTGCCCATTCTTGTTATCGGCATTGATTGTTTGTAGCTTTCTATTGCGTTTTTGTAAGCTTCTATGCGCGCATTGATTTCCTCTTGAGTGTCTGCCGTGTAGAGATTTCCTAGTTGTTCGCATCTACTGGCACGGACTTTGTGATCTAATCCCCATTTGCCCGCTTCTCCTTTCAACTCCGCTATGCGTTCCAGGCGCTGTTGTTCCTGTTTCATTGTTGGTTCTTTGAAAACATACAAGTTTCCTCTCATGATGCTTTCCATTTCTTCTTTTGCTTCTTGTATGATTGGACGTTCTTCTTGATTTTTAGCGATCATTTTCTCGATTAATCGTTCCAGCTCTGTTGATACTTTTGGATTTCTTCTTCTAACCCATGGCGCAGTGTCCTCTTTTGACCCTACCTCTCCAAGTATTTGAGCAGCTTCTTTTTTCTTGGCTTTCAATGGAGGCATTCCTGTCACGAAAGAATAGAGTGTTGCTCCAAGGGAGTAAACATCTGATGCTGTAGTTGCGTCTTCTCCGTGCGCTCGCTCTGGATCGATGTAGTGCGGTGTTCCGACTACGTCTCCATCCAGTGTAAGGCTTTCCCCTCCGACTATAGATTTGACCAGTCCAAAATCTGTTAGTTTGACAGTTCCGTCTTTCCCGTAGAGAATGTTTTGTGGTTTGACGTCGCGATGCAAGAATCCGCATTTGTGCACTCCTTCAATGCCTTTCAGTGCTTCGTAAGCGATTCGTACTGCTTCTTTGAGGTCATTGAAGACTCCTGATTCTATTTTTTTGGCTTCAACAAATTCCATAATCAAATATTGAAGTTTTAACGAAGTCTTCCCGTAAGGATATTCTGTTTCTCCTCCTTCAAAGACTCTTACAACATTGGGATGATCGACACGTGATTGGGCTTCTGTCTCTTTCTTGAATCGGTCTAATGACCTAAATGGGTCTGTGCTTGGGTCTTTTTTTGGATTCATGATTTTTATTGCGCGCCTGCAGTCGTCTAGTGATAAATCTGGTGCTGCGCGGCCAAGAATGGTTTTGTAGAACTCTATTCGCTCTGATGGCACATCGTATTTGATAAGTCTCTCATTAATCTGTGAAGCAAGGCTGTCTAAGGCCTGCTCCAGGGTTTGGGTTTCCGATTTTTTCCCAAGGCGTTCGATAATACCTTGCGCGTCTGATTTTCTCTCATCAAATATGTCCTTTACATCCCTCAGTGCTTCGAATACGGTTCCCATGCCTCCGGATCCGATCTTTCCTGTAATTACGTAACCTTTGATTTTTTTGCCCTTCATCTCAGATTCTCCTTAAGATTTCACTACTGCAGTAATGGCTGATTGTTAGGCGATTCACTTCACTCATGGCTTCCCCAGCAATCACTGCAGAATTCCTCTTTCAAGGTAAAACCCAGTAATTGCTATTTATATAAGTTATGACTTATCCCTTTATAAAGCTTACGTTTGTAACTACTAGAAAGTAACAATATTACTGCTTTTTCCCTATTGCCTCCTTTATTTTGGTATATAATTCTACACCGCTGTGCATGCCTTTATACTTCGCTATGCACTCTCCATCCCAATAGATGAGAACTGTGGGTGTTTCTTTGATTTTCAGATCGCGAACCATAGTAGGATGTTCTGTTGCGATGATTTTGTAGAATTTTACCTTGTCTGTTAGCTGTTCTGCAACAGATTCCATCATTGGCATGAATTCTTTGTGCATTCTTGAGCTGTATTCGAGAAAGATAATGCATATTGGTTCTTCTGATTCAATCACCCGTTCTTCCAATATGTTGTCGTTGATCTGTGTTATCATACGCGGCCGCCCAGATTTGAACTGGGAAATCCTTTCGGAAACCGGTTTTCAAGACCGGCGCAGTACCAGGTTGTGCCACGGCCGCATGTTAGAGAGGACGCTATTGACTGTTTTTAAATCTTTTTCAATAGCGGCCTTAGAACAAAGGGAGAAATAAGCGTTGAGACGACTGCCATGAAGATTAGTGAGGAAAAGATCTGGGTTGAGATTACGCCTGCCGCTAGTGCCAGTTGCGCAATAACTAGTTCTGTATCTCCTTTTGCATTCATCGCCCATCCAACTATCAGCCCTTCTTTCCAGTTTTTGTAGGTCAGATAGTATCCGAATGCGCTGCCGATTACTGTTCCAATTATTGCAAGTACGGTAATTACGAGTCCGAAAGTAATGTTTTCCCAGATTGCGAGAATGTTTGTTTGGAAGCCTACGAAAAAGAAGAAGAACGGCACGAGGAAGCCGAAGGCGATGGTGTGCATCGTATGGCTTATTTCCATGCGCTCCCATGGTTTATGGTGCGGTTCTTTGAGAAGGACCTGCCTGATGATAACACCTGAGAAGAGTGCGCCTATCAAAGCACCGACGCCTAAATAGTCGGCAAGGACTGCCATGAGGAGCGTTATGATGAGCGCCCCGGTAAAGAGTTGTGCGTGTTCTGGCTGCCCTTCGATTTGCTTTATGATGAATGGTATTATCCAAAAGCGGAATATTGCTACGAGGACTGCAAAAAGGAGGACTCCGAAGAAGAGCTCAAACAGGGTTTTCTGTTGAATTGCTGTTTCAAGGAAAGTGAGAACGCCAGCAATTAAGAGGAGTTCAAGCATATCGTCAAATGCACCCGCGCTTGTGATAGTTATGCCGAGTTTTGTTCTGAGTTTGTTCAGTTCTTCCAGTATGTCAAGTGAGATGGCGACCGCGCTGACACTCATGCAGATGCCGACTATGATGCTGGTGCCGTTGTCGAGGTTGAAAATGTATCTGCTTACGAGGTAGCCGAATATGAGTGGGGGTATGGTGTTGCAGATTGCAATCCATGCTGATGGCACGATGTTTTTGCCGATTTGTTTGAAGCTGATTTTTAGGCCTACGAAGAACAGGAGGAGGATTACTCCTATTTCTGCAAGTAGTTTGATGAGCCATACACTTTCTTGGTTGAAGAGGAAACTGAACGCAGGAAGTCCAAGGAGTATGCCGGCCATTATCTGGCTGACCACTCTGGGCACTAAGAGGCGTCTGAGAAGTTCTGCAAAGGCGTACATAACTATTAAGCATATAAGAATGGTTACTAGCGGATTCACTATTCACCTCTTTATAAAGCAGAAATCAGAGTGCCTATTTAAATACTCGCCCATAGAGGACTTTGAATGCGTATAGAAAATAATGAATATTTAAAGTCATCTTAGAGGATTTTAGCCGTATATGATTATTCAAAATTCTCTATACGAAAGCAAACATTTATATACTACAGACCATACATCGTTCTTAGTATACAGAGACTAGTTCTCGTCGTATAACTAACTTAACAACGGGTGAA
>CAZCCU010000021.1:0-17197 GCA_964497645.1 uncultured Methanosarcinales archaeon
ATAGTCACTTAATAGTAGTTACTATATGGTGGCTAAAGACTATGTTGTGATAGGCGGTGGCGTTGTAGGCGCCAGCGCAGCTTATGAATTGGCAAAACAGGGCAAAGAAGTTCTATTGATTGAAAGGGACAAAGTTGGAGCTCCAAACCCGATTTCAAGTTCAGGAGACCATTCAAAAGTGTTCAGGCACAGTTATGGTTCTGATTTTCATTCTACAAAGATGTGCGCAGAATCTTTGAAGCTCTGGCGTGAAATCGAGAGTGCTTCTGGCAAGGAATTGTATGTTCCGTGCGGTATGATTGTTTTTGGCAAAGAGCCAGCGAGTGGAGAAGCGCAGAAGGAATGGTATTCTTGGGCAAAGGAAAGCGCAGTCACCATGCGGTCGCTTGATTTGCCTTTTGAGATGCTTTCAGCAAGAGAAGTTGCAAAGCGCTATCCTCAAGTTATTGATAATGGAAGATATGATCATGCGCTTTTGGATAAAGCATCAGGTTTCATAAAGGCGCGCGAGGGCGTTCAGACTATTGGTGAGCTTGCTGAAAAAGCAGGCGCTGAAGTCTGGCCTGGCACGACTGTTGAAGATGTCGTGTCTGTCGACGGTAAAGTGCAGGAAATAATTACTGATGGTGGCGCAGTTGTTCCAAGAAAAGCAGTCATCATGGCTGCGGGCTACATGAATAATGCTTTAGTGCCTGAATTGAAAGAGAGGACTTTTGTAACAAGACAGCAGACTATTTATGTTAAGCCAAAAGTCAACCAGAATTTGTACATGCCTGAGAATTTCCCGATAGTTGTAAGCTTGGGGGAAGGCTTTTACGCGTTCCCTCTGCATGGAGATGGTTTTTCAAAAACTTCTAACCATGACAAGACTGAAAGATGCGATCCACGCGATTTCAAAAAGACTGTGGATGACTCTTTTGTTGCTGCTTGTGTCGACTTTTTGAGTAAGTACGTGCCTGACTTGGCTGAAGGAGAAATTGTTGACAAGAAGGCCTGCCTGTACACGAATACTACTAATAGTGATTTCATTATTGACAGGAAGAGCAACATGGTCATCGCGTCTCCATGCTCTGGACACGGCTTCAAGTTCGGACCTTTGACCGGCCGGATGGCTGCTCAGCTAGCGTTGGACCAGAAACCTGTGCTTTGGACGCCTAGATTTGCGTTGGAAAGCCATAAGTAGTTTTTGTCAAAATTCCACTTGTTCTTTTCTTCTAAATGAGCAAAATTTAAAAAGCATTTAGGCATAAGTGCGTATATGGCGCCTGAATTGATGAAGGTTGATGTCAAGGACAGGAAAATCCTCTACCAGCTGGACCTCAACTGCAGGCAGAGCCTGAACGAGATCGCGAAAAAAGTCGGATTAAGCAAGCAGGTTGTCGCGTATCGCATCAACCGGCTTGAAGAATCAGGAGTGGTGAGCGGCTATATAACCACCATGAACATGACCCTGCTTGGATTTTACAACTGGCGTATTTATATCAAATTTCTCAACCCAACCGTGGAATCCGTTAATGAGATCACGCACTACCTCAAAAAGCACAAGCACATCGCATACGTGGTTGAAACATATGGCGCTTGGGATGTCGTGTTTGCCTTTGTCAACCGCAGCATCGAAGAAGTCCATAATGATTGGCGGGAATTCCTGTCCCTTTACCGCGACCACGTGCACTCGAAGGATATCTCGTATCTGAGCGAATTGTACCAGTTCCGGCATGGATACATCATCGGCCAGCAGCAGAGCGATGCTCCTTATGACATTTTTTCATCACCGCCAAAACAGCATGTTTCGTTTGACGGCGACAAAATCGACTGGAACATCCTGAAAGTTATAGCGGGAGATGCCCGCGCAGAACTTCAATCCATTGGCCAGCAAGTCAGCCTCAGCGCGAAGGCAGTCAGCTACCGCATGAAGAATATGAAAAAACGCGGAGTGATACAATCATATCGCGCGCTTATCGACGAAAGCAAATTGGGATACGACGTGTACAAGGTGTTTCTCGGCTTGCGCTCGCTCAGCAGGCAGAAAGAGGCTGAGCTTTTCACCTGGCTCCGCGTGAATCCTAATGTGCTGTTCGTTACGAAAGCCATCGGACAGGCTGACTATGAGTTTGAATTGCATGCCAGCGGCAGAGAAGACTTCTGGCGCATCATGAACGAGCTGCGCACCAAATTCAAGGATATTATTACGACGGTATCAACACTGCAATACGCCAAAGTGCACAAAGTCTTGCACATCCCAGAAGTCACGCCGGTGTGATTACTTTATTTTTTCCCACTCGCCTTTCTTGTGGTTGAACATGAGAGTTGAGTTTCCCATCATCCGGTTGGCGTTGATTATTGCACGCTTGGTAAGCTCTTTTTGGGGGGTTGTTGGATAGTCTTGCGGAACCGCGTGTATGATATACGCAGATCTTGTCTCAAGCTGCGCGATTTCCTCGGGTTTGAAGCGGAATGATTCTTCCATTCTATAGCCGTCTTGGGCGATGAGTGCGGCCAGGTGAGGTGATGAGTGGTTTTTGGTGAAGCCTGATGCAAAGTAAATGCGCCCTCGTGGTTCTATGTTGATTGGATGTCCTCCAAGGTCGCGTATGTCGACATCTTGTGATTTTCCAGTGTTTTCAAAATAGTGCATTTCGTGTTTTTCGTCGTTTTTGAATTTCCATTCATTGCCGAATCCCCAGTGTATGCGCCGGTTGATTTCATCATCGCACGAGCCCTTTCTGAAGAGCATCAATGCATACTCATCTCCTCCTGATATTGGGCGTCCGTCTTTCATAGCAAGCGGAGTGTTATAGATTTCAGGGCGCATGAGGCTGAAGCCGGCTTCGCCCGTAATGTCATTGAGTCTTTGTGGATCAAACTTGTGGCTCTCGCCGAATGGAATGACGTCTCCAGCATTGAATTTCTTCTTGCTGAACACTGATTTTTTGATGGTGAATGGTTTAGTAACGCGCACATTTATTTTGATTGTATCATCCACATAGTCCGGTTCAGGCTCCCATGCATCATAAGGAATGCCTAGCAAGTTCATGCTGGCTGACATGAATGCCTTTGCTTCTGGTCCGCGGTAGCCGTCCTTGATGCGTTCTATAATTTCCTCTCTTTCCTGTCCTTGAATGCTTTTGTCCGGCCTTAATTCAACTCCGAGGAGAAGATAGTCGCCCCATGCAAGAGAGTTGTACGTGTCTTTCAGGAATTGTTTGCGCTGTTCTTCAGAGAAATTGCCAAATGTCTGGCCGAGCAGCATGACAAGGTTGACTGCGTGCATATCCGTAGTCAATCCATGTATTGCGTCAAAAACTGGCTTGTGGTCTCCTGCGAGGAAGTCAAGGGTTGTTCCTTGGTCGGCAAAAATATAATCGTGAGGTTTTACTATACTATAGAGAATGCGTGCAGTTCCCATGTCTCCGACTGCTTTGACTTTTTCATTTTGGAAATGTGCTAAATGGTCAATTATTGCGGCATATAGCACGTCTTTTATCAAAGAGTCTTTGGTGGCATCAAAGTGATGCATGCAGTAGTTGATTTTTTTGCTTGTTTCATGGGCTTTTTCTGCAAGTTTTGGCAGTTCATCGGGTTTCAGGTAGAATCCAAGCAAGTCTTCTTCTGTAGAGTGTATCATGCTTGTTTTGAAGCCGACAAACAGGGAAGTATAGCAGGACACGGCAAGCTGCCAATGGAGTGAGTTAATTAAGGTGAATACTGTCGGATCCAGGCGGTCAAAATGGTGCGCATCTTTTTCTGTGAGACTGTTGACCATTTGTTCAAGCTTTCCTGCAGCGCTTCCGAAGGGAACTGGAACATTGTACAGTTCTCGTCCCTGTTTTTTGTCATTGTCAAGCATGAAATCCATCCAGTGGTCGAGAAATAGCAGGTGCGAGTATTCTATCATGTGGTCGTTGTATGCCTTTGCATCGCGATTGAAAAGCCAGGTGGGCAGGTCATTGGCGTTTTTTCCAGTAAGAATTGGGTGAATTGCGCTTTCCTGGAGGTATTTTTTCGCTTCGTCGATTTTCGGCTTTAGTTTTTCTGGCAATGATTTGAGTTGTTCAGGGTTGAGTGATGTAAGATAGTCGTAGTTGTCGAGTGAGAAATGGGCGAGCGCAGAAGCCATGTCTCCGAGTGACTTGGTAAGCGAGCGAAGTACAGGGTGATATCCATCCGGAATTCTGCGAAGGTTTCGTGCAAAAGTGGCTGCGTTGTAAGTGACAAGTTTCGTATTGTCGCGTTGAAGTGTTTCAATATTGGAAAGTGCCAGTGCGTTCATGTAATGACTTGCATCAATTGGGAAATATCTTATCCATCTTTTTGGGAATTGCGCGCGTGCCTGTTCAATGACTTTTCTTGCTTTTTGCCCGTTTCCAGGTCCGAGGTCCACGACGTTAATTGACCTTATTGCCGTGTCGTGCGGAAGTGGAGTGTCTTTATCAAATTTCTTGAACTTTTTCGCCAGGTGATTGGATTCATCTTTTCCATACAATTGTGCTTTTGAGAGCAGGCGCGTGATTAATTCAAGCTCTCGCTGTGCGTTGCTGCCCGCGCGCTGTTCTTCGGTGAACATGAATTTGGCGAATTCCCGTGCCTGCAGTTCTGACATATACCATGCCGCGCTGGTTTTCAGGTCTCCGAACTTGAACAGTCGCCTGAGCAGCGCTTCCCGTACTTCGTTAATCACCGCTTCAGGGCTTTTCAATCCTGAAATCCATTGATACGTTTCACTGTTGACTAAGTTCTCAATATTCATTTTTTCGCCAGCACTACCGCGTAGTCTGTTCTGTCTGGAACATAGTCTATGGAAAATCCGTGTTTTTTCAGCAATCCAATGTGGTTATCGGCAGTGAGGGTTGCAGGTTTGAATTTGCGTGATCGTGCGGTCACGATGAAGTATCCCTCATTGAAATTCAATTGCTGGTGTGCTCTTTCAGGATGTGCGACCAGTATGCCTGATGGGTTGACAACTTTGTATCCCATCGTGACGCAGTCATTTTCATAAGTGACGTCATATTTGATGTCGTCATCTTTGATTCCCAATAGTTGTGTCGTTATTCTCAGGAAATTATCTGCCACCGTGCGTTTTGAGCCTTCCTGGCGTCCGCCATAGCGTCGTATAAGATCATCTACTTTCTCGTTATATGAGGGCTTTTCGGGATTTGGTGCTAGTTCGACTCCAAGAAGGAAGGCGTCTCCGGGGCGAAGTGTGTGCGAAAGGCTTCTGATAAGCTGTTCTTGTTCTTCTTCTGGGAAATTGCCAAGTGTTTGGCCCAGCAGACAGATTAATCGTTTTGCATCAGTCCAGTGGGGCTGAAGTGCTTTAAGTGCAAAATCCACTTCATGGAAGTTTCCTTTGAGCATGTCAACCGACAAGCCAAACATGGAAGTTTCAATGCGCTTTGTGCCGGGCTGGTAAGGATTTTTCAAAGAGAAAAAGGCATCAAGGTCTTTGGTTGGTGTTGGTGATTCAGCAAGAATCTCCAACGGGGCTAAGTATTCTTTGAAAAGCTCTAAAGCACGGGCGTGGTCCTTTGTGGTATTTTCGTAGCCGTGGATATGTTCTGACATTTTTATGTGTTTCATCAGCATCCACCATACGACTCCTGGGTTGTAAGCCATGCGCAGTGCCACGGATCGTGAACGTTTCTCTTCTGTGGTAAGTTCTTGTGACAGTATTTTTTGATATTCCAGTTTGAATTTGTTGATTGTTTTTTCTCCCCATGTGCGCCATCTTTTCAACAGCTCTGATGCTTCTGGTGTTGCTGTGAATTGTTCCCAGTCGGGATCGTGTTGCTCTTCGTGGTTGAATTCAATCGTTTGGAGCAGTTCACTGCAGTGCATCTCTAAATTCATGCTAACATCGAGCAGGGAATTTTTGTAATCGTATTTTTCCAATGCCTCGAAGAATTTGGTGAGGGACTCGCATGAATTGTGTCCGGGTGCGGCAAGAGGATTTATATTGTGTTCTGCATCCGGAATCCAGTGAACTTTGCGGGTTGCGCTGCGGATTAAAGGTCTTGAGCTTTCAACAGGCAGATAGATAATGTGACTCGGCGGCATTCTCATTATAAGATCGCGCGCTTTATGGCCCGCTGCAGAGCCGAGATCTACAAGAAGCACTTTTTGGTCTTTATACGCGGCAATAACGTCTGGTCTGCTTAATAATTGTTCAAGCAGTCTGACTTCTTTTGAATAATTTGATTTTTCATCTCGTGCATCCTCTGACGTCATATATTCCCACTGGTTGGCCTGCTCGCGTGTTCCAAACCACGCGTCTGAAAATGCCAGATTTCCATGTTGGGCCAGATGATTCCATAATTTCAGCCTGAGTTCTAGGTTGTCGCTCATTTTCTCGCCATCACCACGATGTAGTCTGTTCTGTCTGGGAATACTTTTATATCTGTGAAGCGCGCGTCTTCGAGTAATTTGTGAACTTCTGATGGTGTGAATTTGTAGCTTGTTGCACAAAGTATTTCTTTGCCATGGCCAAAGTGAATTCGTGTCTCTTTGTCCAAGGGGTGTGGAACTGAGATTCCTTCTTGCGCGCTTACGCGGTAGAACATCTCTACAGAATTGTTTCTGAATCGCGCGTCAAGCTTTCCTATGGCTTCATCAGGAATTCCTAATAGTCTGGTGGTTTCTTTTAGGAAACCGTCTGCCACATCGCCTTTGTATTTGTTGGCAAGCGCTTCTATCTTGCTCTCATATTCCGGTGCGTTTGGTTCTGGTCTGCATTCAACTCCCAAGAGTAGAACGTCTTTTGGCTTCATGGCGAAATACAAATTTTGAAGGAGTTCTGCCTGTTGTTCAGGCTTGAAATTGCCAAGAGTTTGCCCTAGAAGTGCAATAATTCCAGTTGCCTTAATGTTCCATTTAGTATGAAGTTCTCTTTGCCGGGCGTAGTCCTCTCCGGCGTATGCTGTGTTGATTATGAAATCCTTTATTGCTGCTCCATTATCTCGTATAAGTGCGATTTCCTTGCACTGGGTTTGTGAGAAGTCTGCTTTAAGACCTTGGCTTATAACTGGAGTGCTCATTGCCCAGATCTCGCCGTCCATTCCGATATGTTCAGTATACTCGTTCGGTTTTATGAACTTTGAGTCGCAGAGTGTGGCCATCAGCGCTTGGGTATAAGGGATGTCGCCTTTGCTGGAGAGTTTAAAAACTTCATTGAGCGTCTGCACGACTTCTGGATTGTATTTTTTTCTAATTTCAATGAGTTTCTTTTGAAGTTTGTTTCTGTTTTTCACTTCGTTGAGTTCTTCCAGCTCGCGTTGCAATTGTTCTACCTTGGGGCGTGCCGTTGAAATGGCCTCTGTGATTGTTTCCTCAATAAGCTTTGTTGTATATTCTGCGTCCGTTAGAAAAGAATCAAGTAGGCGGGGGAGTTTGAGATATTCTTGCAAATCACGTATGCATTCTTGGAATTTGCCTGCTGAGGCGTTCTCCATAAACTGGGCTATTTCTAAAAATGGGTCGCCCCATTGGACAAACACTCCATCATGATGGCTGGCAATCTCATCTACTGCCTTTCGCAGCAACAGTCTGCTGGCATCGTAAGGAACATAGTATGTGAGTGATTGACTGCAACCCATAAGCCACCCAAGCATACACTGTCCTTTGTATCCATCGCCTGCTCCCAAATCAAAAAGCATCAAAAGTTTACCTTTCATGGTTTTATTGAGGTCAGGGCCTTTAATTATAGTTTCAAGCTGATTCAACTCGCGGCGCGCATTAGAATTCGGATCCTTACGTTCCAGTTCTGAAATATTTGTCCAGCCTTCTACCTGTTTCTCAGTTCCATACCACGCGTCAGATAACATTAAGTTTCTGTGTTGTGCCAAGTGATTCCAGAGTTTCAGTCTTAATTCGAGGTTTTCGTCGCTCATTTTCTCGCCATCACCACGGCATAATCCGCGTATCCTTCTCCTCCTTGTGTGTATGATGTCGTATTGACTTCTCGTCCTATTGTTTCAAGTCCTGCTTGTTTCATGTAGTCGTCAAGTTCTGTTAGCGAGAATTTGTGCGAGCTTGCTACTGGAATGTATTCTCCTGGCTGGAATGTGACTTTGTTGAACAGTCTGCTGAGCACGCCTGGTCCTCGGACCGTAAATTTTTCTTTTGCAAGGAATCCTATTTCTACGTTGTTGCTTTGCTCATTGAAGTGCACTTTGTACTCGAGCGCCGAGTCTGGTATTTCCAGAAGGCGTGTTGCTTTTCTGACAAATGCTTCTCCGCCTTTGTAGTAGTCTACCATGTGTTCTATTGCTGACTGGTAAACAGGAGTGTTTTGTTCCGGTTTGAGTTCTACTC
This sequence comes from uncultured Methanosarcinales archaeon, assembly GCA_964497645.1. Taxonomy (GTDB): domain Archaea; phylum Nanobdellota; class Nanobdellia; order Woesearchaeales; family ARS49; genus CABMGU01. The sequence continues at coordinate 8,308 of CAZCCU010000021.1, forward strand.
CGAGCATGAAGTAGTCTCCTTTTTCCAGCGTGCCTGCCAGTTTTTGCATGAACGCGTCTCTTTCTGCGAGGCTGAAGTTTCCAAGTGTTTGCCCAAGCAGCCCGATGACGCGATGTCCTTTGATTACTGAGGATAGGTATGAGAGTGTTTCCCAGACTTTCTTGTTGTTCATGAAATTGGTGAAGTCTCCTACGAACCCGTTTCCTAGTAATACTACTCGTGGCTCGTCCGACGGCCTTGGCAATGGGATGAATGTTTTTTTGCCTGTGCGTTGGTTCATCACCAGATGTGAGCTGAATTCTGGTGGAAGTTCTGTCAGTTTGAATCTGTATAATTGGCAGCTTAATTCGTAGAGTTTCTTGAAGAGGTGTTCATCTGGCTTTTTCGTTGCTAGCTCTAGGCTGCTGAGGGAAGCTTGCACCATTTCATCCGTTGTGCGCGAGAAGAGCTTTTGGAATCTGTAAAAGTGCAGTAATTCTTGGTTTGTGAATATATTTTCTGTCCTTTCGAGTTCTGTTTCCAGTCTTGACAGTTTCTCAGATATTCTAGGGGATGTGCAAATGTTAGGGTCAAATGGTATGTCTGGCAGTTCAAGTCTTGTGAATGGCGCGAGTATGTTTGTTACAGTGTGGACTAGAGCACAGTAGTTGTGGTGTTTTGCTATTCCGTTTACCTGGTTTTGAACCAAGTATTCCTGCAGTTTTGAGTCATATCGTTGTGCGGCCTTTAATGCAAGATTGTTATCTGCAATGTCTACAAACCATTTGTTATATTCTGTTGCCTTTCTGATTTTTTCTTTGTCGGGCAGAGAGTCCCATTCTTCCTTCAGGCGCTCCGCATATTTCTTGAAAATTGGATTGGTGAATATCTCAATCAGTCTTTTCTGAACGTGTTCTGTCTGCTCCTTCTTTGCTCTGATGCACCTGCTAATTGAGTCTTTGCTTAAGGTAAAAATGTCTGAACCGTGGTATAAGATGTTAACGTCAGGGTGGAAACTTCCTATTGAGTGGCCATGTCTTGCTGACTCGATTATGTTTGTCATTCCGAGCGCTGCCATGTGCGGACTGGCGTCAAATGGGAAGTATATGAAGTCGAACTTTTGTCCTGCGTTGATGATTTTCTTGGCTTTTTCCCCGTTTCCTATTCCGAAGTCTATGAAGTGGATAGCTTTTCGGGGGAAGAGTTCTTCGAAGCTCTGCCTTTGCAGGAGGCTTTCAAGAAGCAGCATTTCTTTTGACGTGTTTGATGTCGGATCTTTTTCAGAGTCCCACATCATCTGGCAGAATTCTTTTGCCTGTTCTTCTGATAGATACCAGAGCGCGCTTGATTTCAGGTCGCGGTGGTTTAGCAGTCGTTTGAGTAGTGCATCATGCGGCGATTCAAATACAAATGGCTCGTTCTTTGCCCTTCTGTAAAACTCCGACTTTGCAATCTCCTCAATACTTGGATGACTCATCTTCCCATACCCGTATACTGTAGTATCTATATGGCTCTTTATAAAGCTTACCATATTTTGTCATTATTAAGTGACAACGAAAACTCTGTCAACAGCGCTTCACAATAGCTTCACATGTTGCCTAAATATTAAACTTTTAAAGCGATTTTTTGACAAATAGGCTGTATGATTGAGACGTTCTTTTGATGTGGCAAGCTTTAAATATCCCGTCTGGGTTTTTTACTTCGATTTTATGATATTTATTTTTGATCTGCTTGGAGTGGTTGTTGACTGGAAGTCTGAATACGTTATTCCTGATCTGGCCAGGTATGCTGGTGTTTCTGATGTTGAGTTCAAGCAGAAGATGAAGAAGGATTTCGCGCTGTGCGATAATGGAAAAATACCGGTAAGTGAATTGTTTTCTAGTCTGGGCGGGTTGTTCGGTGTTGATCCTTCTGGTCTTGAGAGTATTCTCAGGACTTGTTTTTCAGAGCGGGCTAAGCTGAATGAGGGAGTGGTTAAGCTGGTTCAAAGCCTGCCTGATGCTGTTTTGTTGAGCAATCAGACTCCGCTTCATGCGGAGATAGCGAGGAAGAAGGGCTGGTTTTCGTATTTCAGCAGGGTGTTTTTGAGTTATGAGCTCGGTTATTCAAAGCCTTCGGCAGAAGCGTATAGGTTTGTTTTGAAAGAGCTTGGCGTCAAGCCTGAAGAGGCTGTTCTTATTGATGACAAGCAGGAGAATATTGATGGCGCGAGAGCGCTCGGCATGCATGGCATTTTGTACAAAGGTGCTGTTCAGCTGAAGGCTGATTTGGAAAAAATTTATAAGCCGAGCATGAGTAAATAGAAGTATGGCATTGGCCGAGTTTACGAAAGAGGTTAAGGATTGGCTGCAGGATGTTTTGGAGCAGGTTGATCCGAAAGCAAAGATTTCTTTGAAGTATCCGTGGGACGCTCTGAAAGTTTTGGATAAGTTTGAGCTGACTAAGGAGAGCATTCAGGGCCAGATTGAGACTGGCGTTAAGTGGGACGTTCCAATTATTATCGGAAAAGGTTCTGTTATAAAGTTTCCTGCAAGGATTGAGGGTCCTGTGATTATTGGAGAGAATACTGTGATTGGTCCGTACGCTTTTTTGAGGGGTCCTGTGATTATTGGTGATGGGTGCAGGATTGGTTCTACTGAGGTGAAGAGTTCTATTGTGATGGATGACGTTTTCGCTTCGCATTATAGTTACATCGGTGACAGCATTGTTGGAAAGAAGTGCAATTTGGGCGCTGGTACGAAGCTCGCTAACATGCGTTTTGATGGTGAAATCGTCAAAGTAACTGTTGAAGATAAGAAGTATGGTTCTGGTTTGCAAAAGTTGGGCGCCATTCTTGAGAGCGGTGTGCAGATTGGCTGTAATGCTGTTTTGAATCCAGGGGTGTATGTTAATAAGAAAGGAACGATCCTGCCTGGCGCTGTTGTCAGTGGTTATCAAAAATAGAAATCCTTTTAACAGGGTGTATTTCTTTTCTTTTTCATGTGTCGTATGATTGTGGGTGCAGGAAATGTTTCTGTTGATTATCTTGTTGATAACTTGCAGGCTATGGCGTCAAAAGGTCATACTGGTGGTTGGGGTGGCGTGCACATTAATGATGGGCGTTTGGTGATGAGAAAATCAGCTCAGTCTTGTATTTCTGATATGAATTTGGAGGCTTATGGTTCTGTCACGACGAATTTGCTGGCTTTGCACGCTCGCAGGTCTCCTTCGAAAGGAGTTGTGAGTTCTGATAACGCTCATCCTTTCTGGCTTCCTCCTGATTATTATGTTTTTCATAACACCCAGTTTGAGAGCGGTTCGTATGATCCGCAGAGACTGGTTTCGCATATTAAAAAATTCTTTAAGCCTGGTGAGGAAGAGGTTTCATTGGCCAGGGCATTGCTGGAGTTGAAGGACTTCACTGCCGCGAACTGTATGCTGGTCGGTCCTAAAAAGGCTGTTGTTGCTGTGAGGTATGATAAGAACTCGCGTAAAGCTGAGTATTACCAGATGGCTTTTTCTGCCGGAGGCAATGATGTCTTGGTGAGTTCTGAAACCCTGTTGGGTCGTAAGTGGCGTCCTTTGCCTGATGGTTCGCTGATAACTTTATATCCGAATGGCAGGTATGATATCGTTCCTGATATGCGTTCTCTAACATAACTTTTTTAAACTAATATTCTACACTATATCATAAAGAGGTGATTATGATGCATAACTGCAATTTTAACAAAACAGCTCTATTGGTTGATATGAGGCGGATCATCTGGCGTCTGGACACGTACAGGAAGGATGCAAAGTCTGCCAGCCATCCTTTGTGCGAGAAGCTTTTGGATGAGATTGAGCATGATTTCAAGAAGTACAGCAAGAAATTGGAAGACGCTATTGTTGGGCTTTCAAAAGAAGGTAAGTTCGGCTTTTGCGAGAAGTGTTAAGTCCGGCTTTCCGCAGCAGAGACTTCGTGAGAAGGAGTCCCTTCATTTCTTTTTTCTGATTTTTCAAGTCTTCTTACCGGGAGGTTTCTTCCATTGAAAGGTATTTCGCATTCTTCATAAATTTTCATGATTTCTTCGTAATTGTGCAGTTCGCTCATGCTTCTATCTGCATTGATGCGTTTGATGGCTTCTGCGACAAATGGCTGGACTGGTATAGTGTTGAGTTTTTCATATGCGAGTGCGTCTTCTTTTATTGGGACAGTATTGCCGAAAACGATTTGTTTGACGAACTTGTCGTCGCAGAGCCGTTCAAGGTTTTTTTCGTATCCTTTTCCGAAAACTGGGTGAACATGGACTATGAAAATTTCGCTGGCTCCGTATGACTTTATGGCTTGTGTTGCTCCGCAGAGAGTGCCTAGGGTGTCGCCTATGTCATCGTATATGAAGACACTTTTGCCTTTTACATCGCCGATGATTTGGAGGACTTCTGTTTGGTCGTGTTGTCTTCGCTGTTTGTCTCCGATGGCTAAATCCACTTTCAAATTGCTGTGCTTGTCAACGATTTTACGGACTTCCCGTATTCGCTTGGTGCCGCCTGCGTCTGGGCTTGCGATGACTATGTTTCTTAGATTGTGCTCCTTTGCCGTGTTGATGATGTAGTTTGCCGCGAGTGGATCGAATGAAAGGTGTTCGACTTTTACTCCTCTTTCTCCTATTGCGAGCATGATGCTTCCGATAGATTCTGTGTGCAAGCCTACTGTTATGATTTTGTCAACGCCCATTGCATAGAGCGTTCGTGCCACAACGACTGCCTGTGTTGACTGGCGTGGTCCGGTTGGTCGTTCTCCGCGCATTCCAAAGCAGTAGGGCATAACTACTGTTATTCTGCTCGCGTCTCCGCCTGATTGTGTGGCGCTTATGCCGTTCAGAAGTTCGTATAATCGTTCGCCGATGGGCGTAGTGTAGCTCTGGAAGATGTAAACGTCACGCCCTCTGACGCTTTCGGCTATTTGGATGTTTGTTTCGCCGTCCTTGAACTTGTCTACGATTGTCTTATGCGGTGAAACGCCAACGAGCTTGGCTACTTTTGAAGAGAATTCTTGGTCTTGAGAAACATCAACTATTGCTATTTTACCATAATTGCTCATTTCCCACTACTCCCCTTTTGATGATTTGTCTGAGCAGAGTGTTGTTTTTATTCTTTTCGGTCTTTCAGAAGTTGTTCCTGTGATTCGCGTTCTTTCGTTATTTGCTCTATGAACTCTCTGATGTCTTTGTTGGTTTGTAAGAATATCTTTTTCATTATAAATGAGTAGCGAGGGGGCATTGTGGACCCCCTTCGCACACTCGTGGATGGTGGCTTATGAGTTTATAGTAAACAAGGACCTATTAAATAACTCCGTGAAACAAGGTGGAACAAGGTGGAACAACAAGATTTTTAATACATCGTTCATTTCAGTGAAACAAGATGAAACAAGTTTGGGTGATGATGCTTCTTGTCCTGCCGGCAGTTCTTGCTACTAATATCAGCACGTCTGAGACGAGAATTATGATGGAGGAAAGCATTGCGCTCGTGGAACAGACCATAATTCTTTCTTCTGGAACTGAAGTTGGTAATTTGACGCTTATACTCTCTGATAATCCGGAGGACGTTGAGGTTTTGATTGATGGAGCTGAAGTTTCATGTTTGTTTCAGGGTGAGTTTGCCCGTTGCGGTAATCTGTCTGCAGGCACTCATACTGTTAACATTAGTTATGAGACGAGTTATCCGATCGCTTCTGTTGGCGAAAACAAGCTTTTTCGTTATACTGACAGGTTGCCGTATCAGGCTGATAATCAGCAGGTCACTTTGACTCTGCCGGTCGGTTATATTATTCCAAGGGAAAGAGGCAAGGATGAGAGTTTTTACATTTCTCCAAAGCCTGCTGAGGTGTATTCTGATGGCCAGCGTATTATTCTGCATTGGGAGCAGAAAGGCCAGGAATTGCCGATTTCTGTTCTTGCCAGGAAGGTGATTGGTCCTCCGTTGGGCTGGATGGCGACTACCGCGTTGTCCGCGCTTGTTGCTGCCGCGCTTGCCGTGTGGTTTGTTTTGGGAGCGTACAGGGCGCCTAAGCAAAAGCCTTCAAGGAAGAAGAAGTCTGTTGTCGTGCCTGCGTTGATGGATAATGAGCAGAGGATTGTGGAGTTTTTGAAGGAGAACGGGGAGGTCTGGCAGAAGCAGATTCAGATTTCAACTGGTTTTTCAAAAGCCAAGGTCAGCAGGGTAATCAGGAACTTGGAACAGCGCGGTGTTATCACGAAGACTATATATGGTAATACGAATAAGATAGCGCTTAAGCAGAAGTAATCTTTATATATGCGAAAATATCAGTGAGTGTTATGCGTGGATGGATTGTATTGGCGATCGTCATTGTTCTTTCTACTATTGTTCTTGCCCAGAATCAGACGCCTCCTGATATTTGCAATGATACTGATAGTGGCGGTTCTAGGGGCACAGATGCTGCTTTGAAAGTGAAGGGCGACGTTAAGTATGGTTTGACTACTCAGAGTGATACGTGTTTGACTTCTGAGGATGGTGTTTCAACGGCCGAGAGTGTTTTTTTGAAGGAATATTTCTGCCAGGATGGCCAGCGCAAATCTGATGTTTATGATTGTGACAAGCGGGGTTATGAGAAGTGTAAGAATGGTGAATGTGTAGGAGGGTCTGGAGGCGCTTCAAGCAATCAAACAAGTGCTGCGTCCCTGCCTGTTAGTGCGTGTGGTAATAAGTTAAGGGAAAAGGACAAGGGTGAGGAGTGTGATCCTCCTAACAGCATTTGTTTTGGGAAAACTTCTCAGGAGTATGGCACTTGCCAGGCTGATTGTAAGTGCAAGATTGCGGCTGCCGCGTTGGAGAACGTCCGTGATATTCCTCCCGAGTGCGGTGATGGTTACAAGCATCCTACTGAGGATTGTGAGGGGGATACGGACTGTCCTGCTGGTAATGTTTGTTCTTCGTGCAAGTGTGTTAAGGAGTTGACTCCTGCTGAGATTGAGGCTATGAAACAGGCTGCTTTGGCGAAGAAAGAGGAGGCGAAGGCGAATATCTCTGCAGGGATTGAGCAGGAGTTTAAGACTCCTGAGATTACTGATGTGAATGTTACAGCAAAGGATTTCACTGAGGAGCCCGGCATTAAAGCCACTTCTGGCATCGCGAACTTTTTCAAGAGTATTTTCAACTGGCTTGCGGGAATATTTAGCTGACTTTTCTGTTTACTTCTTGCACTGCTTTGATGATGTAGGGCGGTGTTTCTCCCCAGCCGAATACTCCTCCTATTATTACGTGCGCAGCAAAGCGCGCGAATTCTTCTGTTTTGATTTCATACTTGCCGATTCTGATTGTTTCTCCGATTTGTTCAGGGTATTCGCATAGTCTGCATTTTGCCAGGCGCAAGTCCAGTCCTGTTTCAGGTATTTCTACGTGCTGGCTGATTTTGCTGACTGCCTGCATGATGTATGGTGGTGTTTTTTGCCATCCTTGTCTTCCTCCGCTTAGCACGTATGCGGCGAATCCTGTGAACTCGCGTGTTGGTATTTCGTAGTCTCCGATGCGCAGGTATGCGGTGTGCGGCTTGCAGAATCCGCAGTTGTCGAGTTCTCCATGGTTTAGCGTTTTCAATACTAAGCTCATTTTCTTTCTCCTGCTGCTGCAAGCTCGCGTGCTTTTGTATCGCAGTCCAGATTCAGTTCGTATCCTTCTCTTGCTGCTTTTGTTCGTGGGAATTCTCTTTGTGCTCTTTCAACGATTTTGTCAATAGTTTCATCGCTATGTGCCGGATCGTGGTGGAACAAGTGGAGTTCTTTGACGTTTGCTGCTTTTGCTATTTTGATTCCTTCTTCGTATGTGCTGTGTCCCCATCGCTGTTTTTGCGGGTATTCTTCTGGCGTGTATTGTCCGTCGTAGATTAACACGTCTGCGTCTTTTGCCAGTTTGATCAGTTTTCCGTCTGGCACTGAGTAGTGTTCTGTGTCTGTTGCGTACACTATGCTTTTTCCTCCGTGCTCGATTCTGTACGCGAAGACTCCGTTTGGATGGTTGAGCCGTGCTGGAGTGATCTTGGCCGAGCCGATTTCGAATGGCTGCCATTCTTTGAGTTCATGGAAGTTCAGGTTTGCCGCGAATTTCGCGTCTTCTGGAAAGCATGGCGGTTCTTGCTGGCCGTCTATCGCGTCCTGGACTGATTTTCCAAGTCTGTTTTCCCCGTAAAGGTGGAACTCGTTTCCTCTGATGTATGCTGGCACGAAGAATGGCCATCCTTGTATGTGGTCCCAGTGCGTGTGGCTGATTAGCACGTGCGCTTTGCCTTGTCCTTTTCCGTGTTCTTTTGCCATTAATTCCAGTCCTAGTTTTCTTATTCCTGATCCGGCGTCGCATACGATTAGGCTGTCGTCTGTTTCTACCGTTGCGCAGCTGGTGTTTCCTCCGTACTTGACTGTTTCTGGTCCTGGTGCTGGTATGCTTCCTCTTACTCCGTAATATTTTAGTTTCATGCTGGTTCCCTCCGTTCAACCACTTCTTGAGCTAGGAGTTTGTCCAGCTCTGTTGTGGCTTTCTTTTGTTCATGATTTGCTATGGTTGCGCTGTTGCTGAGCATGTTGTATTGTCTGAAGTGTGCGCAAGCTTGTTCGAAGTATCTTCTGCTCAGGATTAGTTCTGCGACAACTGAGTCCATGTCTAATCTGCGTTTTTTTTCTTGGTCTTTTGTTCTCCGATCGTACACTTCGCTTGGTAATGCATCAATGAGGTATAGGCTTACACTGTTCACGTGTGCCGCAGAGGCTATCCTGTCTAGGCTTTCTCTGCTCCAGCATGCCTGCCAGCCGTTGGGTTTGTAGTATGCAGCATAGTGTGTATCCACGATGACTAATGGCGCGCGTTTTGCCAATATGCTGTTTGTTATGATGTTCGCGACTTCCTGTAACGGTTTGTCTGTGTTCTGCCAGTAAATGTCTCCTGG
>CAZCCU010000022.1:0-15522 GCA_964497645.1 uncultured Methanosarcinales archaeon
TAAGAAAATCTAAGAGGCAAAGTTATGCAAGAATATTGATGTACTTGCTGACTGCTTCTTTATTCGAGACTGTTGGTGTTCTTTTTATCGCGTGGCGTTATTTCCGTGAGGTTCTTACTGCAAATACTCTTGTGAATGGCATCATTGGTCTCTTGTTCGCGTTAATCATAGCTCATCTTGTTGTCGCGTTTTTCTTTTCTGTTGCAATGCACGTGCTTGACGGCAAGGGCGGGTATTATGATGGTCTTGCAACATTAGTCTTGGCAATGGTCGCTCCTGCTATTATGCTGTTTTTTGCAGGCGCAATATTGTTTGTTCCGTTTGGCGTTGTTGTTTCCTCGTTGCTGGTAGCGTATGGTTATGTTCTTGGTATTGTGACGTTGTTCCGTGCTGGGAAAGAATTGTTCGAGCTTGATTACACTGGTGTGCTGGTTGGTTTTTTGGCAACAGCAATACCATTGGGGCTGAGCGTGTGCGCCATCAAGCTTCTTCTATAAAGTCGACTTCGCCGCCATAGAATGTTCCTTTTTTCAAAGGGACTGGTCTCCATTTATCCTCAACTAGTGTTGCTCCGAGCCAGTCGGCTAATTCATCCGGATTGCCGATTGTCGCGCTCAGGCCAATTAATTGCACGTTCTTGAGTACTTTTTTCATCACAGTTATTAAAATTTCAAGTGTTGGCCCTCTTTCTACATCATTTATCAGGTGTATTTCATCAATAACTATGAGCGAGACAAAGCTCAGCCATGGCGAGTGGTGTCTGATAAGAGAATCCAGCTTCTCTGCCGTGCAGATTATGAAATCATATTCTACCAGATACGGATCTGAGCTGTCTAAGTCTCCTATGCTGAGAGCTATCTTGCAAAGGTGTCCGTATTTTCTTTTGAATTCTTTGTATTTCTCGTTTGCGAGCGCAATTAGTGGGACAATATAGATGACTTTGCCTTTTCCTTCAATTATGTTCTTCATCGCAGCCATTTCCGCAATCAATGTTTTTCCACTTGCAGTTGGCGTGCAGACTAAGAGACTTTTATGTTCCAATAGTCCTGCTTTCAATGCTTTTTCTTGCGCTGGTCTGAAAGTCGTTATGCCTTCTTTGGCAAGTATTTCCTTTAGTTTGTCCGGTATTAATGGGTGCATTAATATGGTGCAATTCGTCGAGAATAAAAAGTTTTGGAATTAAAAAATTAAAAGTAGCCGGCCTAGCATGCCTGAACGCACGTGTTGTGCTGGTTAGAACAGCTTTGCAATAATGATGCATAAGTTTGTGCGGCATTCTTGAGGCATTGTCTTCTTTGTGCTGGATCAGTTATTGTATTACACTGGTTAATTTGTGCAGTGTAGAATGCATCAGCAGCAGCATTGCACGTGTTTAGTTGGCCATTGCAGTTTTGTATGCATTGTTGATTTTGTTGCGGGTTGTGTCCGCTGTTGTGGAATTGTCCTGTGATGCTGGCTCCGTTTAGAAATGCGAATCCAGCGATGAATAATACTGCTACTACTCCAACAACTGTCAATAGGTTTGCTTTTTTATTCATATTATCCCCAGCTGTACGCGCTTCTCCAGAAGAGGAATGACGGGTTGCTTGTCTGGCACCTGCATTCATAGAGTTCACGCAATTCGTCGTAGTTTCCTGTTGGTATTCCTGGCAGGCCGTCTTCGCACATGCTGCCATGATTGCACGCGTCGTACGCATCTCTTACTTTGAACCAGCTGACTGCTGGGCGCTGTTCTCCTGATAGGTACCCTGTGTCTGCTGGCGGTCCGCCAAATACAAGAATAAAAGCAAACACCGCGCCTAGCGCGATGAGAGCAAAAATAATCAAGCCAACGCTTTCTTCATTCATACATCAGCGCAGGCAAGTATTGGCTTTGCGTCTGGGTCAGTGCTGTCTGCTAGGCCTGGGCAATAGAACCAGTCGCAGAGTTTTCCTGGGATTGCTTCATATGCTATGTTGCCCTGCTGGCGTGTTCTGATTGCGCCGTTTGGACAGCGTGGAAGGTTTGAGCCTTCTAAAGATGGAATGAGTATTGCATTGCCGTATCCTGTTCCGGATGCTTGTCCGCCGCTGATACTTGGTTCGTACCCAACTGGTGCCGGGTATGAAACATCAGGCGGTAATGGTGGCGGGAAAAACGCTTTTCCAGTTGCTGCCGGACTTGTAAACAATAACACGAGGCCGACTATCGCCAATATGGCCACGATGCCTAAAAGTAAGATGCTCACTTCTTTTTTGTCTGCCATAATTATCTCCTCCTGCGCTTGCGCGCTATGTTCTTATAAAGACTTTTTTCGGGAATTTGCACTCGTTCTGCCCGATCATGTGCTCTGGGCAGCAGTATACTCCATATTCTCCGCTGTATCCGAGGAAGTAGACTTCCTGCATCGCGTTTTCGCACACGATTGCCAGGGTGCCGATTTGCACCGTCGGATAAACGCTGCTGTCCTGTGTGACTTGCCCGATGGGCTGTCGCATGAACAAAGTGAGTGTAGCGAGCACGCCCACAACGCTGATGATGCTCAGCACTGCAACGGCTATACTGCCTTGCTCACCTCTTTTCATTTAGGTAGTTTGGGCGTGTATTGTATTTAAATCTTTTGGTTGCGTAATGTGTATACTGGTAATGGCTTCATGTGCACTGGCTAAAGATTTATAAAGCGATTTAGGCTGTAAAACCGGTAAAGAGGCAGCGCCGAAAGCAGCTGGTCTTTTTTTATTTTGTAAAAAGAGGTGAACAGTGGGAGAGTTAAGAAAGGATTACGTGCTCGACCGTTGGGTTATTATTTCTACTGCCCGTGGCAAGCGTCCGCACGAACTGCAGAAAGCGGTTACTACTGTTCAGCCTGGGCAGTGTTTTTTCTGTCCTGGCAGCGAAAGCCTGACTCCATCTGAGATCGGAAGGATTGTTCATAATGGGGGCTGGCAGCTGCGCTGGTTTGAGAACAAGTTTGCTGCGCTGAAGCCTGAAGGCCAGGCTTTGCCGAAGACAGACAACAGGTTTTACACGTTTGCGGGTTCGTATGGCTATCATGAAGTTGTTGTTGAAACGCCAAGGCATGACAGGCAGCTTGCCGAGTTGCCTGTTGAGGATATTGATCAGGTTCTGCATGTTTATGCGAGAAGGATTGTTGAGCTGGAGTCAAAGCCTGATGTTGCGTACGTGAATGTTTTCAAGAATCATGGTTATCTTGGGGGCACTTCTATTGTGCATTCTCATTCGCAGATTATGGCAACGACTGTTGTTCCTCCTGAACTTCAGAATAAATTGGATTCAATGCGCAAGTTCATTTCTTGCCCGTATTGTGCTGTTGTTGAATCAGAGAAGAACAGCGGTCGTTTGTGTTTTGAGAATGCTGATTTTGTCGCGTTCACTCCATACGCGTCGAGGTTCAATTATGAGATCTGGGTTTTCCCGAAGAATCATATTGCGAGATTGGAAAATGTCAATTTTTCGGGTCTTGCTGATGTTGTCTCAAAAGTTTTGAGAAAAGTTCACGAGGGCAATCTTGATTATAATATGCTTGTTCAGTATGGTCCAAAAGGTCAGGACTTTCATTTTCACATCGAAGTCTGCCCGCGTGCTGCCATCTGGGCTGGTTTCGAGTTAGGCTCTGGTATTATTATTAATTCTGTTGCGCCGGAGGAAGCTGCAAAGTGGTATAGGGGCGAGGAATGAGCTTACTAGTATCAAACACTGCTGGCAGTTTTGCGCTCTTCGGTCTTAAATCGCGTTATCAGGGAGTGTTCTTTTCTAATCAGGATAAAATTTTCAAAACAATCGCGCATATAGAATTGAAAGGAATGCCTGGCGCAATCCTGAATGAATTGTGGAAGGTTACAAGAGACCGTGAGGGCGTTCAGGAGAGTTTTTGGTTTGCGCGAAGCTTGCCTGCCTTTTTTTATGAGCTTTCAGAGCCTGCCAAAGTGGATGTTTTATTCGATTGCAAGCTGAATTACGATAATCGGGTGTGGGGCAGGCAGTACGAGTATGTCGTGCAGGACAAGGCGTTGTTGGTTCATTTTGCGAAAAAGCATGATGATAGGGAAAGTGATGAGCATGGCGAGTACAATTTCTGGCTCGCGTTTTACGGGTGTGAGTTTGAAAAATTAGAACAGTGGGAAGAACAGCATTATACTTATGATGAATTGCGCAATAGCCTGCCTTTTTCTCGGTGGGTGTTGCGCGGCTGCAGGGCGCATGGCAGTTTTGTAATGGCGTTTTCAAAGTCAAAGGATGAGGCGTTAAGTATTGCGAAGAATTCATGGCGAAGGAAAAAAGAGCTTGCTGAAGATGCTGAGAAGTATTCAGCTGAAGTGATTGCAGGTGCGAAAATAAAGAATGAGGATATGCGTGTTGCTTCAGAGTGCGCGCGGTATTCTTTGGCGTGTTTGCGTTCTAATCATGGTTTGTATGCTGGTTTGCCATGGTTTCATCAGCGCTGGGCGCGTGACGAGTTAATCTCGAGTAAAGCATTGCTGCATTCTGGTCAGAAGAGTTTGGCAAAAGTGATCCTGTTCTCTTGGTTGGAAAAATTGCTGCCTGGCGGCAAACTGCCTGGCACGCTGACTTCTTCTATTGCTGATGCTGGCTGGCTGTTTTTGCGTTTTGAAGATTATTTTTCTGAGTTGAAAAAGAATGAGCGTGACTGGTTGTTGAAAAAGCTTGAATTATTTTTGAAGGAAGTTGAGAGGAGTCTGCAGGATGGTCTGGTCATTAATGGCGCAAGAGAGACTTGGATGGACAGCATTGATCGTCCTGGCGCGCGTATTGAAATTCAGGCTTTGACATTGGCAGCGTGCCGTTTGCTGCGGTTGTTCGGAAAAGAATCTTCATTGGAGCAAAAATTGAGAGCGCGTGTGAAGGAATTATTCTGGAGGCAAAATTATCTTGCTGACGGCTCTGATGATGATACGATCCGCCCAAATTTGTTCATCGCCGCATATGCGTATCCAGAACTGCTCTCAAAGAAGGATTGGATTGCTTGTTTTGACCGTGTGTTGCCGAAATTGTGGCTGGATTGGGGTGGTATTGCGACATTGGATCAGGCCCATCCGTCTTTTGTCGCAAATCATACTGGCGAAAACCCGAAGAGTTATCATTCTGGTGACAGCTGGTTTTGGCTGAATAATTTGGCCGCGATTGTTTTGTTCGCTTTTGACAAGAAGAAGTACAAAAATCATATTCAGCACATTCTGAAATCCAGCACTCAGGAGATCTTATACGAAGGCGTTGTCGGCCATCATGCGGAGTTGAGCAGCGCTTCTGAATTCAAGTCTGCTGGCTCTCTCGCGCAGGCTTGGAGCGCTGCGATGTACGCTGAGATGATTGAGGAATTGTTCGGAGAAAACCTTAAGAAATCATAATCTTAATATAGCGTGCTTGCTGTTTTATTGTCATGGATATCCGTCTTGATAAGGAAACGTTCAAAGCGTTGGCTAGTGGTACGAGGGTTGATATTCTGAAATTGTTGGGCCAGCGTCGTCATATGCAGACTGAGATTGCTGTCGTGCTTGGTCTTTCTACTCCGACTGTTAAGGAGCATCTTGATGCGTTGGAGAAAGCAGGGCTTGTCGAACGTCATGAGGAAGGTAGGAAGTGGAAATACTATTCGTTATCAAAAAAAGGAAAAGGAGTTCTTAATCCTGAGGAGATGAAGATTTGGATTGTGCTGGGGTTGTTTATTCTGAGTTTTGCTGGAGGGATTGTTACTATGTTCAGCTCATCTGTCGGGCAGTTTGGTGCGGCAGAGTCAAAGATGGCAATGAGCGCGCCTGCGATGGAAGCTCAGACGTTGGAGGCAATTGCCGATGTTGCTGCAATCGCGCCAGTTCAGCCAATGCCGTGGATGACTATTTTCGGTGTTTTGTCTTTGGTCTTCCTGATTGTGCTGGTGTATTTCTTTGTGAAGGCTGCGCAGTACAAGCGTCAGTTAGGCAAATCCCTTACTAAAAAATAGGATATTTATCAAAGCTCGTCTTTCTGAAAATTTATGAGAAAAATATTGTTGATGATTTTGTTGTGCGTTGTTTCAGCCAGCGCTATGGAAATGATGCCAAGACCATATCCTGACCATTCTGGTTTTGGCAGCAATCAGTGGTATTCTGTTTTTTTGGACGGCGAGGGAGAGGCTTCGGTTGCCGCTAAATTGCAAATTTATAATTCTGGAAAAGAGCCGTTGAAGAATATCACGCTGGAAATTCCGGGAGTTTCAGTTAGAATTCTTGTTCTCCTGCAGGAGATTCCTACAAGACAGCAGCAGTGCACACAGTGGGAAAATTATTGTGGCGCATATTCTCCGCAGAGCGTCTGCACTGCTTGGGGTCCTGGCGGTGCTGGCGATTGCGTCACTTTTGAGAAACCGTGCATGCGTCAGGAGCAGCGCTGCGTTAGTTATCAGGAAGTTATCGGTTACCCGTCCACTTATGTTCCTATCGACGCTCCAAAAGAGACTCTTTCCAAAAGCACTAAAGTCACTATCTCGTTCGCCGAGGAGATTCCATCGCAGGCTCAGGGCGCGCTTCTTGTTTATTACAAGTCTGCTGATGTCGCGCAAAAATCTTTTGGCGTTTGGAATTTTGACGTTGAAACTTTGAAGTGGGGTTTGGACACGAATAATGTGCGCGTGTCTGTGAATGTCGAGCCTGGGTTTTATCTGAAAGGCCAAAAGGCCGAGGTTGACTATCAGCCTGCCGCTTTTGGCGCTTTTGCCGCTGCTGAGAAGATGTCTGCCGGTCCAAGCCAGGAGCTTTCTGATGCGAGCAACAGAATAATGTACGAGCCTGGCTGGGTCAAGGAAACCCGCGGTCTTGACCCTTGGGAGTCTTTCCGCGTACAGGGCGATTATGCTGAGAGCAGGTTCTTGCTGCAGAAGTGGTCGATTTTTGTGACTTTGCTGATAATTGCTGGCTTGTTGGCTGGCAGTATGATGGTGGTGAGAAAATTGGTAAGAATTAAAGTGCGGGGAACTCCTGTTTTGGTTATCTTGGCAGGTTTTGTGTCCTCTATTGTTTTGATTGTCAGCTGGTGGTTGTTGGTTTTTGTTATTAAGAATATTAATAATTGGATGGGCTATCGTCATTCAGAATTCCTCATTCCCATGCTTTTGCTTGTTGGTGTTGTGTGGTTTATTGTTTGGGTTTTCGGCCCTGCTTTGTTTGTTGGGGTTAAAACTGGAAGTTGGCTCGCGGGCGTTTTGGCATTGATCTCAACGGTTTTATGGCTCGTGATTATGTTGGTAGGCTTGATAATCGTCTTGAGCGTGACTGGCTCGCCGACAGTTGTTTATGAAGCCATGAGTATGGCTTAGAACAGAATAATATAAAAAGAGTTAGGCAATTCCCTTACTAAATAATAGGGTATTTATTAACGCTCATATTATCAAAAAAAGGTGATTAAAAATGAAAAATGTAATGTTGATTTTGGTTGCGGTCTTAATTGCTTTGACAGCGTGTGAGACTAGAGTTATAATGGAGCAGCCTGGACAGCAGTCCCAGAATGCTATAATTGTGCAGGGCAATACTGAGTTTGATGTTGCTCCTGACTTGGCGAAGCTCCGTTTCAGGATTGAAACGATGAGTCTGACTGCTCAGGACGCGCAATTGAGAAACCGGGAGATAGGTGCGAGCGTAAAGGCTGCATTGACTCAGGCTGGCGTCAGAGCTAATGAGCTTGAAACTGTTGATTACCGAATTGAGAAAGTGCAGGAGTGGGATCAGGAGAAGCAGCGTACTGTTGACAGGGGTTATCGTGCAAGCAATGCTTTTGTCGTCTCAACAAAGGATCTTGAGAAGGTTGGTCCTCTGCTTGATGTTGGCGTTCAGGCTGGTGCGAATAATGTTGAAAGCATTAGTTTTGAATTGTCTGATGAAAAGCAGAATGAAGTGAAGACTGAGGCTTTGCGAAAAGCTACCCAGAATGCGCGCAGTAAGGCTGAGGCATTGGCAGATGGTGCTGGTGTCAGGCTTGGCAAGGTTTTGAGCTTGTCTGAGAACAGCTATGTTGTCATGCCGTTCTATCGTGAATCAATGATGGCAAAGGCGGATATGGGTGGAATGGAAGTTCCGACAACAGAAGTCTCTCCGCAAGACGTCCGCATCAGCGCGCAGGTGAGCGTGAGTTATGAGATCGGTTAGTTTTTTTCTTTTATTTTTAGTTGCTTGTGCGGTTGTTCCTCCGCAGCCTAAAGAGCGGCCTCCTTCTGGCAATATGCTGGAGGATCCTTTGTTGTGCAATGTGGATGCGGATTGCACGTGCGGCGGTATTGTTAGGAATACGGATAATTGTTTTGTCGGAAATAAATTGTACGCGTCTAAATATGTTGATGTTTCAAGGGACTGTCCTGACTTTTGTACAGGTATTGCGGGCCATTTGGAAACTAGGTGCATTAATCATGAATGTCAGAATGTTCCTCGTGAGGGCTGGAATCAGCCAAAAGCGTGTACTGAAGAGGCTAAGCTCTGTCCGGATGGAAGTGGTGTTGGCAGGACTGGTCCGAATTGCGAGTTCGCGCCGTGTCCTGGAGAGGATCAGGTCATGTGCACTGCTGATGTGAAAGAATGTCCGGATGGAACTTATGTTGCAAGAATTTCTCCTTCGTGTGATTTCGCGCCGTGTCCTGAAACCAGTCTGTCAAGTGCTCATTGGCTGTGCGAGGATAGTACTTGGAGAGAGGCTCCTGAGCAGTGTTATGATAATGCGTGTTTTAAGAAAGATGACTGTCAGCTCATGGGCGTTAAAGGTCCGTGCGGTCCTTATATGATTGCTGGTCCGACAAACTTCTTGCACAAGCCTCCTGTGTATTATTCTGACAGGTGCGGAGAGCCTCCGTGTTCAATTGTTAGCGCTTTGTGCGTGCCTCCTGATCAGATGCCGAGAATGTCTGGTTTTGATTGTGTTGACGGCCAGTGCGTTATCAGGTATGCTTAGTAATCAGGCAAGTTTGCTTATTTTGTGCACGTGCGAGAATATGTCTTTGTAGCATTTTAGAAATCCGACTTCTTCGTATTTTAGTTTTGTATTCATGCAGAATTTTTTGACTATTTCTCGTGATTTTCCAAGGTTTTTTCGCGGCATGTTTGGGAAAAGATGGTGTTCTATTTGATAGTTCAGTCCTCCGAAGATGAAGTCTTTGAGCCAGGAGGGTGTGATGTTGCGTGCCGTGATTGTTTGTTTTTCAATGAATGATAATTTCGCATCGGGCTTGATCATTGGCATTCCGACGTGGTTTGGGACAAAAACCATGGCGAAATATAAGCTTCTGAGGAATGATGCTATGGTGTAGAACATGGCCGCATTCCAGAATCCGATGAAAAACCCGGGAAGCGCTATCCAAAAGGCGAAGTGTAGCATTAACAGGGTGATTTCTGTTATTGTAGTGGCTCTTTTTTTCTTGATTGAGTGTATGATTGAGTTGATTGTCATGCTGAACGTGGTCAGTAGGTGCATTGGCACAAAGAAGATGGATTGGTGTTTGACGAAAAATCTGGTGAGTCTGTTCTTCTTCTTGATTTGGTCTTCGTCAAATGCCGTTATCAAATAATTTGCATCGGGGTCTTCTGGGTGGTTGGGGTCTTTGTGGTGTGTGTTGTGGTGGTCAGACCAGTATGACCATGATATGCCGTTGATAAAAGTCATTGTGATATGGCCGATGATGCTGTTTATTGATTGTTTATCGGTGATTGCTTTGTGTCCTGCGTCGTGCGCTATGAATCCGATGTGAACGCACAGAAATCCAAGGATGAGAACGATGATTGTTCTGATGAACGTGTTTTGTACGAGGTAAAATACGATCCATGATGTGGCGAAAAAGGTTGTCAGGAGGGAAATAATTATGGCATAATACCAAGGCGTCTTGTTCAATAGTCCTCTTTTTTCCAGCTGCTCGCGCAGGGCCAAATAATCCATTAAGGCTGTTTTAGTGAGTGTGGTATAAAAACGTTATTGTATTCTGTCGTTGCTCTGTCATTTTTCAGCCACTTGCTCTTTTGAATATAGGCTTGTATCGTTCAAAAGCGAATAATATTCTGTTCTCTAGAGGAAGTGCAGTTTCTTTCAGATAGACTTCTTTGAGCATGTCTAATGGCACGCGTCTTGGTACATAGAGCACGTGTTGTGGAGGGCTGTCCAATTCTATGCCGAGTATTACATCGCGGGGGTGTGCAGCAGCAACCGAAAGGTCTGAAGTTAGTGAGACGCATTTCACTCGATGTTCTATTTCGCGTTTAGCATAGCCTGGCTTCGCGAGCTCAAGTGCAATTTTTTCAACATCGGTTATTCCTCTTTTACTAAAATTTTTCAAAATGTAATCATAAATATCAGGCTCTTGCTCTTTGCAGCGGTGCAGATATTCTATTTTTTGCTCCCACGGTGAAAGGATTGCTCCATCTTTTGCAATCAAAAGAGTGTTTTGCGCTGGTGTGCCATGATAAAAGAGCGTCATTTTTCTGCCACCATCATCAGGCTCATCGCCCATGCTAATGGCGTGTTTTCATTGTGCGTAGAAGTTCCGCCGTAATAAATTTCTGGAAAATCTCCATGCTCATTCATAGCTTCTCTTGCCTTGTTGAGATAGAAATGGTATTTGTGTGGCTCTTCTTTGTAAATAATTGCAAGCCAGACCAGGCCTAATGGCCATTCTGCTTCTTTGCCGTTGTTGTAGTAGTCGTCTCCTGAATATCTGATGACTCCTTTTTCTCTGACTAATTGTTCTTCAATATTTTTCAGGATTGTTGCTCTTTCCTGTGCTGTAACTACTTTGTACGGCCAGATTAATGACAGCAGTGCGAAGTCAGCGTGTCTTGTGTTGCTTTCTCTTGGCAGCATTGTTCTTAATGCGTGTTCTCCGTGCGCGATCAAGTGCAGTGGAACTTCAACAATGTGCTGTACTGATAATAGTCCTGCCAAACACGCCCCTATCGAGCTGGCGTGCACTTCTTCTGCGTTTTCCCACATGCCGTTGTCTGTGTCATGCCAGTATTCTATTGCTTGCAAATAATGAACTAGCTTTTGCACAATTTCTTTGTCTCCAGTTCTCAGTTTTATGCCTTTCTTGTCTAATTCTCCGATTTTCCAGAGTAGCGCGCCGATTGCGTCGTTCTGTTTGTTTCCCCATGGTTCAGGAATTTCTTTTCCGTGTTCATCATAACGAGGATGTATGTACCTGTAGCTTTCTTTTGTTGGCTGTTTTATCATCCAGTCTATTTTGTAAGAGTGTTTTTTGAGAATGTCGAGCAGTGCAAATATTGTTTTTTCTGCCTCGCTGTCTGGCAGGCAAAGTGTGGTGTAGATGTTGTCTCTGATCCAAACTCTGTGGTAACCTGTTTTCGCGTTTGGTGCTGCTGCGAAAAGTCCGGTTGGGTGTCGCAATGTTAGAAGATGCATCGTTCCTTACTCTGCTTTTGGCTTGTCTTGAGGTGTTTTATCAATAGCAGCTCTGAGTCTTGCCCATAAATTATCTGATGGTATATAGTCTGGGAGTCCTATTTTTAGAAGTTCGCTCAACTGTTCTCGCGTAAGTTCTGCTTGCCCTTTATACCCTAGTTTGTACTGTGTTTGGGTTGATTGTTCCATATAGCACCTCAAATATTCTCGTGTTTGAAACTATATAAATCTTTCCATATTTAACCACTGCATAGTGGCTACTTAACGACTAAAGTGCCTATGCGCAACATTTATAAAGCTCGCTTTCTATGATTGAGTTGAAAGAGGTGCGTACTAGTGAGCAAATTTGCAGTTGTTATTCTGTTGATTATGTTGCTTGCTGTTAGTGTTCTTGCCATTCATGACTTTCAGGTGTACGATGATAATTTCTACGGTTATGCTGGCCAGCTGGCTAAGGACAGAAGAGTTTACGACCCGTACACAAGAGAGCGTTATTTTGGCGCTGATTATCAGCGCGAGTTTGTCAATTACGGCATGAAGGGTCCAACTCACCGCGTTACGAATACTGGCTCCAAGAGCGGTTTTTCATCTGTGTTTAATCTTGATACAAATACTTTTTCCAACAGAGGGCGCGATCCTTCCTTCATCAGCAATTTTGATCCCGACATTCGCGGCTATGCGCGTCTTGACCGCGCGATTGATCTGCTTCCATACAGTCCTGTTGAGCAATTGGTTGGTTATGATCAGGTTATTGCGAGGGGCGTTGCGCGTATCTTGAGCACTGGCAACCAGTATGGTGCTGGTTTGAACAAGCCGTTGCCGCGCTCGCAGATATTCGTTAATGTGCAGAACCTGCAGCCTGCTGAAGACGGCTACGTGTACGAGGCGTGGCTGACGGATGATGAAACTGAGTACGCTCTGAGCATAGGTATTATGAAAAGCGGTATTGGTCTGACTTCGCAAATAAATAATATGGAAATCCGGCGTCTTGTCCATATGTTTGAGCACGTTATGGTTACGAAGGAGTTGTATCCAGATCCGGATCCGAGTCCTGGCGAGATTATTTTGATGGGCGATATCAACAAGCCAAGAATTGACACGACGCCTTCGACGTCGGAGTTTGACAGGTTAAGATGAAAAAATTCATTATCGTAATGGCGGTATTGCTGTTGAGTTTGTCAGTTGTTGCTATCCATGATGAATATACTAGTCCTTTTGATTGGGAGTTCAGGCGTTATGGTGTTGAGCGCGTTGGTGTTGAGCGTGTTACGCATTATGATCCGAGAGTGAATTTTGCGCGGATTGATTCGATGGTATATTTGAACCCTGTTGGTGTTGAGGATTACAAGGGCGTTGGCAGAGGCGGTTATGCTCCTTTTTACGCGCGTGGCACTGCAAAGATTAGAAGTTCGACGTGGTATGGGTATCCGCGGGCGCAGGTGACCATTACTACTAAAGATTTGGAGCCTTCAGACAGGATTGACTCGCAGTTTGAGGCGTGGCTTGTTGATGCTGATACTGGTTACAGATTGTCGGTTGGCACGTTTACTACACTGTTTGGCGGTGTTGGCGAGTTATGGTACAAGGCAGATACGTATTTTGATCCGTACGAGTGGGTTGAGATTACTGTTGAGCCGTATGATGATATTGATGTCTCGCCGGGCCCTGTTGTGTTATTGGGCAGGATTCCTCCGCCTTCAAACTTCAACCCGCCTCCTAAGCAGGCTAAGATGGTGACTGAGACTTTTAGTGAGTATTAGAACTGTATAATTCTTGTTGCTTTAGAAATCAGTTAGCAAGCGGCGTTCACACAAGGCATTATATCCCTGCAGTATAATTCATTGAATATCTTTCGTTTGCAGAAATCAGCAGGGAAATCACGGCATATTCTTCCGCATTCACTTATCAAGATATCATGCGATGTTTTGTATTTCGAGCTAAATGCGTTTTTAATAATTATTACCTTCTCTTCTCGTGAAATTTCACAATCTGGTGTGTAATACCATGGTGCTGTTCCATAACATGAGCGCATGGCATTGAAGATCTGAAACTCGCAAGCACCTGTCAAAATATTTGTTCTGAATTCCGGCATGACAACCATCTCAGTGCATGCGTACCAGTTACCTTGTGTCGCATACCAAATCAATATCACAAATAATGTTAAGATTGTTAACGCTGTCATAAGAATGCTTTTCACAAAGTTGTGGCCAGCAAATCTTCTGAATGTTATAATTAGGAGATATAGAATGCCTGATATTGCTCCGCTGGTAATGATTGTTGAGAGAATGAATCCTGTGACTGTTATGCGGTTTAAGTTCAAGTAGGCTGATAATAGTGTGATGGCAATGATTAATGCTGTTTTTATCATTTTAAAAATTAATTACTCGTGCCTTTTTCTTGCTGATTGTTATCGTTACTTGTTTTCCCGGCGTTAACACAACCATTCTTGGTTCATTATCCGCGACTAAGAATGCTTCTCCGCGTGTCATTGTCAGTTGTACTTTTGCGCGTTCTGGAAGAAGTATTGGCGGATGCTCGACTGTCGTGTTGTTGAATGCTATTCCAATACCTTTTGCAAATGTTTTCTTGGTTATGCTGTGGAAGTATGCTGTTGAGCCGAATGGTGTTGCCGTTACTATTCCGTCTCCGATGAATTCTTCATTTATTTTCTTTCCGTTTATCGTGATTTTGAATCTTATTGCGTGTGTTGGCATTGCGTTTCTGATTACAATGTCGTTTGTTCCAACTAATATTGTTGAATCTATTTTAGCTTCAAGTTTTGGATGAGTGACTATTTTGTATTTTCTCTTTCTAATTAGCTCTAAAGCATGGTCAATCGGCAGATTGTGACATTTTTTGCACGTTTTGCTGTACCTGAACAGTGCTTTTGGCACACCAGGATATCGTCGCTCCGCCCAGAGGAATGTTCCGTCTCCTCCGTAAGATATGACCAAGTCTGGCTTTTTCTCGTCGTATGTGAATCCTGCTTTTTTTGCTGCCTTCAGCAATTGCGCTCTGCTTTCTGGTGTTTTTCCGTAGACTGTTATTTTCATGTCAGCCACCTGGCAAGCGCCAGTGCCATTCCAATGCGCGTATGCGCTTTTTCAAGGTTTTTGGCAAGCGCTGGTTCTTTGAAAACATCTTTCACCCATGTGCTGAAGTCGTTCTTGTGGTCATTGCAGTGGTGTGAGAATGTTTCGTTGTCCATTTTTACGAGAGCTTTGTGCAGTCCTGGGATGCTTTTGATCGTGCCTCCTCTGTGGAGTCTGAAGTAGAGGTCTGGTTGTATTGAGGGATATAATTTTCTTCCGTGTTCTTCTGGGATTTCTGTGCAGACTGCTTCGCATCTTTGCAGGACTGCATTTTTTGCTGCTTTCATGATGGCGGCAAAGCCTTCATTTTGGATTATCTGGAGTGGTATTGGCGCGTGCTGGCTTAGGACTTCTGCAGTGGCGCTTCCGAGTCCTCCGGGCGTGTGTTCTTCAACCGTGACCATGCAGCCGGTTAGGCGTGCGCTTGCAATGATTGCGTGTTTGTCAAAAGGCTGTATTGTGTGACAGTTCAGTACAGTGCATTCGATTTCTTGTTTTGACAATTTATCTGCGGCTATTAGCGCGTCGTGCAGTGCTGTGCCGCTGGCTATTATCGTGCAGTCTTTTCCTGCGCGCATGATTTCAACTCTTCCTAGTGTGAATTGTGTTTTTGCTGTTGTCGCGTAGGCTTTTTCTTTGGCAAGTCTGATGTAGACAGGTCCTTTGATTATTCCTGCTGCCAGTGTTGCCTTTTTTGCTTCGTGGTAGTCTGCTGGTGTGATGATTGTGATGTTTGGCAGTGCGCGTAGTAATGCAACGTCTTCTTTGTCGTGTTCTGTGTCTATTATTTTGATGTTGATGTTTTTGTGGCTGGCTTCTCTTATCACGTCCCAGTTTTTTCCAAGCGCTGCGCAGGCTTCTATAAATGGCGTTTTTCCTTCTAGTGCCAGTCCTATGGCTGCTGAGATGTTTTGCTCTGTTGTTATGTCATCTCTTTTTTCAGCGAGTTCGCTGAGTGCTTCTCTATATCCGTCTTTGCTTGTTTTCATCTGAGTTCTGTTATCGCTTTTTGTTCTTCTTCTTTTGTTGGTGTTTTTTCGTGCCATT
>CAZCCU010000023.1:0-14366 GCA_964497645.1 uncultured Methanosarcinales archaeon
AGGCGTGTTGTTGCGCAATTGCTTGCTTTGATGGATGGTTTGAAGTCTCGTGGCAAGGTTGTTGTTATTGCCGCTACCAATGTTCCTAATATTCTTGATCCTGCTTTGCGTCGTCCTGGCAGGTTTGACCGTGAGTTGGAAATTGGAGTTCCTAACAAGGAAGGCAGGCTGAACATACTCAAGATTCACACGCGTAACATGCCTATGGCTAAGGATGTGAGTTTGAAAGAGCTTGCGGCCGTTACTCATGGTTTTGTTGGTGCTGATGTTGCTGCTCTGGCAAAGGAAGCCGCTATGATTGTTCTTAGGCGTGTTTTGCCTGATTTGGGGTATGATAAGGAGGAGCCTTTCCCTAAGGAATTGTTGGAAAAGTTGTTGGTTTTGCGCAAGGATTTCCGTGATGCTTTGAAGGTTGTGCGTCCTTCTGCTTTGCGTGAGGTCTTGGTTGAGATTCCGAATGTCAAGTGGATTGATGTGGGTGGTTTGAGCATTGTTAAGCAGGAGTTGAAGGAGGCTGTTGAGTGGCCTTTGCAGCATCCTGATGGTTTCAAGCGTTTGGGCATCAAGCCTCCGAAGGGTATTCTTTTGTACGGCGCTCCTGGTACTGGCAAGACTATGTTGGCCAAGGCTGTTGCTAATGAGAGCAAGGCTAATTTCATTTCTATTAAGGGTCCTGAGTTGTTGAGCAAGTGGGTTGGAGAATCTGAAAAGGCGGTTAGGGAAGTTTTCAAGAAAGCTCGTCAGACTGCTCCTACAATTATTTTCTTTGACGAGATTGATAGTTTGGTTCCTCGTAGGGGAATGAGCAGTGATAGTAATGTTACTGAGCGTGTTGTCAACCAGTTGTTGACTGAAATGGATGGCCTTGAGGGCATGCAGGATATAGTGATTATCGGCGCGACTAACAGGCCTGACATGCTTGATACTGCATTGTTGCGCCCTGGCCGTTTTGACAGGATTATTTTGACTGGTGTGCCTGATTTGGCTGCTCGTTTGGAGATTTTCAAGGTTCATATGAAGGATATGCCTTTGAAGGATGTTGATGTTGAGGAGCTTGCAGCGCGTACTGAGGGTTATGTTGGCGCTGATATTGAGGCAGTTTGTCGTGAGGCTGCCATTCTTGCTTTGCGTGAGAATATCGGCGCGAAGGTTGTCTGCATGACTCATTTTGAGGAGGCTTTGAAGAAAGTTCCGGCTTCCATGACAAAGGACGTGGAGAAGATGTACGAGGATCTCAGGGAGCGCTTCAGAGGCGCTCGTGCGAAGGAAATGAAGCAGGAATTGCCGATTTATTTTGGTTAATTACTAACTTTTTTATATCACCTGTTTTCTTGATGCTCAATGGTCTCTCATTTAGTGGCTGATTTGCAGAAGTTTGATGAAGCTTTGTCAAGAGAGCATTATTTGAATAGTTCTGGCCAGAAGGATGAGCTTGAGAGCTCTAAGATTTACAGGCAGTTCAAGCACTTGTTCTCAAAAGAGCACATTGCTGAGGCAAGTAAAAACATTTCCACTAAGGAAGGCAAGCTCTTGTACGATGCTTTTGTTGGCAATTTTATGGGTAATCAGCTGAAAGGTATTACTGATAAGGCAAATTCTTATGAAGCTTCTGCTGTTGTTGATGTGAACGGCCAGCAGATTCCTTTCAGGCAGATAACTTCTATTTTGATGAATGAGGACATCCGTGAAAAGCGGAAAATGTTGTATGAAGCGACAAAGCCTGTTAAGAAAAAGCTGACTGCTTTTGAGAAGCGTTCTTGGAAAAAGGTTTACGAGCTCGTCAAGGAATTGTCCGGCAAGTCCTACGTGGATTATTTATCGTTCATTAAGGAGGTCGATTATGACGCTCTTGCTTCTGACTTGAGGGAGTTTCTCGTTAAAACAGAAGCGCTGCACAAACAGCAGATTGAGAAGAACATGGCGTCTGTTGGTGTTCGTTTGAAGGATACTCAGCCGTATGATTATGCGTATTTTGCGAGAGCAAAGCCTTTTGATCAATTCTTCAAGAAGGAAATTTTAGTCCAGGTCGCCAAGAGTTTCTGGAGTGATATTGGTTTTGAGGTTGACAGCCAGAAAAATGTGGTGTTGGACGTCGAAGACAGGGAAAAGAAGGTTCCGAGGGCTTTTTGTATGCCGATAAAAGTGCCCGAGGAAGTCATTCTGGTCATAAAGCCTCATGGCGGCCAGGATGACTATCAGGCATTTTTGCACGAGTCTGGCCACACCGAGCATTTTGCCAACACCGACGCGTCATTATCATACGAGTTTAAGAATTTGGGCGACCATAGCGTGTCTGAGTCATACGCTTTTCTCATTGAATACTTGCTTTCAAACACGTTGTTCTTGCAGAAATATCTGAGCATGTCTGAGAAAGATGCGCAAAACTTTGCTAACTTTATCATGGAGCAGAAGTTGCAGGCTTTCAGAAGGTACGCTTCTAAAGTCATTTATGAGCTCAAGCTTCACAGGAATGACCTGACCAATCTCGATGACAAGTTCGTGCCAATAGCGGGTGCTTATACTTCTCTTCCGAAAATGTATGTTGACCTTCTTACAAAAGCGACAAAGATCAATTACAAGCCCGAGAGCTACTTGCTTGATGTCGACTCCGGCTTATACGCGGCCGACTATGTGCGTGCCTGGATATTCGAGGTTATGATTCGCAAGAAACTGGAAGAAAAATATGGCAAAAACTGGTTTGAGAAGAAGGAAGCTGGACAATTCTTGAAAGAGATGTGGAAGTGGGGCAGTTCTGGCAAGAGCGTTAAAGAGCTTGCCAAGATGATTGGCTATGAAAAGGTTGATACTTCTTACATTACTGAGGATTTTCTTAAGTTTTTTAAGCAGGAGTAATATTTTGCTAATTATGAAGTCTTTCTGGCAGGACATTCCGTATCGTCCGCGCAAAAAGCTTACGCGTAACATTCGTGTAGACGTTGCCATCGTAGGCGGTGGCATAACAGGAATTTCTGCCGCTTATCATCTTGCCAAGAAAGGTTTCAAAACAGTTCTTGTTGAGAGGGACGTGATTGCTAATGGTCCTGCTGGGAAGAATATGGGCATGGTGTTGGAAGGAACCATCCTTGATTTGATTGAGATTGTCCCGATGATTGGGCCAAAACTTTCAAAGCAACTATTAGCCTTTACTGCTAAGGCCAGGTGGCTTGTAGCCACAATCATCAAGAAAGAACATATTGCGTGTGATATGCAGAAGTCAGGCAGTTTGTTTGTGGCTGCTGACAAAAAGTGGATAGGTTGGTTGAAAAAAGAGACAGCAGCGCGCAATAAGTATGGTTTTCCATGTAAATTCTTGGACAAGGTCAAACTGCGTGATACAATTTCATCAACTTTTGAAGCGGCATTGTATACGTCCAAGGATTTTTTGATTAATCCAGTAAAATTCGTGCGAGGCATGGCTGCACGCGCGGAAAAATATGGGGCAAAACTCTATGAACATACGCCTGCCCTGAAGTGGGATGAACATCAGGTCCGGACACCAAATGGAATTATTACTGCAGATAAAATTATCGTTGCAATTGAATCAGAAACAAAAGTGATGCGCCCGCACAGTGTAAATGCGCAGGTTATTATGACAAAGCCTTTGCGGAATCCTGGCAGGCTTGGTTGGAAGCGAGGTCATATGTTGTGGGAGGCTGGTTATCCTTATCACGCAATTCGTTTTTCGCATAATCGTCTTTTTATTGGTGGGGAAATCTCCGTCAACTCTTCAGAAAAGGATAAAAAAGTGTATGCGCAGAAAATGGTTAAGACGCTTATGCGTTACTTTCCTGTTCTTACAAGGCAGGATGTTTCTATTGCCAGGCGGTGGGAGTGTTTGGTGGCGCTCCCTCCAAGAAGGATATTCACAATTTCGAACGAGAATGGCGTGTATTATGCATACGGCTGCGCAGGCAACGGTTTGACGCAGGGCGTGCTCGCTGGAAAGCTCTTTGCTGACCATTTCTCTGGTAAAAAGCTGCCTGAAATCTACGTTCCTTCTTCGAAAATCAGACTGACTGGATCATCGTGGTAACCTTTTTAAACCGCTGACTTCCTAATGCAATGTATGAAAGCTAAAGCCGGTGACAAGGTTAAATTAGCAACTTCTGATGGGGAATTCGAGGGCATTTTACTGCCAAGGCCAGAGTTATTGTCTCAAG
This sequence comes from uncultured Methanosarcinales archaeon, assembly GCA_964497645.1. GTDB lineage: Archaea > Nanobdellota > Nanobdellia > Woesearchaeales > ARS49 > CABMGU01. The sequence goes on from CAZCCU010000023.1 coordinate 4,161, forward strand.
ACATCACTGTTCTCAAGCTTAAAACCGGTTATAATATAGGCATAGAGTCCAAGAAGATCAAGAAGGAAGTTGTTATTGAAGGGTATAAGACGCCAATTCCAAAAGTAAAGAAACTCGTGCCAAAGGCCGATTTGCCAACGGTTGCCATCTTATCAACTGGTGGTACAATATCATCACGAATTGACTACAGAACTGGCGGTGTCTACGCAGACTATACTGCTGAAGATTTTGTTGCCATGTGTCCTGAACTGCAGGACGTCGCTAACATCAATGCTGAGAAAGTAATGAGTGTTATGACCGAGGACTTCCAGACTTCTGATTGGACGAGAATGGCTGAGGAAATTCTCAAAGTAATCAATGATGTTGATGGAATTGTGCTGACTATGGGTACTGATATGATGCATTTTGCTTCTGCTGCCTTGTCATTTTTGCTTAAAGACCTGAACAAGCCGGTTGTCATTACAGGCGCTCAAAGATCTATTGACCGTGGCAGTTCTGATGCGTTCATGAACCTTATCTGTGCAGTCACTTCTGCCGCAAAGTGGGATGGTTCTGGTGTTGTTGTTTGTATGCATGGTTCTATGGAGGACAAATTCTGTCATTTGCTGCGCGGAGCTAAAGTCAGGAAGATGCATACGTCAAGGCGTGATGCTTTCAGGTCAGTTAGTGATGAGCCGTTGGCGGCTGTGTTTACAGATGGCACGATTGAAGTTGTCAATGAAGAGTATCCAAAGCGCAGCAAGAGTTCTCCTTCATTGCGCGAAATAGATCCAAAAGTCGCATTAGTCTATGTTTATCCTGATATGGATCCAGGAATTATTGATTATCATATCAAACAGAAAATTCATGGTATTGTGATTGCCGCTACGGCTCTTGGTCATGTTCCAACAAATAATCCTAAATCGCTTATTCCTAATCTGAAAAAGGCTGTTAAGGCCGGCATTCCTGTGATGGTTTGTTCTCAGACTTTGTATGGACGGGTTCATCCTTATGTCTACACTAATCTGCGTAAACTAAGCATCGATGTTGGTGCTGTTTATCTTGCTGACATGCTTCCTGAAGTCGCCTATGTGAAATTAATGGTGGCGTTAAAACAAAAAAGTCCAGTGGAGTTCATGCTCGCAAATATTGCAGGTGAGATCAGCAGTCGTGAGACAGATGACTGCTTTTTGCGATGAGGCCGGTGCAGGATGTGCTTAACCAGATCAGGTGGGACAAGAAGCTCAAGCCAGCTGAGTACACTATTGAATATATTGATTTTGGCAAGCTTAAGTCAATGGCGTACACTGACATCAAGCGTATCGAGGAGGGTTTTATGATTGTTGGTGCTGACGAGGCGAATATTCCATTGCACAGGATTCGTATTATCAAGAAAAATGGAGAAATATTATGGCAAAGATCAAGTGCGGTTTAGAGATTCATCAGCAGCTTGAGTGTAAGAAGCTGTTCTGCGAGTGTGATTCAATTATTCAGGAGAACGCACCTCATTATACAATAATGCGCAAGCTGAGAGCTGTTGTTGGTGAAACTGGTGAAATAGACGTTGCTGCTGCGCAGGAAGCGATGAAGGGCAAGCAGTATATCTATGAGGCGTACGATGATAATTGTTGTCTTATCGAGCTTGATGAGGAGCCTCCTCGTGGCTTGCGTGCTGAAGTATTGTCCGCTGCTATTCAGGTTGGAAAGTTGGCCAAGGTTAAGTTTGTTGATGAAGTTCAGGTGATGCGTAAGACGATTCTTGATGGGAGCAATACTTCTGGCTTTCAGCGTACTTCTTTGGTTGCTTTTGACGGGAAGATTGATTCTTCTTTAGGTCCAATCAGCATTTCTTCAGTTATTGTTGAGGAGGATAGCGCGCGAATAATCAAGGAAGAAATAGGTAAGACTGTTTTCCGTCTTGACCGGCTTGGTATTCCTTTGATTGAGATTTCTACAGGCCCTGATATCGTGACTCCTGATCATGCTGCTGAGGTTGCTGAAAAGCTCGGTTTGTTGTTGCGCAGCACTGGCAAGGTTAAGCGTGGTCTTGGTTCGATCAGGCAGGACCTGAACGTTTCTATTGAGGGTGGCGAGCGTGTTGAGATCAAGGGCGCTCAGGATTTGAAGCTTATTCCTAAATTGGTTGAACTGGAAGGCGTTCGTCAGGAGAACTTATTGGCCGTCAAGAAAGAGTTGGAGAAGCGCAAGGTGCGTGAAGTGCTTACGCAGATTGTGGACGTTTCCAGATTGATGAAAAACAGTAAGTCTAAAGTTCTTCAGTCAACGATTGCCAAGGGTGGTGTCGTGCTCGGCATTAAGTTGTCTTGTTTCAAGGGTTTGATTGGTAAAGAAGTTCAGCCTGGCAGGCGTTTGGGCACGGAATTTTCTGATTACGCTAAGGTTGCTGCTGGTGTTGGCGGTATTTTTCACAGTGATGAATTGCCGAACTATGGTATCATGCCTGATGAAGTTGAACAGATTGCGAAACATCTTGATTGTGGCGAGCATGATGCTTTTGTTTTGGTTGCTGATATGAAGCAGCGTGCTGAAAGGGCTTTGCAGGCTGTTATCACGCGTGCAAGTGCCGCCATTATTGGTGTTCCTAAAGAAGTTCGCCGCGCGAACGAGGATGGCACTTCTTCATTCTTGCGTCCTATGCCTGGTGCTGCTCGTATGTATCCTGAGACTGACGTGCTTCCAATCAGATTGACAAAGAAGATGATTGATTCAGTCGAGCTCCCGGAATTAATCGAGCACAAGACTGGAAGATATGAAAAATTAGGCCTTGGCCATGACCTGGCAGAATTGGTTGCTAAGTCCGACCGTGCTTCATTATTCGACAGTTTTGTTAAGTCTTTCAAGGATTTAAAGCCTGCATACGTTGCTGAGCTATTGATGACTTCAGAACGTACGATTAGACGTCAATTTAGCATTGAAATTTCTCCGTCTGATGAGGACTTTTGTGATTTGTTTGAAGCATTAGAGCATGATGAGATTTCTAAAGAGAGCGTATTAGACATCTTGAAGGAGAAAAAGCCTGTCAAGGAAGTCTTGCGCAAGTATCGCACGTTGTCTGAAAGCGAATTAGTGCGCGAGTTGACAAGAATTATTGAAGCTAACAAAAGTTTGCCATTCAACGCATTAATCGGCAAGGCAATGGCAGAATTAAGAGGCAAGGCTTCTGGTCAGAAGATTGTTGAACTTCTCAAAAAGCTTTCGAAATAGTTATTTTCGACTTCAGATATCTTTAAATTGTTCTTATAGGAAGCCTGCTTTATGCCTGATGAGCTCGATTTGGTCTCAAAGTTGAATTCTGAAGAGCAGTCAATACAGCGTCTTCGTTTGCGCGCTGTTTGCGCTGATGATGGAAAATATGCCGAGGATACAGAAGCGGTTGTTCCTTATTTGAGCCCGGAGGCTGAATGGCATCATTGTGCGCGAATGCAGCAGATTTTGTTGGAAGTGCGTGCTGAGTTCGGGCAGGCTGAGCAAAGGCACGTTGATGAAATTCGCGCGGCTGTTCAGAAAATTGACCCGTTGAATATTTCTTTGTTGGAAAAGAAGGTTACCAAGCACGATCAGCTTGCCGTTATTGAAGAGCTTGGCCGTTTTGTTTCTCCTGAGACCAAGGCGTTGCTTCATCCAGGTACAACGTCGTATGATATTCTTGATACAGTGCGTGCGTATTTGATGCGTGATGCATGGGGCAATGTAATGCGTCCGAAAGTAAAGCAGGTTATTGATAAGTTGTGCAAGCTTGCTGAAGAGCACATGGATGTATTGCAGGTTGGCAGGACGCACTTGCAGAATACTTCTCCGGTTACTTTTGGTGTTTATTGCGCTGGTTATGCAGCGCGTCTTGCAGAACGTGTGAAGAAAGCTGACAAGGCGTTTACTTCTTTGCTTGGCAAGATTAGCGGAATAGTAGGCACGGGTGCGAGTATTGAGCGTGTTATTGGCGAGGGTAAAGCATCGGAGTTTCAGGAGCGCGTGCTGGCAAGGCTTGGTTTGAAGCCTGATCATACTGCTTCGCAGATTGTACAGAAGGAGCGTTTGGTTGATGTTGGCAACTCAATTACGACTATGATGGACGTGTTGGCCAATTTTGCAAATGATATGCGCATTCTTTATTCTTCTGCTATTGGTGAAATTACCGATCTTGATGCTGCCGCGCGTCTCAAGGGTTCAAGTGCTGGAGCAGGCAAGAATAATCCGATTAATTGGGAGAATATTGTTGGCAAGTCAGAAGTTGTTGCAGCCGGCATGCCCGTGCTGCGTGCGATGCTGCGTACTAATTTCCAGCGTGATTTGTGCAATTCTGTGCAGGCTCGTTACCAGCCTGGTATGATGATGGCTGAGACGTATGAGTCTTTCTCACGGGCAGGTAAGGCGCTGGATACGTTGTATGTGAACAAGGAGGCTGTTGCGCGCAATTTGGAGCCGTATCGGCGTATTCCTGATGAGCCTGCAACCGCAATTACGCGCGGTCATGGTTATGTTCATCCAACTCTTGGTGTGGGCCATTCTGCAATTGCTGCGTTTGTTAAAACAGCCAAGAATCAAAGGCTCACAACGCTTGACATTGCATTGGAGAAGGACGCCGAGTTCAAGGCGTTTTATGATAGGCAGCCTGATGGCGAGAAGGAAATGCTGAAGCGCACGTTCTCATCGTATGCTGGCACGGCTCGTCTGGTTGATGTTGCGCTGAAAGATGATCATTTCAAGCAATTCTATGAAGGACTTCCTGATACTGAGAAGCGCATTTTGAATGGCGAGCTTGAGCTGTATCTTGGTCCTTCTAGGGATGTTGCTCGCAAGAATATAGAATTCGCGCGTTCCGTCTAGACTTTTCTTGAATGTGTGACTATTGGCTCGTAATCGAGTGCAGAGTGTGATTCTTTACGGGCTGATCTGATTATTGCCATTATCACCATTCCAACCAATATTCCGACAGTATTAAACACGAAGTCCCATCCTTCGTTTATCCATCCGCCGCCTAGCGCATCAATCAATTCTGTTCCTTCTTTTCCTGCTACTCCGTCTCCTGGTCCGAATTGGAATGCTCCTTCTCCTTCGCCTGCGAAGAGATAGCCTACGAATTCTGATAGTTCAACTACTGCTCCTATTCCTGTTGCTGCGAGGAATATTCCGATTATCACTAGCCATGTCTTTTTTGTGAATTTTTTTTCAAGCCATTGTTCCATCCATCTGAAGATTAGCAGTGAAAAAGCGAATCCTCCTGCCAGATGTGTTACGATTTCCCATCTAATCGGCACTGGAGAGACGTAGTACCACCCGAATATTCCTCCTGCGTGCAAAATGTGCGCGATAATCAGGAATGTGAATATCGGCATTGTCATCCTGAAAGTGTCATACATCCAATAATAGAACAATGTGACAAATACAAACACGGCAATGTCTGGTATCCACCCATAGACTCCATTAAGGTAGGCTATTGGAATCATTACTAAGAAGATGAGTATGCTTATGGCAGTCAGTGTCTTTACGTAGTTGTCCATTGTTCCCCCGTCGATAAATAGCCTGTTTTTGTATATATAATTAGCGTAACCTTTATAAAGCGTAAATAGGTATTTAAGGTGTATGTTGCAGTACATGTTATGGGGTATTTCCTTTGTTACCCTCTGGCTGGCCTTGGTATGGCTTAACTTTTTGTACTCAGAGCCAGCTAGGAAGAAATTCTCAGTGTACCCTAAGATTACTTTTGGAATTCCTGCGTTTAATGAAGCTGGAACGATTCTGAAAACAGTGAGGTCTATTCTAGCTACAGATTATCCTGTTGGCAAGAGGGAGATTATTGTTGTTGATGATGGTTCTACTGACGGTACTGTCTCAATTGTTAGGAAATTTGCAGTTAAGCATCCTGAATTGCGCGTAATCAGCAAGAAGAATGGTGGTAAGGCTTCTGCTTTGAACGTTGCTTTGAAAAATGCGACCGGAGAATTCTTTGCTGTTGTTGATGCTGACAGCCGTATTTCAGCAAATAGTGTTAAGAAATCATTATCTAACTTTACGGACAAGAGTATTGGTGCTGTTATCAGCCGTGTTCGTGTTGATACGCCGAAGACTTTCTTGGAAAGAATCCAGAGGTTTGAATACATCATGTCGAGCATGACTCGAAAGATTATGTGTAATTTTGGCACTTTGTACATGACTCCTGGCGTTCTCTCAGTTTATCACACGAGTGTTTTGCGTAAGCTTGGTGGTTTTACTCATGACAAGCGTAACTTGACTGAGGATTTGGAGATTGCTATGCGTCTCAAGTCCAACGGGTATCTCATTAAAATGGAGCCAGAGAGTATAACTTACACTCATGTGCCGGACACATTTTCTTCTTTGTGGCGCCAGCGTGTTAGATGGGCGCGCGGTTACATCTATAATCATTGGAATTATCGTGATATGTTCTTTTCAAAGAGGCATGGTATGTATGGTTTTTTCCAGATGCCGCTTAATGTGTTGGCAGTGCTGCTGCTTGTGGCCAATATTGGTATTATTGCGTATGATCTGTTTGACCGCTTGTTTGATTTTGTTTTTAGAAGTTTGACGATTCCTGATTATTTCATGAAGCAATTGTTGGACTGGCCTAGTTTGCAGCAGTTTGTTTTGGCGCGTAACATTCAGGTTTATCTTCCAATAATCATCAGTTTTATTCTTGGAGTTTACCTTATTATTTTCGCTCACCGTATGTTTGGGGAGCAGTTTAGGAAGCAGATTTCGCCGTTGGTCTCTTACATAATTATCATGCCTTATTTCTCTACTGTGAATTGGATTGCTTCTATTTGGCAGGAAGCTACTAGGTCTAAGCGTAAGTGGTAGTCATAGCGTCAAGTACATTGCTGCCCAGAGCATTCCTTCGTCTGCGTGGTAGAATAGTGAACTGTATGGTTTGCTGTTTGGATGGTATGTTTCGTAAAGTGTTCCGTATTTTTTGATAGCATCGGCATAATCTTGTTTGTATTTTTTTACATTATCATATTTTTTCATTGCGTGCATCCATAGAAATCCTAAAAATGGCCAGATGGCGTCGTGCTGCCATCCCGGCACTAAAACTTCTATTGGTAGCATGTGCGGGTGTTTTTTGCTGCTGTACGCGAGTGGGAATGGCTGGTCTATGCCCTGTTTTTGAATGATGGAAAGCGATTTGGTAAAGTCTTTTCCAACTCCCAGCCAATAAGGAAGCGTATTTGCGTCACCGCTGGCTTCCGGATTGCTCCTGTCATCACGATAATAGCCTCTCCAGTAGTCATCGAGTTTTTTCACAAGCTTTTTCTCCGTGTATGGAAAATGAAATCCCAGTAGTTTTGCTTCTCTTGCCAGCAATATTGCCATGCAGTGCGTGTAGCAGCTGCTGTCGTGCCGTGCATAGTCTCTCATGCCTGAGAAATGGACTTGTCTTCGTACGATACCGTCCTCCAATACGATATTTGCGAACGCGTCTATTTCTCCTTGAATGAATTCTTCGTATTTTTCAATAAGGTCTTCATCGTGTGCAATGCGCAATGCATGTACAATCAGAGCAACTGAGTCCGGGCTGTAGATGTCTGGAAACGAAAAAGGTGTTCCATTGCTTGAAATCGTTGTCTTGATGCCTGTTTTCTCAAATTTGCTCAGTGCGTATGCCAGAGTCTTGCGCACTTCTTTCAAATATCCTAATTTTACAAGGCTCTCAGCGCAGTATCCAAAGTCTCTTGCCCAAAATTCTTGATAATGGTGCGTGCTTGTCTGGAAATATTGTCCATTCCAGCAGTTCTTGACTATCTGTCTGCATATTTGTTCAGCATTTCCTCTGTATCTTCTAGGTCCTTTGATTTTTTGACCTAAAGATGATAAGAAGTATCTTGCTGCTTGTGTAATGTGTATTGGATGATACATTTTTGCCTCGTTTTTACGCGCCGTGGAGGATTCGAACCCCCGATCTTCCGGTTAGGAACCGACTGCTCTATCCAGGCTGAGCTAACGGCGCACAAGTCAATCTTCCCTCGAAGATTATTTAAATGTTTACAGTTGTCGTCGATAATATGTACGTCATCAAGCATGTTCCCGAAGACTTTGTCGTCACCGAGGTAAGTACTGTCAAGCCTAAGCAATCTGGCTCATTTGCCTACTTTAAGCTGTGGAAAAAGGACATTTCAACATTGGACGCGCTTCATTACATTGCTCACGATTTGCACATTCCTGTAAATGACGTTGCCTGTGCTGGCAATAAGGATAAAAAAGCGGTTACAGAGCAGGTGTGCAGCGCTCGTACTTCTCGCGATAAGCTTGAACGTCTTTCATTCCAGAAAATGAAGCTAGAATTTCTGGGCTATGGTGATGAGCCCGTCCATCTTGGTAGTTTAGAAGCTAACAAATTCAGAATCGTTGTCCGTAATATAGAAAGTCTGCCTGATATCTCTTCAAAATTCCGTAATTTGTTCGGTGAGCAGCGTTTTAGCACTAAAAACGTTGAGATTGGGCGTTTTATTGTCAAGCGTGAGTTTGAAAAAGCAGCATTATTGATTGCCCAAATCAATGCGCATATAGAGAAAATCAGGCCTCATCTTAACCAGCGTGACTGGGTCGGCGCGTTAAGGTGTCTTCAGCGTAAATTGTTGCTTTTGTTCGTGCATGCTTACCAGAGTCATCTGTGGAACAAGGCAGCACTGCTTTCAGATGCTGAAGTTTTGCCTATTGTTGGCTTTGGCACAGAAGTAGAAGATGAAATCACAAAACAAATCCTCTTTGAGGAGAATTTGAAGTCTTCTGACTTTGTCATCCGTGAGCTTCCTGAAGTCAGCGCAGAAGGCGCTGAGCGTTCTGTCTGGGCTGAAGCTAAGGATTTGAAAGTTGGCAGTCTTGAAGCTGACGAATTCTTCCCCGGAAAAAAGAAAGTCGTGCTAGAATTCTTCCTGCAGAAAGGCAGTTATGCGACTGAATTTATTCGCCAATGCTTTGGTCAATGATCTTGCAGAGGTCTTTGAATATTTCTTCTATTTTCCTGCTTGCGTCTACTGTGTGTACTATTTTTCGTGGGCGATAATATTCGAGAAGCGGTTCTGTTTCGTCGTGGTATGTCGCAAGTCTTTTTTTGATTGCTTCGGGCTTGTCATCTTCTCTTTGGAAGAGCTCTCCGCCGCATCTGTTGCATATTCCTTGTTTTCTTGGCGGGTTTTCTTCTCCGAATATCGCTCTGCACTGTTTGCATTGTCTTCTTCCGGACAGGCGTTTGACTGCTAATTCGTCCGGCATTTTTAGTTCTATGACGAGGTTTATTTCTGTTATCTCGTCAAGCGCTTCTGCCTGTGGCAGTGTTCTTGGGAAACCGTCAAAGATGTTGCCTTTGTCGCTCAGGCCTTTTTTTACCAGGTTTATGACAACTTTGTCTGGAATTAAGCCTCCCTTGTCTACGCGTTCTTCCATTTTGAGCACTTCTGGTTCTTTGTTCTGTATTCCTTGTCTGTATAAGTCTCCTGTTGAGATGTGATTCCAGCTATGTTTTTGTTTCAGAAGTTGTGCTTGTGTTCCTTTGCCTGAGCCTTGTGCGCCTAATAGTATGATGTTCATCCTAAGTACTCAAGCACTTCTTTTGGCTCAATGTGTTTCTGCCAGTGCTCGCGCATCTTTTTGATGTATGGTGCTATTTGTTTTCTGCTGGTTTGCCATTCGTCGTATGTTTTTTTGATTGCTTCAACGTCTGCTTTGTCTTCGTGCTGTAAGGCTGTTTCTAAAAGGAGCCTGAATGTCTGCATTAGTTTTCGGTAAATGTCGAAGAGGTCGTTTTTTTCTCCTTTTGTGAAACAGGTTGACTCGTACATGTCTGATAGCATGTTTGGATCTGGTTGTATGACTCGTTCTATGACTTGGATGACTGGTTCTATTGTGTCAGCTATTTTTCCTTTTATTTCACTGAGCAGAAAGTCTTCATTTTCTATGGTTGACAGTTGGAATTCTTTGTTTATCTTGTCAAACTCGGGCAGTATCGGATGATCTTTTTTCAGCTTGTCGTATGCTTCTTTTATCATATGCTAGTCGCTCTTGTGTAGCGTATATAAAATTTGCTATGTTAAGAGCAACTTTTTTAAAGTAGTGTAGGGGTGCTAGTTCTAATGCCTCCGTAGCTTAGTAGCCATAGCGGCGGTTTTGTAAACCGCAGGTCGAGGGTGCAACTCCCTCCGGAGGCTCTAGCACTTTAGTAGGGAGCCCTCGATTTTGGGCCCTTACTGGGCCTAA
>CAZCCU010000024.1:0-8065 GCA_964497645.1 uncultured Methanosarcinales archaeon
TTTGAGAAAGCTTCCATTCAGCAGATGATGAAGTGGGAGATGCCGTATGATGATTTTTTTGAGTACGTTGTTGATGTGCCGTCAGGTAAAGCGTCTCTTGTCACAAAAAAATCATGGAAGAGCGTTGTCTTGCCTCCTCACGTCAAATTAGCCACTGACCGTCATAATGTTCTTAAGAAGTATTATTAGAGAGCTTGAGTAGTTTGTCGTGTAGTTTTCCGTTGCTGGCGAGCGCGCCGTCTGATCTTAAGTTCCATGGGTTTCCTTTCATGTCTGTTATTTTTCCTCCTGCTTCAAGGACGAGTATGCTTCCTGCGCCGTAGCCGTACGGGTCGTTTCCTCTGAGTTTTATTTTCGCTCCAAATCTTCCGCAGGCTACATATGCGAGCTCGACTCCTGCGCATCCGATTCCGCGCAATAGTGTTCTGCTGATATTGATTTGCTCGATGCGTGGCATGCTGACTGCGTAGAATGATTTCATTATGTCTGTTTCTTTGTTCACGCGTATTCTTTTTCCGTTCAAGTATGTTCCTTTTCCTTTTGACGCGTAAAATAATTCTTTGATGATGGGCGCATATATGACGCCGAGGTATGGTTTTCCTTTGTGGAAAAGCCCTATGTTGACCGCCCATATCGGCAGGTGATGGGCATAATTGAGCGTTCCTTCCAGCGGGTCTATCACCCAGAGGTAATCTGAATCTTTGTGGTGATGCCCTGACTCTTCTGTGAGAATGTCGTGTTCTGGATATTTTTGCCTTATTCTTTTCATGATGTGCTTTTCTGAGGCGACGTCTGCGTCAAGCGCAAAGTCTCCTTTGATTTTTTCCTGCACTATTTTCGCATTTCTTTGCATTTTCTTAAGAATCTGCGCGCTTTCTTTAGCCAGTTGTACTGCAAATGTCAAGAACTCGTTGTTCTTGAGCACACTCGGAATTCTTTCGGAATTCCGATGTCTAAGCAAATCTGATTGTTTTTCCTGCATATGGTGCTCCTGTTTCTTCTTCTATGCGTAATAGTTGATTATATTTGGATAATCTTTCTCCTCTGCATGGCGCTCCTGACTTTATTTGTCCTGATGCTATTCCTACTGCTAAGTCTGCTATAAAGCTATCTTCTGTCTCTCCGCTTCTGTGTGATGCCATTATGTTCCAGCCTGCTTTCTTGGCCATTTTTGCTGCTTCAAGCGCTTCTGTGATAGTACCTATTTGGTTTATCTTGAGCAAAAGGCAGTTGCAGCTGTTCATCGTTATCGCTTTTCTGACTCTTTTTGGGTTTGTGACTGTTAAATCATCTCCTACTATTTGTGTGGTAGCTAATTTTTTGTTCAGCTTGGCAAAATTTTCAAAGTCTTCTTCATAGAATGGGTCTTCGATGCTGACCAGCGGGTAGTTTTCAACAAGGTCTGCATATTTGTCTGCGAGCTTGTCTGGAGTGTATTCTTTTCCTTCTAAATAGTAGTTTTTGCCTTTCCAGAATGTTGTTGAAGCGCAGTCTATGCCTAGTTTTACTTTTTTCCAATAGCCTAATTTTATGATAGCGTCAGTGATATAGTCGAATGGTTCTTCTATGCATGTTAGTGGCGGCGCAAATCCTCCTTCATCTCCGACATTGATGGCTGTTTTTCCGAAATGGTTCTCTAAATTTTTCTTTAAAACATGGTAAATCTCGCTTCCCATGCGGAGTGCTTCCGCGAAGTTTTTGGCCCCTGTTGGAAGTATCATGTATTCTTGTATGTCAATCTTATTGCCTGCGTGTTTTCCTCCGTTTATGATGTTGAATGCTGGTATTGGTATAGTGAATTTCTTCGTTCCGTGCAATTCTCCGAGGTGTTCATACAGTTGTTGTTCTTTTGCTGCCGCTCCTGCTCGTGCTAGTGCCATGCTGACTGCCAGCATCGCGTTTGCTCCTAGTTTGCTCTTGTTTTTAGTTCCGTCAATATTTATCATTAAATTATCAAGTTCTTCTTGTGCTGTGGGGTTTCTTCCTTTGAGTTTTTTTGCCAGAATTATGTTGATGTTATTTACAGCTCTCATTACGCCGTTGCCCAGGAATTCTTTTTTGTGGTCTCGCAGTTCAAGCGCTTCATTCGCGCCTGTGCTCGCTCCTGATGGCACGCTCGCTCTGAAAATTCCGTCATTTGTCTTGATATCGCATTCAACAGTTGGGTTTCCTCTGCTGTCTAGAACTTGGCGTGCTTTGACTGCGAGTATTTTTGGCATAGTCTCTCTTTTTGTGTATGAGATAGAAAATCAGGTTTAAAAGGTTGTTGTTTAGAAAGATTTTAATATAGTTTCCTGTTCATTAGTGGAATGAAAAAAGGGGTAGTGTTGTTGTTATTAGTCTTGCCTATAGTCTATGCGCAGTATTATGATCCTGGTATCAGCCAGATAGTTCTTGTGTGCGATGAGGGTGATACTCGTTGTGATGGGAATTCTTTTCAGATGTGTTTGAATGCCAATTGGCAGACGACTGAGCAGTGCGAGTATGGCTGTGATTCGAATGGCTGTACAGTTGCTAATATGGTTCCTCCGGGTGCCATGCAAGTTCCTGATATGGATCAGCTTCCTGTGCCGCAACAGGTGCTGTTGTGTGTGTATGGGCAAAGGCGTTGTTCTGGTCAGAATTTCCAGATGTGCATTAATGGCGTCTGGCAGACGCAGTTGACGTGTGGTAAATATCAGCAGTGCGCTGAAAGAGGGTGTGCTTCCGTTACGTGTGAGGATAAGTGTGAGAACGCATTGAGTGCATGCATTAAATATGCCAAAAGCATCGATGAAAAGCTGCTGTGTGAGCGGTCTTATAGCGATTGCCTTAAGGAATGCGGAATAATTCCTCCTGAGGCAATGCCTGTTGTTGAAGTTCCTCCTCCTATTCCTTCATACGTTACTGAAGATATTCCTAAAACAAAGTGTTTGGAGTGTCCGAAGATCGAGAGGGCAGAGCCCGGTCTTCCAATCGCGCCTTATGATGAAACAAAGGGGGATTGTGCGCTGATAGGCAGGTCTGAGGAAGTTCTTGCTTATGTTAAAGCGCTGGAAGGGCTTTCCACCGATTGCAATGCTTTAATCCCTGGCCGGCTGAAAACTGCGCAAAGTATGAAAGATGATGTTGATGAGCGGATTGGCATGTTGCCGGTTGGGACTGAGGAAAAGCCTGATTTTACGTGCATGGGCTTCAAGGGGAGCGATTTTTTTCTTGAGCCTGCGTGCACTTCAGAGCTTTCTGAACCAATGGAACCAGCTGATTTTGGTACGGCAAAAGAAGGTTGGCATTACACCGATTTGCTTAAGAGGATGCAAAAGTCCACGCTGAAATTCTGTAAGATGGTAGACGAAATTGTTAAGCCGGTCGTTAAAGGGTGCGAGAGGATTAAGCGTTATTCTGATACGTGCAAGGGTGGGCGTCCAAGCACGATCGCTATGTATAAGAAGACGATGAATGATCAGCTGAAGCAAGCGCAGGATGTGGAATATTTGGGATTCTATTATTCGAAGACGCTGAAGGAGTATAGTTTTGATAGTTTCAGGAAATATTTCAAGGAAAGTTTCATTAAATGCCCTGGCATCATGGTTGTTTCTCCGCCAAAGGGCGTGTTTGGCAGGATTGTTGACTTTTTCAAGGGCTTGTTTGTTTCAGCTCCAAAAATCCCGCCGCCTTCGTGTCCTGAGAAATGTGAGGGCTTGCGTGTCAAATGCGTGGCTGGCATCACTGTCAAGTTCCCTTACGATTTATTTGAGGAGGCTAAATGTCTCAAGGCATATAACGAATGCATTGATGATTGTGGTCTTCCTCTTGAAGCGATGCCGTCGGGCTAGAAAAACGTAATCTTTTAATATGCTGCGCGATTTGCAGAATTAGGGTGGTTTAAAAGAGATGAAAACGAGCAGAGTCGCATTAATGCTTTGCATTTCTATAATCCTAGTGGGAGCTGTTTTTGTACGAGCCCCTTCGCCAAATCCATCTATATTGATTCCTTTGGCGAGCCCGTCTCCATCTTCTGTGCCTTGTGTGGAGTCTATCGCCAGTACTGTAATTCAAGTAACGCAGGTTTCGATTCCAAGCGAAACCAATGATCTTGAAGTGGAGAGAAAAGTATCTACTATAAAACTTCCAATGATTAAGAATAGGGCAACCGCGATAGTTGGCGGTCAAGATGCTTTATTGGGGATAACGGCAACCATTCAGGCAGGTCCTGATGGAATTAAGAATGGGCAGTTTGTTCTTACAATCCAAGATGGAGATCCGTCACAGTACGTATCTAAGAAAAAGTTTTCATTGGGTCCTTGTGAGGAACTGGCGGGCATACCAGTTAATAGTAAAGTTGATGATAAAGGTGTTTATTCAATACAAGCTCCTGCTTCAGGCAATGGTGCGCTGAGATGGGAGCCTGAAAAGCCTTTTGTGTTCACTCAGTCCGGCGATAATAAGAAGATTGAGCTGAAGTTTGTTCAAGAGGTGCCTGGCGCATTGTCTGTCGGAACGATCGTCAGTGAGATTATTGTTGAGAAAGTGATTGAGACTGTGCCTTTCAAAATTAACTGGTTAGGTTTTGCTTTCAAGGATGATCGCAAGAATGAAAAAAGAAAGAGTATTGATGAGGCAGATGCCCGTTCAAAAGGGGATGCGGCTCTTTTTGTCAAGGCTAATTATCCTGTTCAGAGCGATCAGTTCTTTCCGACTTTTATAGATGGTGTTTTGGTTATTGAGGATACTCGTGCGCAATGGCTGGCAAAGTCAAATATGGAAAGAACGAAGTTTTTAATCGCGCTTGCGGTTAAAGAGGGAATTGCTGCCCAGCTTGCGGGTTATGACAGGCGGATTTTTGTTGTTCCTGATGGAATGTTGCCTCCTGGGAGAAAGGGTCAGGCAAATACTGCTGGTGACAAGGCTGTCTTTGTGGTGAGCGGGGCAGGTTCTGTTGCAGAGGCTCATGAGCTTGGTCATACCAAGCCGTGGCTGCTGGATGATGAATACGTTAAGGATGAAGCTGGCAACATCGTTGTTGAGGGAGAGGATGCGAATGGCTATCTTGCGACATTGATTGAGGCAAAGAAGAAGCCTGGACGGCCTGTTACTGATGAGGCGACTAGTTTGGGTTTCATGGGTTCAACAGGAGGCTTTGATGAAAGAGTTGTGAAAACAAGCCACTATAAAGAAAAGCTCATTCCTGCGTTTGATAAGGAAAATGCAAAGCTTGACCCGCTTGTCTGGTCGCTTCGTGCAGTGCTTGATGTGAATGATACGAACTTGACGGATGTTGAAGGTCTTGAAGTCCTTCCGATTTTCCAGTTTGACAGTATTCCGGATGGCAATGAGTCGTGCGACAGCCAGCCTTGTGTGCCTTTATTAGTCATGGTAACGCTGCAGGACGACAGTGTTATTGAGCATACGCTTGCCGTGCATACTGGTGGAGTGATTCAGGACGACGCTGGTCTGGTTGAAGTTAATCAGAGTCCGATTATTCACGTTTTTGAAGTGCCCGGCCAGCCAGTCAAGAGCATTGTTATAGAAGACGCTGATGGCATTGTTCGTTTCGCTCTTGACACGACTGCAAACGCGCCTGAACTTGAGATTTTGTCTGTTCAGGTCAATAAAAAAAGTGTTGTTCTTTCAATCAATGGATCTGATGTTGATGGCGGAAGTTTGTTCGCTTCCATTTTCGTCAGGTATCCTGATGGTGTTCTTGCGTCCGGCGAACTTGACAAGCTGGTGCTCGGCCCGACGGATTTCGTCATTGACACAGAACTCTTTAGAAAGGGAAATTATGAGTTTATTGTGATGCTCACTGACGGTTTTAACACTGTTGAAGAGACTGTGCCGTTTGTGATTTAGCCGATGTAATTGACGTCGCCCTGTTTCTTGCCTTTTTTTTGGCAGTGCGCGTTTGGTTATTTCTTCTTCTATTTCTGCTATTCAAGGTATTTGATTTTCCAGGTCATAATAGTCCTCTTTTTTTGAGGTCTTCACGTTTTGCTTCGCGCCTGTATTTTCCGTATTTGTCGGGCGCGTAGCGTTGCGGTTTTGTCGTTACTGCCTGCCCACTGCAGGCGCACTTTTCTTTCATGCTGAAAGCACCGCACTGTTGGCATTTGAGAATGTGTTTCATTGTTATAAATGTTAGTCTCTGATTTATTAGCGTTTCGATGCTTAATACCCATAATTATTGCTGCTGCCGGACTGATGAGAGAGAGTAATTACTTTCTTTCCGTTGCTGCGCCCAGGTCAGGGCCTCTTGGAGTGCCTGCTGCAAAGCCAATCCTGCTTGGTCTGCGTCCGTAAAGGTCTGACATGATCTTTTCAGCTTCTGCGTATACGCGTTTGGCTTCTTCAATCTGTTCCTGTATGATCGGGTCTGCTAGTTTCGCTTGTATTTTTTGGTCTACCCAGTCAGGTGTTACGCGCAGCTGTCTTCCAATAGTTCTTCTCATGTATGTTTTATCGACTTCTTTGCCATCTGCATGGGTGCGTCTTAGGTATGCCTGCAGGCGTTTTCCTTCTTCATTGTGTTCGTCAATAAATTTTCTCATGAACTCGCTGTGTATGTCGTCAGCTACTTTTCCGATAACGTCGCCTGTCGCTCCGTTCAGCATGGTTCCCCATTGTGAGTACTGCTGGTCTGTAAAGCCGCTTGTCAATGGCAATCCTGTGGTGATGAATTTTCTAAGGAGTGCGCTTCCTTCATCCTTTGTTAATTGGCCTACTACGTCGACATATTTGAAACGTCTGTAAATGGAAAGCGGTATAGCGCTTGGCTCGTTGGTGAAGCCAACGACGATAACTCCAGGATAGTCGACTACTCCGTCAAGTTTCATCTGGATGGCCTTTTGCACGCGCCTGTATGTTTCATCCACCCAGTGGCCTTCTGTATGGGTGAAGAAAGAATCAAATTCGTCCATCAGCATGCATACGAGTTTGCTGTCGCCGCTGTTTTTCCTCAGCTCCATTGCTCCTTCCCATACTCTGTCTACGTTCTTTTCGAATTCGCCGAACCATTTGGTGAGCATGTCCGTTACGGTTACTTCTCCTGCGATGAATCGTTTGTCTCCGGCAATAGCTCTGCCAATTTCTGTTTTGCCGCACCCGTATGGACCTATCGCGATCATGTTGCTCCTGATCTTGCCTCGCGGGGCTGTTGCGTTGTACAGGTGCAGGAATTTTGAGTATGAGGCTAAATCCTCAATGTGCAGTTTCATTTCATCAAAGCTTTTTCCGTGCACATCGCTCATCTTGACTTTTGGTGCTGGTTCACGCACGAACTTGAATTCTCCTCCAGCCGTTGACGTTCCAACGTAGAACTCATTGTTTGATTGTTTGTCAAGTTCTAATCGTTTTGAGAAGTGGGTTTCTTGTGTTTTTCGCACAATCTCTTTCAATTTCACCGCTTTCTCAACAGCATGCTTTGCGATCTCGTATTTTCTTCCCTCATCGCGAGTTTTGGAAATTCTTTCCATCGCGACGGCCAAGTGTTCCAGCAGGTTCTTCCTGGCGGAAAAATGTCTTCTTTCCATCTGATTGGAGGGCTTGACGTCTTGTTCGTGCGGCCTGATGCTGTTGTAGTTGATTCCTTCCAATCGGTTCGTAATAGGAGCGGGATTTACTATGGCTTTGTGTATGTCCAGCTCGCTGTTTTCAGACATTTCTGTTATCTGCATCACTTGTTTTTCTAATACTGCTCGGAATCTGGGTTCGAGCGAGGAAAAGATGCTATAGAAATCCTTTATTGTCTGAGTGATCTTCCTGAGATATTCGTGTGGTTTTTTGAGATATTCGGAATATGTGGGATTTGACAGTTCTACCAGAATGCGCGCAGCTCTGTCGATATCAAATCTGTCAAGGTGCTTGATTTCTTTTGTTTTTCCTTTTATTTTTCTCTTGCTGATGTATTGTGTTGGAAGGTGATCCGCCACGTCCAAGAGCAGGTCTGTTAGCAGTGCGTTGTTGTTCACAAGCTCAATCTTTACGTATGGAACGCGTTGCAGGTTGAAACCGCTTCTTTCATCGTCCTCCCAGGGTACCTGATATGCTCTGTTGTCATCTGCACCGATATTCAGGAATCTTTTTTGCA
>CAZCCU010000024.1:8165-10808 GCA_964497645.1 uncultured Methanosarcinales archaeon
GCTAATGCCCTTATTTCTTTCTCTTGCTCCTCAAATGCGTGTACTTGTCTGCCGCTTACTTGTAATATTTTGAAATCTAATCCAGCGCTCAATTGTTTGAGAATATCCTCAATCCCACCAGGTCCTCCAGTCATGCAACGAAAGAGAGGTGAATGCTTTTTAAATCTTTCCTCTGTAACCATTGGACGATGGTAAAAATGAGGCGGTCAGAATCAGTTTAATCCGAAGTATTTGTCGAACTCGATTCCTACTCTGACGTGCTTGCGGATGTGGTCAGCGAGCTCTTCTGGTTTGACTTTTTCATCACGCATTCGTTCAATGCAGTCGAGGAGGACTTTTGGATCGGCGTTCAAGGGGAACATGTACATGACCATGTTGATTTTTTTCTGGTCAGGTCTGACGACTTTTGTCTTGCTGTCATCACCGCGTGAGATATATGCGATCTCAAATGGGCCTCCAACGCCTGTGTGCTTTTCGGCTGCCTTGCCTGCGCGCATCAAGACGTCAATGCCTTCATCGATGCTGAGCTCTTTCTGCCAGCGGTATCGTTCAAGTTCTTCGCCCATCTTGTCAACCGCCATGATTGTCCCGCTTCCACCGGCTTGATACATTTTTATGCTGTCTTCAAGATGTCCAGTGCCAGGATATTGAATGTAATATAATTGCGGTTGTTTGATATTGGATGCCAAAAGCAGCTCAACTCCGAAATTACTTGGAGTATTTACGGCTTTCATTATCTGTTCGCGCACAGCTGGATCGATTTGAGAATTTGCTTGTGAGAATTCGCGCATGTTTTGGAATCCGAATAAGCGGAGTACTCCTTTGGAGAATTTTTCTTCGCGCACATTGTGATACGTTTCTTCTAGAGCAATGCGCAGAGATTTGTCATCATCATAACTTCCTTTCTGCGCGGCTTCGACAATTTCATTCGCATAGAACGGGTGGCCGATTATGCCGACAACTGCGCCGTCTTTTATAGGCTTAATCTTGTGCACAATATCCTGTGTGAATCCAAGCATGGGATATGACGCTTCAGAATCCTGTATCAGCATGACTGTTTTGTCGTTTGGAATAAGGCCGATTGCAATTGTCATGAGAATATGTTTCAGAAGGGGATATATAAACTTTTCTATTTGTTATCACTCAAAAGTAATTACTAATTCAGTCTTCTTTTCTTATCCATTCCGCCGCCATGTCTTTTTCTTTGGCGTGTTCGAGTATTGGGTCTATTGCTGATGCGAGCCTTCTTTCTGCGTCTTTGTAATCCTCTGCGATGACTTCCATGTGGTAAGTGCCCGCTCCCATGTAGCGCACTCCTACTCCTGCTTTTGTAGCGATGGCAAGTGTGTCTTTGAGTTCCTGCACGCCGTCTGGTGCGTAGCTTGTTAGTTTCAAATCTCCTCCGATCTTGACTTCTGGAGGCTTGATTCGCTGCTTGACCGTGTCGGTTAATATTTTGGCGACTTTTTTGTCAACAACTGTTTCGAAGTTCAGCTTGTCTTGCGATGCCTGTTCGAATGCGGCAAAGATTGTGCCGAATTGCGGTATTAATTTCTCTGACAGTTTGTTGTAAAGCGTTAGAACCGAGTCGCCGGTTTGTTTTGCCGTGTACTCAACGATTTTTTCCGCCATTTGCTCTTGTTTTATCTGGTTGAGCTTGTTTGTTTTTTGCGTCTGGTTGACTCTTCTCAGTGAGAGGTCAATATGCCCTTTTTCCGTGTTTACTTGCAGGACTTTTGTTACGACTTTCTTGCCTTCTTGCACAAACTCGCGGATGTTCCTGATTCTTCCGGGAGCGACTTCAGAAATGTGTATCATGCCGGTTCTGCCGCCATACTCGTCAAGCGTGCAGAATACTGAGTGCGGATTAACGCCGGTTACAGTACAAAGGACTAGTTCTTCTGATTGCGGGAATCCTGTCTTCTTTAATAGCATTATCAGTCGAGAATGGGGAACGTTTAAAAAGATTTATGTTTTTAGCTTAGTATGGAAGTGCAAAAAGGGGTTGTTGTGCTCGGCCTGATAGCAGTTGTTGGTGTTCTCTTTATATTCTTAGACTCTTTTACAGGTGCTGTTTTTGTTGTCTGTCCTGAGGGTTATTCTTATGTCGATACTTATTGTGTGCAGGATGAGTGTCAAAGAGAGAGTATTAAGTGTATTATTGATGGTAATTTTATTAGGCTTCCGGATTGTGTTTGTTGGTTGTATATTGATAAGTTTTTGTGTGGGATTAAGGGTGCTGAAAAGACTTCTGTGAAGAGTCCTGATTGTACTCGTCGTGGACAGCTGGATAGTGTTTGTGGTTATTATAATTCTAGCAAGGGGATGTGCGTTATTAGTAGCTAAGCAATAACTATAAAAAGTCCGGAATTATGGCTTGTTTCATGGGATATTTTAAGCACATGACGCAGTATACTGCTTTGTCTCTTGTTCTTTTAGCAGGTGCGGGAGCCGGGCATATTTCTCAAAAATCGCAGTCTATTGATTCTAAAGTCGGGTATGTCCGCATGCCTAGAGAGCTTTGTGTTCTGCCTGCTGAGCACCGTGAGCCTCAAAAGCCTGTTGACATTCCAGAAGCAGTGTATTTAGGTCTTGCTGCCGCTTTGGCTGTTGGGTATGCTGCGAATAAGATGCGCAAGATTG
>CAZCCU010000024.1:10908-13094 GCA_964497645.1 uncultured Methanosarcinales archaeon
GCCTTTGATTTGGAGTTTTTTTGCGAGGTCTTCGCGTATTTTTGCGGTTTCTTCTCCAAGATGGTTTACGTTAAAGAACTGGAAAGGGGTCATGTGTAGAGTGTAGACTATGATTGTTGAATCGTCAGTGATTTTCAGCTTGCATTCAGTTAGTAATTTGTTGTGCGAAACCAATATTTCGCCGTCAGGCAGGGTTCGTTTATACTGTGGATTGTGCAGGGGTGTAAAATATTCGCGCAGAATTGAGAATCTTGTTAGTACTGCTTGGCCTAAGTCTTGTCCTTTTTCGATGTGTGACCGGTCGTATGAGTTGTTTACGTGATATCGAAGGCCTGTGCGCTGAGCAATAACGTCAGCTTGGACCAGAGCTGGTGTCGCGTGTGTTTCTTGCATTGTGACGATGTCAGGCTTGCATTCATTTATGACGGTAATTATATGCTCAATCCCTTCTTGTTTGTACGCGTCGTAATCTTTTGGATCGCAGTCAGGAGTCAGTATCCTTGCACCGCCGATGTTCCATTGTAGTGTGCTTATTCGCATGCTTATAGAATTCCGAATGGTATTTTGCTCATGGGCACCACTCAATTATTCTAAGACTTCCAATACTCGTGCTTTTACTCTGCTCTTTCCGCCGACTGGTTCTGCGAGTTCTTTTCCGCAGACCAAACAAAGAACTAATGTGCTTGCTTTGCCGTAAAGAATTTGCTCGTTTTTGCACTTCGGGCATCTGATTTTGATGAATTTGGCTTCGGATTCTTTCATGCGGTTTCTCATTTGAACTCAATCTTCCTTGCTCGGAAGCCTCCTGCGCTCATTCCATGCATTTTCTTGCAAACTGCGCATTGGAAGCGTAAATCTACTTTCTTGCTTGTCTTTCTTCCTGCCATTCTCCATTTTGTGATGGCTGGTTTTGAATATTTGCCGTGATTTCCTATGCCCAGGTGGCCTCGGTGTCCGATTCTTTTCTTGCTTCCGTGGCTCATCGGGTGAGAGCTTCCTCTGGTCTTTTTCTTGCCCTCAATTATCTTGTGTTCCGTGTGCTTTTTGCACGTTGGGCAGTATGTATTTCGTGTTTTTGGAAGCTTCATATAATCGTTGGGGATATAGAGTCTTTAAAAAGCTTATGGTCAGATTGAAGAATTAGGTATTCCGTTCCAGTAGAATTTAGTGCCGCCATTTTTGCTGTATATTGCTGATGGGAATTTGCGGGCAATGTGCGCTTTGATTATTTCTGGCATGTCTTCAGGTGCGCTCCATGACTCAATAACGAGTCGTCCTATGTGTTCTCCTGGTTCGAAGCTGAATGTTCCTTGGAAGTAAGGTGTTTTGTATGTGAAGTGCACGTCGCTGTGGCCTAATGCTTCATCGTTCTGCCCATCAACGTTCGTCATGCCTGGAATGGATCGTAGAATTTCAGCTAGCTTGTTGTGTTCGTCATGTTCATGATTCAGTACCCCCACCATATCATATGGGTGATTTTGTCGTCTATAAATAATTTCGCTTCTTTTTAGCACGAAATTAAGAGAATTTTAGGATTGTAGTTCTGTTGCTTTTCCTTGAGAAATTAGTATGTCGGCTAATTGTTCTGGAAGCGTGGTTTCTTCGTCTTGTTTGAAAGGCCCGTATTGTTCGAGTTCTTCTCCGAAGAACTGGTCGACTGCTTCAACGCATTTGATTTTTTTCATTCCGTGTTGCAGTGGTTCTGGTATTTCTTCTGGAGGCTGCTCGTTTGGCAAAGGCAAAACAATTGGGATGATGTCTGGCTCTCGTAATTCTATCAGTCTGTGCAGTATTCCTGTTCTGTATTGTGTTAAAACAGAATGTAAACTCTCAAACATTGCTTGTTCTTGCTGCAGGAGATTTTGCGTGTCTACTATGTGCGAGTTCGTCCTGCTCTTGTTTATCGACATGTTGATGATTTTTCTTTCTCTGATGTCGTACAAGTCTCTCAGTATTTTGCGGATGTTTGCCAGTTGTATGTGCAGTTTATCTCGTTCGCTTTGCGAGAAGATGTCGTTTTTCGTCAGATTGTCATCGTATGACTGTTGTTTTTCGCGAAGATAATTCAGCGTGTCTTTGAAGAATCTTTCGTCTAGCTTTTGCAGTTCTTCGCGTGATTTTTCTCTTCTGAGAAGCTCGTACAGTGTTTCGTACGTGAGTACGACCTCTTTTGCTGTTTGTTCCAT
>CAZCCU010000025.1:0-11913 GCA_964497645.1 uncultured Methanosarcinales archaeon
AACGTGATGACTTCTTCGTCAAAGAGTCCATAGATTTTTTTACGAAACTGGCTTCTCGGTATCATTGATGTGTTCCAGTGCTTGTCTGAGCGCGGGATGATAGTATCCTTTTCTTATTACGATTGCGTGGCTGTACTTGTCAAGGTCGTTTGGAGGGTTTTTTCTTATGCCGATGATTCTTGTTTCTTTCATTACCAGCCAGCAGGCTTTTGCGAGGCCAATTCCGTACTTTCCTTCTGGTCCGTCTATCCCCGGAAGCCTGTCTTCTACAGTTAGAACACTTGGCCTTAATGCGTTGATGAGTTCTACTGCGTCCCGTGCGTTTTCAGCCGTGTGTATCGTGTAACCGCTGTCTTTGACTGCTTCAGCGAGCGTGCGCGCGTGTGCTCCTACTATGACGATTGTTTTATCCGTACAGTTCATGTGTTTCAGCCTCCGTTATTTTGATTAAATCCTCGTTTGATTGCAATGGGTGTGTCCGGTAGTTCATCGCTTTGAGCTGGTCTACTGCCTCTTTTGGCATTCCCGATAGGAAGAATGTGCCTGTGGCTTTTTCTCGTGCAGTGCTCATGGCTTTCAGCCATTCGTCTATATTTTCGATGCACCCGTCTGTTATCATGAAGATGTGTTGTCTTTTGGTGTTGCCGTGCAGAAGTGTGAGGAATTCTTGTGTTGGGAAAGTTGTGCCGCCTCCTTGGTATAATGACAGTCCGCGCCTGATTTTGCTTCTGTCGTACGTGTATGGTGTGATTTCAACATCTGATGAAAAGTTGATTGCTGCTACTTTGCATCCGTTGTCAAGCGCTGATTCTGAGACGATGTAGCTTGCGAGAACAGGGTAGCTCAATGTTTCGTGAGGCTTTGGCATGCTTCCTGAGCTGTCTAGGATGACAAGGATATCGGGTGTTGCTTTGCCCTGCTGCCAAGTAACGCCTTGTTTGTAGTCCCATTGTCTTGTCGTCACGCCGGGTATTATCTTTCCGAACATTTGCAGCGTGTATGGAATGTTTAGCCGGCTGACCGGCTCGCTGGGCAGCCAGGTTTTTGGCGTGTCAGGGTACAGGTCTCCTGCCATTGTGCGCGTTTCAGGCATTTTGATGCTATATTGTTTGGCTTTTCCTGCGTAGTATTGCTCGTTGATGTGGTGTTTGCTTCCGAGTCCGAGTCCTGCTGCCAGGTCGTAGAATTCTTTTAGCGTGAATTCTCTTGCTATTTCTTGGAGTGCTTTGTCTATTTCTCCGAGTTCTCCTGGCTTTCTCAGCTTGCAGCTGCGCGCGCAGTGGCTTGGCAGGTATTTCTTGGCAATGCTTGAAACGTGGTATATTTTGTCCTGCCAGGTGCTCGCTGTGAAAGTGTTGTCTTCCAGTATTCGGGCTATCTTGAAGGCATCACTGTCTATTTCTTTGCTTGTGCTTACGAGAGTTTCTGGCTGGAGTTTCCATAAGTGCTCGTATGTCTTGAGGTATAGTTGTCCGAACTTGTCTTTTTTCATTTCCCGCATTTTCGCCAGCAGTTTGACGAGTTCTTTTCCGAAGTATTCGCTGTTTTGGAAGATGTAAGTGTTGAGTATCGTGTCGTCGAAGATGTTTTCCATGAACTGGCTTTTTTCCCAGTCTTTAAGCGCCTTGTTCGCTGAGTCGATGAGTCTGAGTGAAATTGCCGGGCTGTATGGTATGAGCGCGTGGTGTCCTGCTTCGTGGCATGCGACTGCATGCAGTATTCCCTGCGCTGTGCCGAGTTCTTTGGCTAACTTCTCAAGGTTGATGTGTATCTGCCTGTCCTGGTATGTGAACGCGGCGATTTCTCTTTGTACAGGGACCGGAGCTTTTGACGCCTTTTCGTGCAGCATGGGTGGAAGTAGTCTGGGCTGGTTCCATAGTTTCAATATTTCCTGCCAGATTGTTTCTTCAAGTTGCATTAGCATCAATCCTTTTGTATATTTGAGCCAGGGTGACGGCAAGCGGATATTTTGCCACCGAGTCAATGCTTTGGAGGTTTTCGAGGAAATTTCGTATCGTCTTTGTGATTTCTGCCTTGTTTTCTGGAGTGATTGCTCCAGTGCTTGCTTTGCTTGCGGTCTCCAGGATGCTGTCGTAGATGTCGTATGTTTTCTTGTTTTGCAGGTATGTTTTCTTGCTTCTGTCAAATAAATTGCGTACGAGTTCCGTTCTGTCGTTGATAAATAATGGGTTTGCTTCGTATGCGCTGTCTGTGGGTGTTATTTTGTGCCAGAGGCAGAATGGCATGATTGCTTCCAGGTCTATGGAATTTACTTTGTCATTGCCTCTGTACCACGCGAGCGCTTTTGCGTAAAGGATGATCGATTGATATGTGCGTGGGCTGATGCCTTCCTCTGTCATGTGGCAGATTGTGCCTTTGTCTGTTTTGCCGGTGCCTGGGAAATAGTGGCAGTCTGTGCACAGCCCTTTGCCTGGTTTCTTGAACTGCGCGTGGCTTTTGCTCTTGCTCTCAAGGGCAACGCCTCCTTTGTAGCAGTAGTTTGTTTCTGCGAGGAAATGCATTAAGTGGTAGAGCTCGTCTCCTTCAAATGCAACTTCTCTTATTTCGTGCCTTGCTTGTTCAAGGTCTTTTGCAGTGAATTGCTCTTTGATGTCAAGCAAGTCCTCTATTCCGCCGTTGAGGTTGTCGCTTCCTCTTTTGTCAAGGATGCTTAGATAGCATGGGTTTAGGTATGTCGCAACAACCGCAACGCCGATTCTGTCCAGGAATGGGTGAGGCAATGGGTAATTTCCTGCATCTGCCGCGTTTGCTGTCATGAAGATTGGTCCGTCTTCTGCTTTGACTACTTCATCTCCGTAGTCTGTGAAGCCCCTGTCGACTAATTGGTAAAGAATGCTGAGTTTTCCGGGTGGCAGCCTGTTGACTTCATCAATGATTTTTATCGGGCTGTTCATGAATTGTCTGACGAGGACTCGTTCTTCGCCGGTCATGAGGTCAGAAAGAGAATATCGCGCAACCATCATTTCCTGCGTTTGTTCAGGATGGCCGAAGATTGTGGCGCGGTGGATTTCGTCCAGTGATTTTCCGTAGATGAAGTGTCCGATGAATTCTGGTGCGGTGGTTTTTCCAGCCCCTGGGGGGCCGAAATAAACCATGTTGCCTCTTTTGAACAAGCTGGTGAGGAGTGTGAGCAATAGTGAGCTGTTGTAGCTTTCCTTGCAGAGTTCCAATGCTTCGCTGCCGTTCAGATTTAGCTTGACAGAGCTTGTTTTGTTCAGCTTGATGTCATTTTCCGGAGCGATGAACAGTCCTGCAGTCTGGATTCTATCATAGAGGTTATGCAGTTTTTCTCTTGGCTTACTTGCTGGCATAACAGCGCACCTCGTTTCTTGTTTTCACGTATCCTGCTTCTTTTGCAGCGTTTAGGTAGTCGACCATTTCTGCGATATCCCTGTCTTTTGTGTAAACGCATACTTTTTCGGTTGCAAATTGCTTGTCGTATGCTGTCTGGACTAGCGCGAGGTCGTTGTTCAGCGAGTCCTTGTAATGCAGGATGAGCCCGTGGATGCTTCTGGTTGCAGTCTTGTTTGCGAGGTAGGTGAGATTCGAGTAGAATC
The DNA here is from genome assembly GCA_964497645.1 of uncultured Methanosarcinales archaeon. Classification (GTDB taxonomy): domain Archaea; phylum Nanobdellota; class Nanobdellia; order Woesearchaeales; family ARS49; genus CABMGU01. The sequence continues at coordinate 3,579 of CAZCCU010000025.1, forward strand.
CTCTTTCAGTGTTTGTCTTTCGCTCGTCCGTTACAAATGTTTCTACGTTGAGCTCATTGAGGCGCTGTTCGTAGATTTTTTTGCATACGTCTCTGAGCGTTGCATAGTCCTTCTGCTCGAAGAGCTGCCTATTTTCGTATGTCGCCAGGGCGTCTGCTATGATGTTCTTTGTGAGCAGTTTTGAGTATCGCTTTATTTCTTCCCGTGCTCCGCCTGGTGGATGGATTACGTTTTCAGGGTGCAAGTCTCTGAAGTGCTGGTATCCTTTTACCGCGTGGAAGAATTTTTGCCCTGCTGTCTTGTTTTGTTCATAGAGGTTTGCTAATTCTGTTATTCTTCTTTCCAGTTTTGGCGTGTTCTGTCCATTTTTGCGCGCTTCAGCCAGCCGGTCTCCCAGTTCTAATTTCTCGTCTATTACCCACGCGTATCCTGGGCGTGGTGTTTTCGTGTGCTTGTCGTATAGAACTTCATCTTTGCGCTCTTTGGCAATCCAGTTTTCTATTTCGCTCATGACTCTGTTGGTTGTGAGGAAGTATTGCGGGTTTTTTGCAAGCTCATCTAGTGAGATGTCTTCCAAACAGCAGGCGTCTATGAGGACGGCTTCATTTGGTATGTCGAAGTGCTGCTTCTGCTTTAGTTGTTGTACAGTTCTCGTTATCATATGTCACCCACACGTAACAAATAGGTTTGCCTGAATATAAAGTTTAATACAGAATTCTTTGACAAATAGGAGAGGATTAGCCTAAATTATTCTACTTTGAATGATTATTTGCTGGAAAAGAGCTTTTTCCGCTTCCGATGACAAGCCTCTCCCATGGAAGGTGTCCGTATACGTCTATAATAGTGAAGGAATATCCATGCTGCTTTGCGGCTTCGGTGTAGCTGTCTTTGTGAAGTTCTGCCACTTCGTCGTTTACCCATGATGCGAACGGTGTCGCAAGAGTGCTTGAATCAAAGGGATAGCATAGGATGATTTCTGCTCCTTGGGCAATACGCGCAAGATTGGGTATCATTACCGTGCTGTCATATTGAGGGTATGCGGCAAGAAAAACGTCAGCTCCAGCGAGCCTTTTTTGGACGTCTTCTGTTCGATAGTCTCCATGGACGGGTATTATTTTTTTCCCTGTTTTTTCTTTTATCCCTGCCGGCAGTTCGTCAATGTGTGTCTGTATTCGCTGCAATCCATTTAGGCTGATTTCATTGGCGTAAACAGCAGTGAGATTATCAAGCCCTGCCGCTAATCCGACAGTTAGTTTGCCGCACCCGCTGCCTAATTCTGATAAGGTGAATGACTTGTCTCTCTGTGATAAATATTTGAGAAGCGAAAGCAGGGTTTCTCTTCCGCGGAGGGTTGTTTCTGGCACAATTTCCTCGCACATTCCGTGTTTGTACACAAAATCGCAGAGCGCGAGTGAATCTTCATCGGTTTCAGTTCTATGAAGCGCGCTTTCCAACTTCTTGTATTCGCTCCAGGTCTGTCTGCCGTATTTCTGCTCTAATCTCTTAGTGTATGTTTTTCGCTGTTGCGGAAAAGTCTCGTCATAAGTGAATGTATGCGGCTGTTTCCAGTATGAAGCAAAAAACGCCTCAAGCGCTGCAGTATTGTCCGGCATGTTGCCTCATCTTCGTTTTTTCGATATATTCAGGCGTTCGAACATTTTCAGGAAGAGGGTTGTCGCCCTTTTGCTGATGTCGGACTGGTCAACTTTCATGACGTCGTTTCCGTCTCTGCTGAGCAGGTAGTCTCCAAGCGCTGCCTCGCTGCTTACCAGTTTTGCGAAGTAAATCCAGTGTTCTTCGCTTTTTGGGTCTTGTGCAAACCGGTCATATTCCGGGTGCGCCTTGTTTATGAGGATTTTTTTGTATGTGTGGTCGAATTCTGAGTACTGTTCCTGTTTGTTCAGGGTGAATTCAACGATGTCTATTGGGTATGGTGTGCGCAGGGGCGTGCCTGTTGGTTTGGTGATTTTCTTTTTAGTCGTGCTCGGTTTGACAGTGTTTTCCTCTCTTTCAGGTTTTTCTGTCTCGAATTTGCACTTTATGATCTCTCCATTGGTTGGCTTTAATGGCTTCCATGGCGGAGGGCAGTCGGCGTATGTCTGTGCGAGCGCTTCCTCCAGTGCTTGTATGGCTACAACTGTCTGTGCGCTTTTTGCCTGTTTTTCCGCTTCACGGACTTTTTTTGAGAGTTCCGGTTCGAGCGAAGTTATGATCTGTCCGAGCGTGGCGAACTTCTTGTCGCCTCTGTTTTCCGTATCGCGCATGTAGCTTTCTCTTTGCGGGGTGAGCACGCAGAAGTTTTCGTCGATGAATCCTGAGAGTTTTCCCGAATTCCATGGAAAGTGGTTGAACTCCCTGAGCTGCGTCACTGAGCTGAGGACGCGGACGCCTTTGTTGTATGTGGCGACTTTTGCATTGCTCGCATTCGGGTCTAGCCAGATGTTGGCGTATGTGGTCCCGTGCACGTTCCCTTTTTCTGTTTTGATGATTGGTTCAGTGGTCTGGGTGATGCGTTCAAGCGTAATTATTCCGCTGCGCTGGACTGGCTGGACTTCAATGTGCTTGTCTTTTTCTCCATGGCTTTTGATGTATATTTGCAGTTCTCCTCGCCTGACAAGCGGGTCGTATATGTCCTGCATGCTCGCTCTGAGTCTTTCTGGCTGGAAATACTGGTCAAAATCCTTTTTCTGGATGCCGTTGATTCTGACGATTGTTCCCTGGTCAAACACGGTGTCAAATAAACGGCGTACTGCCGGATAGTCCATTTTTTCCGCGTTCGCCCTGAATTTTACAGCGTCGAGATAGAGCGCTCCGTACTGGTCGCTGCCGTTTCGTGAGACGATCATTGCTCTGTCGCCAAGGTTTCCAAATGCGAGAAGTCCTAATGCTTTTTCTCCGCGCTTGTTTATATCTCCTTTGCTGCTTGATTCTCCGAGGCTTTGCGGCAGCATTTTGAGCTTTTCATAAGGCATTCCTACGCCGTTGTCCGCAACGACGATTTCTCCGTTGTTTCGGTCGAGGGTGATGTAGACGCAGACTGGTTTTCCAGAGCGGCGTGCGTCAACGGCATTGCTGATGTATTCTTTGAGCGCTTCGGTTGGGTCTCTGCCGCCGTAAAGGCTGAATAATTGTCTGATGACTTCTTGTTCGTTTCCTATTTTTATTGGGATGCTTTCCATCATTTTCTTACCTCCAATGGCATTGGCTGCTGCAGTATCCATTTGTTGAATGCGTCTTTTGAGTAAAGTGCGTTCAAGCAGGACATTAGATAGCCGGCGTGCGGTGCTGGCAGGGCTTCTTTCAGTTGTTCAACTGCGCCCTGCCGTGTTTTGTAATGCTCGAGTGTCTGGACAAATACGCTGTAAAGAGCGACTGTTCTCTTGACCAGTTCAGCTTCTGTTTCCGGGCGTGTTGCTGTCGGCAGTTTGTCCATTACTGCTTCAGTGAGGCGTTTCACTTCCGTGACGAGTGCATCGATGCTTCCGTTTGAAGGGGCTGGCGCCGGAGCGCTGCCGCTTTGAGTTTGCTGGCTGGCGGCAGGTGTTCCCGGCGTGTAGCATGATGTCATGCCGTTTCCTCTCAGGCTTTCAATTCTGGTGAGCTTGTAGATCGCTTCCTTGTTTTTCCTGAGTATTTTATCAAGCAGAGCTGGTTGAGTGCAGTAGAAAGCGACATTTCCCTGTCCGAGCCCTGCTGCTTTTTGGAGCATGGCTTGGTTGTAATTGTTGTCTGCCATCCAGTTGAGCAGGTCTTGCTGCCATGCGTAGAGTTTGCTGATATCTGCTCTTTCGCCTGCGATTAACTGCGGTGTCGTCTTGAAAATATCGAGTCTGGTTTTTTCATATATTCTCTTTCTGTACTCTGGGCTCATCTTGCGCGGGTTGAAATCGCCGTGCCTGTCATCTGTGATAAAGTGCTGTATTACGTTGCGGGGAACGCCTGCTTCATCTGCGAACTTGCAGACTGTGCGCTTGTTTTGTTCCATCCAGTTTTTGAACAGCTCTCGGTTTGGCATTGGCTTTTTTCCATCAGTTTGTGTTTCTTCTGTCATTTTACTTCACCTTGTTGTTCAGGCGCGTGTGTTTTGCCCGTCTCGCGATTACCTGGAACTTGTTCAGTTCGTACTTTTCTGCGATTACATCGTTTGTTTTGCCTGATTCGAATTCTTTGAACAGTTTTTGTTCTAGATGGTCAGAAATTTCTTGCATCGGGCGGTCGTACGTTCCCATTTTGATATGGTTTGTGATGCCGAGGACTTCGTTTTTGTCATACTTCTGTGATTTTTTCGCAATCTGGTCGATGCTCAGTCCTTGTTTGACCCATGTCTTGATCTGCAGGACGTCATTCTTTGGAATTCTAGAAGTGTGCTTGACTGAGGAGGGTCCTTTGTAGGGTTCCTTGGCTTCAGTCTCTGCTTTTTCGGGTTTTGCAGTCTCTGCTTTAGGTTCTGCGGCGATGCTGCCGTTGTATTTGGCTTCTGAAGCGAATCTGAAGTTTGTCGCGGTAGACAGGGTCACATTGTATTTTTCAAGCCTGCCTGGCGAATCTTTTGTTATTCTTTCAGCCAGTGTTTCCGGCTTTATGTTTTTGCCTGTGCGCAATACAGCGAATCCTTTGTATTCTCCGTGTTCTGCTTTTCCTGCGGTTTTTTCGAATGTGCTGGTGCAGTATTCTCTGATGAGGTTTGTTAATGGGCCTTTCTGGTCTTGTTTGACTGGTATGTACATTTCAACTGCGCCGTCATAGCTGTTGATGGCGATATCGATGGTTGCTTCCTGTGCGCGCGTGCGTGCCAATCTTTCTTTTTCATCCAAAATCCTGCTGGCGCGGTTGGAGTAAGCAGTCATCAATTTTTTTTGTTCGAAATCGTTTCTTTCGTATAGTGTTTTCATTTTGTTATCCTCTGTGCCTTGTATGCTATGGTGAGCATCCGGCTGTCTCTGTCTTGGTAGTGTTCTGCGCGCAGTCTTGTGAGCTCGTACTGGTTGTGTTCGCATATTTTTTTGAGCTCTGCCTCAACGATTTTTTGCTGGTCGTCTGTGCCGAAGCCGTTCTCGAATTCTTTTCCGAGTGAGTGGTCGCCTTTCAGGCGTGCTTTCAGGTGGGGGCTGTCGTTAAGTGTGATGAAGAGGATTGCTTCGTCTTGGAGCATCTGGTTTCCGAATAATTGGCGTAATGCGTAGATTTTGTTGGCGCTCACGTGTCCTTCGTAGTCCAGGTTGAGGAAATTGAATTTGAATCCGTCTGTGCGTGAACTTTCAAGGACTTCTGCAAGTTCTCCCTGCCGGATGTTGAGCCCTTTGAAGATTTTTCCGTCAGTGTTTTTGTACTTCTCATCTCCTGCAATCCCATCTGAGTTTTGGACTATGCTTTGCATGATGTTGTAGCTGCGCTGGTCCATTTCTGCAAGAAGTGATTTTGATGGTTCGAGCTGGTTTTGCAGTAAGTCTGCTAGCTGTATGTAGCTGCAGAAGTGAGGTCCTTCAAGTCCGAGGTAGTGCACTTTTTTGTCTGGCAGGTGTTCTACCAAAGTTTCAAGCATTTTTGCGCGCGTGTCGTCTTTTGGATACCTGCGCACTCCTGTCATTGGTTCTTCCTGTATGCGCTGCAGTGTTCCGTAGTATTCTTTGATGAAACTCTTGTCGTAGAAGCCTATGCTTCTGATGTAGTTTTGCGCGGTTTTTTCTGTTTTTCTGACTTTTTTTGCTATTTGCTGTGTTGTCAGTCCTTCCTGCAATAGTTTGAAGACTCTGTGTTCGATTAGCGAGAAATCTCTTTTTTTCTCCAATTCATTGGCTAGCTTGTTTTCCGGCAGTGAGTTTTTGCGGGGCTTGTATCGGCCGCCGATGCCGATTTCGTGCTGTGTGATGAATTGGTTTATGCTTTCTCTTGTGACGTATGCTCGTCTATTGATTGTTTTCATGATTAGGAGCGAGTTTGAATAGATGGAAGTTTCGGTTTTGTAGCGCAGCATTTCAGCTGCTTTTCTGATAGGCACGAGATTCTCATCGATGTCAAGCTTATTTTCAGTGCGCGCCTGTTTTTTGGCCGGCTCAATTTGCGGGCTTTTCTTTGCATGCCCGTTGAGATACGGTTTTACTACGTCGAGTATGCTTGTTTTGAATCGTCTTGGGTCGAATTTCTTTGCGCCATATTTGATGCTGTTTTCTTCAAAGATTTTCCTTGGCAGAAGTTTATGGACGATGTCTATTGCGCGGGTTTTTGTAATGTTCAGTATTCTAGATATGTCGTTTATGGTGTATGGCGCTTCTTCTGTTTTTGTTTCTATTCGAGGTGGTTGTTTGACATTTGTTGTGAAATACTTGAACTGGATGCTGGCCGCTGCGAATTCGTTTTGCGCGCCTAATTTTTCTTCAAGTGCTTTCTGCACTTTTTCAATGGGAACTCCTTGTATCCTGAAGGATGTGTAGTTTCCTGGCACGCGCTGGTATTCTGGAAAGAGCATGCTGCACGTGCTTTCTATTATGCTGTCGAGTTGTTTGAGAATTCCTTCCTGTGCTTCGTCTCTCAGGATTGGAAGTGATATTTCCATCAGGTTTTTGTCGTGATTTTCTATCAGGTTGAATACTAATGGGAGTGTGAACGCGCTGTGCTTGAGTGCTGTGTTTTTTTGTTTGTGTTGTGCGTGTTTTTCTATGAGCGTTTCTGCTTTTTCGTAATTTTCTATGACTGCCCGGTCTATGTTGTCTGCTATTGCTCTTCGTTGCTTGCTTTGGGCTTTGCTGTACTCTTTTCTTCTGCTTTTGAGAAGGTTTTCTGCCTGTTTTATTTCTTCAGATGATATGCTGCTGTTGAGGCTCGCATCGTATTGCTGGACTCTTTCAATCAGCCGTCCTCCGATGATTCCAAAGCATGATTCGACTGCGGCGTGCACGTCAGTGCAGTATTTTTCGAATAGCTTGTGCTCTTCTTCGCGCAGTGATGGCTCTGAGCGCATCGCGTCATCGATCGCTTCTATTACTCGTTCTGTGAGCCCTTTTGCCAGCGCTTTTGCCTGTGCGTTTGGCGGCGTTATTTTTGGCACGAACTCGTCAAAGATCTTGTGCAGGGTAGCTTCGTAGTCTTTTGGCGTTTGTTCTTTCAGCTCTCTGATTGCCTGAAGCTCGCCTTCATACACGCTTCTGAAGTCTGAGAGGCATTTCTCCAGTTCTTCTGTTGCGCGCACGCTTTCCCGTGCTACGAATTCCGCTGCTGTGCTCATTTCTTTGGTCCGTTGTTGTTGTACAATAGTTTTGCCTTCTCGAATTTTCGCTGTTCTCCATCTACGCCGTTCATTTCTCTTCCCCAGATCGTGCAGCCGTTCTCCTTGAGGTACTGGTCTGCCTGTCTGCTCAGCGCGTAGCTGTCCTGTTGGTTTGTGTCTGTTTGCATAAGTCTGTTCATGGTCTTCACCCCGAAGTATTCACTCAATAGTGTTGATTAGTCGTTCCTGAATATAAAACATTTTTCTGTATATTTTGACAAAAAGGTAAGAAATTCATTCTTTATCTCCTTTTAGCCCAAGATTCTTGCGTATATCTGCAAGCATCTCTGGTGTCTGCTTTTTGCTGTAGACTGCTAATGCGCCGGACTGCTTTCCCATTTCGCGTATAAATGTGTTGTCCGCAGCTGCTGTCCAGAGGAGCAAGTTGGCTGTTTTGTCTTTGACTTTTTCTAAGACATCAAAGCCTTCCTGGCCTTCTGGAGTGTATTGAAGGTCTGTTATGATGATGCAGTATCTGTTTTCGCCTGCTTTCTTGATGACTTCCTGCGGTGTTGCGACGTAGTCTACTTCCATGCCTTGGAGTCCTTTCTCAAGTTCTCCTTTCAGCTGTTCTATGTGGTCGTCTCCGACGAGGATTTTGTGCTTGTGCGGTTTTCTTCCTTCAGCGTCTGTTATCAGCGTTCTGTAGACTGCCCCAATTCCGTCTTTCTTTTGAATGATTCCTGCGTATGGCTTGGCGAGTTTTGTTGGCGTTTCAGCAAACACGAAGACTTTTCCCTCTGGCCATTTCTGGTTGAAGGCGTCGTACAGTTTGTCAGCTAGTTTTCTTGGCTTTCCGCCGGTTTTTTCCGGGAACTTGTCTGCGAAGAGCGCGTATTCCATGCGTTTGTAAAACTCGATGGTCTTGAGTGCTTCTTCGTAGCTCGGGCTGGCGAAAACGTCAAAGGCAGTGTCCTTGAACGTGTCTTTGAGAGTTTTTCTCAGCGTGCTGTCGCTTTCGACGACAAAGAGTCCTTTTGAAATTCTTCCTTCGAGCGCTTCTTTCGGTGTGAGGCCTGGCTTGAAGAACGCACCAATGCCTCCTTTATGCATGAGGTGCGCGTCTGCAAT
>CAZCCU010000026.1:0-11880 GCA_964497645.1 uncultured Methanosarcinales archaeon
ATGACCCCGCGGAAGTGTAATCTAACATTGAAATTTCCAGAATTGCTTTATAAACATTTGCCTATTAAGATTTGTAATCCAATTGTGGACCAAAAGCTAACTTGGCTACGCTACTCTTTGGCCTCTTTCCACAATTCAAGGAAGAATTCTCTCTGTTGCTGAGCGAAAGGTTCGCTTTCAATCTTGATAGCGATTGGCTCTTCGATCCATGATACGATAACAACTGCATTTCTGAAAATGCTAATTCCCTGAGGAAGATTGAATTTGGTATAACGAAGTTGGACTTTGGTATGCTTTTCCTTTTTGTAATAGCGAATATTCTTCAACAAACGGACATCAAGTCCTTTTTCCTTCCGCCGAACTGCAAGATTTTTGAAAAACAGATTTGCATGTTCAGTCTTATTTTCTTCATTGATTGAGAATACTAAATACAGTTCACCGCGCTTGGCATCTTTAATCAAATCCGTAAATAATGCAAAGAGAGCCTTCTGGCCTTCAAAGATTTCAACACTGTGTCTTTTTGCAAACTTCTGCTTAAGAAGAAGCTGAGGCATAATTTCTTGTATTTTCCTTTTTTTCTCTTCGATAAAAGTCATCAGCGTACGCGGATCAGAGGCTTGATAAAACTTGATCTTGCCCTTGATCACGTAAGAAACAAAACCTCTCTTGATGAGTTTATCAAGGATTTCATATATCTTGGAGGAAGGTATGCCGGTCTTTTTCACAATGGCGCCTATTTTTGACTGTCCTAGCTCTACGAGTGCCACATAAGTCTGTGCTTCTCTTCTTCCCAGCCCAAGTTCTTCAAGTTCTTCAATCATGAGTGTGCAGAATAAAACTGCGCTTATAAAGTTTTCTAATAACTACCTCTTTTTGGGGTAGCTAATTATTTTATGAAGCATCACGCATGTAAGATCATGAAAACCGTACAATCAATCGACAAAGTAGCAGCATTATGCATCCAAGATCAGAAATTGCTCGTAGTATACAAGCCAAGCATCGGAATGTACATCACGCCAGGCGGCAAAATTGAGCAAGGTGAAACTGACATCCAATGCCTCCAACGCGAGATGCAAGAAGAGCTCGGATGCAGAATCAAGAATCCTATTTATCTCGCCACTTTCTCAGGAAAAAACCCTGATGGAAGCCCTCTTCGCTTGACCTGCTATTTATGCACGCTCATCGGCACACCAACAATCAATCCAAATGATTCGGTGAGTGAATATCAATGGCTGGATCTTACTGCCAATAAGCACACACTGCCTCTTGCGCCCTTGCTCCAATCCAAGATCATCCCAGCACTCAAGGAGGCATTATATGAAAACTCTTGCTGAGCGCATCAAGGACTTTGAATTTCCATCATTCGTCTATAGCTATCCTCCACCTAGAACGTATACAGCCTTACACGATTTTTCTCTCGATAATGTGGTCTTTACACCAGAAGTGAATATCTACATTCACATCCCCTTCTGTGAGCAAAAATGCACGTTTTGCCCTTATCTGACAGTCATCGGCAGATCAGAAGACTTCCAAGATGCATACGTTGACAGCATCGTCAAAGAAATTGAGCTATATCATGATGTTTTACTCGACAAGACAATCAGAACAGTGAATTTCGGCGGAGGAACACCCTCCTTGCTCACTCCAGCCCAGCTCGAAAAAATCTTGGGCACACTTGCCGAAGTCAACCCCAATCTTTTAACGACGACCCAAGAGATCAGCATTGAAACGACTCCTGAAACAGTCGATTATGAGAAGTTTGCAGCATTCCGCAAACTCGGTCTGAATAGAGCAAGCATGGGCGTCCAGGCCCTCAATAATGAAGAAATCCGTCTTTCAAAACGCCACAACTGGGCAGATGTTTCCATTCGCGCACTTGAAATACTCAAGAAAGCAGGCATTCCAAATATTTGCTGCGATTTGATGTATGGTATAGAAGGTCAGACCATCAACAGTTGGGAAAAGTCAGTTGTTGGACTCCTTGAATACAGACCAGAAACCATTGAGTTATTCGCACTTGTTGTTAGATCCATGACACCGCTTGGAATCAAACAATCGAAACTCATGGGCAATCAAGAAAAATATGCCTGTTTTGCGCTTGCGCAAGCAATACTTCAAGATTCCGGCTATAGCTACGATGCACACACGTTTAATATTCCTGGAAAAGGCGGATATCGACAGCAGGCAAATGCTTTTGACGAACAGAGCGTAATTGGTTTCGGCGTAGGCGCCAGAACATATGGGCTTTCTGCATATTATCGGAATACATACAACACTAGATTTAGCAAACAAGCAACTGCAGAATACATGAAAAACATTGCTTCCGGACGATTCTCAGTCGACACAGGAATTATAATGGACCAAGAGGAGCACATGCGCCGATATGTGATCTACCATCTGGAAAATTTAGATAAAAAAGATTTCAGGCGAAAATTCGGCATCAATTTCGACCAAAAATTCGGACAAACTGTCAGTGAGATTGTAGACCTTGATCTTGCAGACCAAGATGGTGATGCATTCAAACTCACAGGTCAAGGAATTAAATTCAGAGATTTAATCTCGCACGAATTATTCTCAGAACACGCAAAGCAGGTTGAAAAGGTCTATGAAAGAAGATAAAACCGTCATAATTTTTGGATTTTCAGGATCAGGAAAGTCAACTGTAGCAAACGATATAGCAAAACAATACGGTTTACGAGTGATTCATCCATCTGGAATTCTAAGAAACTTATACGAAGGTAAAACAATCGATATAGGGAATACGGATTACAATAGAGGTTTCTGGGAGAGTCAAGAAGGAATAGAACTTTTCAAGAATAGATTAAAAGAAAATAGACCATTAGATGTGGTTTCTGACCAAATTTTGTTAGAAGAAGTAGACAAAGGGAATGTTGTCATCGATAGTTGGAGCTTGCCTTGGCTTACGGATAAAGGCGTTAAGATATATCTCAAAGCGCCGCTTAAAGAGCGAGCAAAAAGAGTAGCCAAGCGCAGTAGAATTCCTTATGAGAAAGCGTACAAGATTGTTCAAATGAAAGATGAAAAAACCAGAAAACTATTCAAAAGATTATATGGATTCGACATCAAACAAGATTACCATGTCTTTGATTTAATTATAGATACTACAAAACTTGAAAAGAAACAAGTAGTAAAGGAATTATCAGATTTTCTCAATACGCCTCAATAAATTTCCAAATGTAGGGAGAAAACTGTTTTTCAGAAACAGTTATAATAATATCAATACCATTGACCACTATGCCAATAGTTAGCAAAAGAGGACAGGCATTGCCAATTCTGGTAATTGTTGCAGTTGTTTTCGGTGTAGGGTTTCTTCTCATCAACGAGCCAGGAGTTACCGGCGCCGTGTCACAAGGACTAGATCCTGATGCCGGCAATAATCCAGGAACAGACGCTCAAAGCTGCACAGACTGCCTTACAGGATGGTCAGCCATGGTTTCTTCAGGAAATCCGCTGGCACCGAAAAAACTCGTCCAGTGCTGCGGCAAGCAGTGCAAATTCATCCTTGACCAAGATAACGACGGCTTCCAAACCGCACCATGCGGCGGGGATTGCAATGACGCCAATCCAGCAATCAACCCTAGTGCTCCTGAAGTTTGCAACGGACTTGATGACGACTGCGATGGCTCCACAGATGAAGGAATCGGCGGCCAGACATGCAGCACAGGCAGCCAGGGAGTATGCACTGTTGGAACTACACAATGCTCAAATAGCCAAGTTCTTTGCGTTCCAAACCAATTCCCTTCTAATGAAATTTGCAATGATAGCCTTGACAATGATTGCGATGGGAACACTGATTGCAGTGATAGCGATTGCGCGAGCAGCAATGTTTGCTGTCAAGACGTTGATGGCGACGGCTCCAATGCTCCACCATGTGGCAACGACTGTGATGATGCCGATCCGTCCAGAAACCCAGCTAATAGCGAAATTTGTGGTAATGGCATAGATGACGATTGCAATAGTTTGACCAGTGACGTTTGCTGACCAACAACAATTTTCTGCACATCAAGCCAAACCTGTACTTCTCCTAGAACATGTATATAGAAGCTGCAAAAAGCATAAAAACAAGCCCAATTCAGCAGCTGAAATGCATTATGTTGAGATTGGAAACGTGGAATTCTCAGAAAGACGCCCAGGCATTATAGCAACAATTGAAAGCTTCGCAGAAGCCAGGGAAGCGCACAGGCAAGGAGCAGACATTACTGAAGTAAGGCTGGATCTTCTAAATGTGAAAGGATACTCTCTTAATAGAATGATATCACTCTGTGAAAAAGCCCGCGAAAAAACACCAGTGCTGGCAACAATACGCAGAGAACAAGACGGCGGAAAAACTAAAACTGATGAAAATCGCTATCTCTCATTCACAAATATACTACCACACGTTGATGCAGTCGATATCGAAATCAACTCAAAAATATGCGACGAAATACTCACAGAAGCAAAGAAAGCACGTGTCGCAACTTTTCTTTCATACCATGACATGCAAAAAACTCCTTACTTTAGAGACATAGCTAAACGCGTAATCGGAATGGACCAAAAAAACTGCAGCGTGATAAAAATTGCATGCATGACGCAAGGTTCAAGAGACTACATGTGCTTGGAAACCCTCACAGACTTATCTGAAACGACAAAACACCCATTAGCCATCATACCAATGGGAAAACTAGGAGAGCCAGGCAGAAAAACATTCATCTGGAAAGGATCCAGCTTCATGTACGGGTGTGTAAGAGAACCAAAAGCACCAGGACAAGTAAAAATTAAAGAACTCGCTGTTTACCGAGACGCTTGCAGAAAATAACTTGTGTCACAAGGTTTAAATACGATTTCTGAAAGAGATGATCACGGTGAGTGAAATGAAAGAAGCAATACGAATACTGTTTTCCGACACTTATACGCCGGGAAAACATGATATTCTAAAATCACTGGAAACCTCAGTCAGAGTGCAAACAGACCAATCAGACACAGAACACGATGTTGCTGAAAGAGCAAAAACAGAAGCGAGAAGAAAACTTGAACAGATCGCACGAGAACATGCACACGCGCTCAGAAGCACCACTGGAACGATCGTGAACTACCAATATGATATGAGATCCGGCTCAGCAACAGCAGAACTATACCTGCATGGAACTACACCTAAACCAACAGGTCACGGACCGTCGAAAATCTTTCAAATCTAACTCTCAAACAACGCCTTCAAAATAATCGTGGCATAACTGCCTTTTGACAGAGTGAATTCAATCTTGACTTTCTTCCTATGCTCGTTCAGCTCATCATCCTCAGCAGGATGAACAACAAGATCCATAGGCTTCAGCACGATTTCCCTCTCTCTTGCAACATAAATATGCTGCTCGGTCAAGAGCTCAGACAGCTGAATAGCTTCCATCTTCAAAACATCATTAACAATCTTCATCTGATCTTCAGAAGTCTTCAAATCAGCAGCGACTAATGGAAAAGTTGCAAGTTTAGCATCAGGATTCCATTTTCTAGGAAACACCAGCTTGCCAGCCTCATACTCAACGCTGAACACTTCCTTACTATTCTGCCGGACAACCCTCTTGACGCACTCATTCCAGATAAAAGACTGGTAAGCAGAAAAAAAGATCTCTCTGATGCCCTTGAACGTACGCTCAAAAGCGCCCTTGAAGTCCTGAGGAAATTCAGACAAATGACGAATCACAGTGCCCTCAACAGTGCGCTCCAACTCTGCCTTCTTGACTTCTTCAAGACACAAACTCCATTCACCCCAATTCGCCTTGATAAACTTCCTAACAGCCCTAATTTTAGCCTTCTGATGACGAGTAGTAGCAGTAATAATCTTCTGCACAGCCTTCTCATACTTGCCCTGAAGCACATCCTTCGCGATAAAACCCTGAACGCCCTTCAAACTTCCAAAACGCTGGCTGTCAAAATAATTAGGAACGCCCTCCAATACTTGAGAAAGATTCCTCTTGGACTTTTCCACCTGGTCATCATACAAATCACGAACAACAATCGCGAACTTGTTACCCTTCAAATCACCAGTACGCAACGGCTCATCAAGAAAACCAACCAGTTCTGAAACAACATTTTGTTCTTTGAAGTTTCCACACTCAGAATTATCGGTCTCAACAGAAAAATATTGAGAAGTTCTCGCGTGCTTGTCCTTCAAACCAGCAAAACCAATCTTCTTGAAAGGAACATCACAGTGAGTAGCCAATACTTTCTCAGCGGCAAACGTGGTCATGCCTATCTTGGAAACCTTGTAAACAGGGTATTTTCCTGACTTTTGCCATTCCCTTGAGGGCATCTCTTCAACGACGAAATCATCAGGCTTTTGGCGAAGCTTCATAAGAATAAGACACTATGAAGGGTTTAAAAAGCATCTGTCGGAAATGCACAAATTACCACTAATAAACTACGTGCATTTCCGAACATGCTCAAGAACCACTGCTCTTTAAATAAGTACTATTGGTGGTTCTTGACACTAAAATATTAAATATGTTGAGCTTCAGAGACTTCAATTGGGTGAATAAGAGTGAGTAAGACAATAGAAATACACATCATCGGGCATTTGGAAGATGATGCTGGACTCTACGAAGGAAGGCCTGCCTCTTACTGGGCAAGCGCAAAATATAAGGTAGAACGACTTCCAAACGGGCAATTTGAGCTCACGCGGCTCGACTTCGAAAGACACAAACAAGTAAGACTTCTTGAAGCATTTGGCTTGTCTGTTGACAAAGACTGCGATAGAACGATCCACATAAATGACACAGTCTGGGAAACCCATCAAAACGGAAACGGGATTGAAGCAAAATTAACGCAGGAAGGAATACAAAAAATTGGCGAACAATTCAATAAGAATTACGAATGCATATTCAAACCGGCACATATTGTCAATTAAATTATTAAACACTCAATTCCAAGACAAAACCATGGAATACCAGTGCCTGATGTGCGGATTCAAATCAAAAAAGAAAGAAAAACACTGCGATAAAGACATGGTCTTACAAAGCAGGTGCTGCTGACACTTCAATCTTTTTCGGCATGGCCAAGTCAAGCTCAGCATATTTAACAAGCCCGATAACACTTTTAGACTTGTCCGCGCAAATCTCGTCAGCAAAAGCACGCACGATAATCAACCCTGGATGATCAGAACGTACAGCTTGAGCGAGATCAGGACTGCGGAAAAGCGCGCTACTGTCATTATACGAAATGGCAACACCTTTCTTTCCTACATGATAGTTCACAGTAAAACGGCCACCATACTCAGCCGCATGCGTCAACAATCCCCGAAGAATCATCGTAGTCGCGCGATAAAAATCAGGGATATCACGCGCATTCCTGACAATCTGGCCGGAATAAATAGCGCACCTCTCCTCAACAATGCCCGCGATTGTGGCGCTGGCATTATTGCTCATACGGAACACGTGCACTGGCTCAACCCTCTTCACAAAATCGTCTATACTTGTCTCTAATATTCTTGTCTCTATTATTTTTGTCATGTCTTCCCTCACTCTAAAGAACTCTTTGCGCCTCGTGGTGATATTTAAAGCTTACTACTGTTCAAATTTTATGGACGATGAGCGCCCTTATTGTGCAAGAAGTAAATCAGAACAGCAAGCGTCAAAATATCAACGACCCAGATGGCAGCAGAATATTTCGCATCCTTCAGATTGAAATGAAACATCGGCACCCAAATCCAAAAAACAGTCAACGCTAGGTCTAAAAGAAATTTGAAAAAAGTGTGCAGGCTCATAGGTGAGGACCTCCCTTATGATGCCCGTGCAGTTCATGAGTAACATGAATCCTTGTCCCAACCGCACGCGCAATCTTGCCAGGCTCCTCAAAATTCTTCAAAACAATCTCGCCCTTGGAAGACTTGATGAGCACATCACCAAAACGCAAAACACTCTGGAGAGAAGTTTGCATGGCTGACGCGTCTGAAACAGAGTCAAAAGAAATCGTCTCAACATCCTTTCCACGAATTATTTCAATTCCATTCTCACCGAATCTCACCTGTTCCCTGCGAATCACGAATTCAAACACGACAAAAATAACCAAAGCAATGCCGCCCGCAACATAAGACTGGAAGTCCTGAGCGCGGTCAGTGAACCAGATCGCCAGCAAAACAAGAAGGAAAACCACAATATAAGCCCACCAATACTTCCAGCGAGAAATGTGGAACTTCATCATGAATAAAAAATAAAGTTAAGCTTTAAATCTTCCTATTCAATAATGATTTTGCCGCGCATCACCGGGTGCAAAGAGCACTTATAGTAATACGTTCCCTTAATAGTGAATTTATGGCTGAACATCTGACCCGGCCTCACCAGATTTGAATCAAACTTGTCCGGAGCAGGACCCTGCGTAACCGTCACAGTGTGAGCATTTACGTCATTATTAGTCCACACGATAGTATCACCCTTCTTAATCGTGATTGTTTCATTGCTGAACGCCATTTTATCAATTGAAATCTCAAACGTCTGCCCGGCTGGCTCAGCTATTGTTTCAGGAACAGGCGCTGGCTCAGGCACTGCAACAGCAACTGGCTCTGGCTCAACAATCGTCTCAGGAACAGGCACTGGAACAGGCTCAGGCACTGCAACAGGAACCGGCACAGGAACCACAACAGGAACTGGCTGCTCTGCAGTTATGCAAGAGGTCAAAAGCGCTACAACAAATAACAATGCAAATATTCTTTTCATATCATAACACCCCGCATCATTCAACAATAACCTTGCCCCGCATTTTCGGATGCGGAGTACATTTGTAGCTATATTCTCCGGGCTTGGTAAAAGTGTAGCTGAAAGTCTGGCCAGCATCCAATAATTCAGACTTAAACGTCTCAGGACCAGAAATAATCTCGACATTATGCTTAACGCTATCATGCTGAGTCCAGACAACAGTATCGCCAACTTTAACTTTGAGCTCAGCGGGCTGAAATGAGAAATCCTTAATGTCAACATTCGCAGCCTGCACGCCAGACTTTATCTCAATCTTATCAATCGTTTCAGAAGGCTGAACAATAGTCTGAACAAGAGGCTGAACAACAGGAGCAGGCTCAGGCTTGCAAGCAACTAACAAGAATAACAATGCAATGAATGCAAAAATCTTTTTCATAACCATCCCCACGATATTATTGTTCTTTTTACTTAAAAACCTTTGCGTCCAAACTATACTCGCCAGCGCCCAAAGCCGAAACGCCCAGCGCGAGCAAGAACAGCCCAAAATCGCGAACTCCAATCTCATTATAGCCAAGAGAAATGATAATTGGAATCAACATCAAAGCAGCGATGACTGCCGCAATACGGGTAAACAAGCCGAATAGAACTAACGCTCCAACCAATGTCTCAACAACGCCAAGCAGCAGAATGAATGCTGACCCTGGAATCAACATCGGAAACCAATCAGGAATAAAATTCTGCCAGGCACTTGAATGAAAAAATTTGTCAATACCAAACCACAAGAAAACACCGCCCAATCCGATGCGGAGCAATAATTTACCTACTTCATCCTTATTCATTCCACGGGCCTGCTGGGATTCGAACCCAGACCAAGAGGTGTCACCGCAAGAGTTAGCTCAGTTGCCTTCACAGCAGCTCCTGACCGAAGCCTCTTATCCTATCCGTTAGACTACAGGCCCTTAAGTCCACAAATCTTAATAAGAGATTAAAAATCTTTGTCTTGGAATGATTAAATTCATCAAACAATTCATACTCCATCCACGCAGAACAGGCGCCATAGTTCCAAGCAGCCCTGACCTGGCAAAAGCAATGCTAGAGCACGTAGATTTCTCCAAAGCAAAACAAATAGTAGAACTCGGACCAGGAACAGGAGCGTTCACGCATTTGATATTGCAAAAAATGAGAAAAGACGCAAAACTGACACTAGTAGAATTGAACAAAGACTTCTGCAAAGACTTGTCGAAAATCAACGATTCGCGGCTCAACATCATCAACGACGACGCGCGAAACCTCACAAAACACGCTACGCAAGCAGACTACGTCATCAGCGGACTGCCAATGAACGGGTTCTCAAAAAAAAGCCACAGAAAAGTCCTAGCTGAAATCAAAAAAGTAACAAAACACGCATACATACAATTCCACTACTCGCCTTTAGCAGAAAGGTACATCAAAGAATACTTTTCAAGAATACAAAAAAGGACAGTTCTCAAGAATATACCACCGGCGATAGTATATACGTGCAAATGAGACCATAACTTTTTATAGTTCAATCAGCACATTACAGCCATGCTCATCCCAGCACAAACAGACATTGCATTATTGATTCTAAGAATTGGACTCGGCATCATTTTCATTCTCCACGGCTGGCCGAAAATAAAGAATCCGACCGGAATGAAAGGAATGGTTGGAACACTGCCAAGCATCCTGGCAGCAATCGCAGAATTCTTCGGCGGACTTGGAATCTTATTCGGATTCTTAACACAGATTGCAGCAATTGGACCTTTAGTAGTAATGCTCGGAGCACTCTACTTCCACAAGTTCAAATGGAAAGACGTCTTCATCGGCAAAGAAAAAGTCGGGTATGAATACCCATTCATACTGTGCTTAGTCGCTCTCGCACTCATATTCTTAGGAGCAGGCGCGTATAGCATTGATGCAATTATTGGGCTTTATCCCTAAATCCGCTTCAACGCAATCTCAATCGTGCTTACTCTAACCTGCCTGCCTTCCTTGTTGGTGAACTCCTCAGAATTAATCCTGATGTCATTCACGTCCACGCTGCTGTCAAGGAAACGCTTTGCTGAGACTTCAGCAACATCAACAGCCCTAGAAATGAATTTGCCCCGTGCTTTAATCGTGACTTCAGAAGCCTGCTTTGTGGTAAACTGCATCACCACGCCAGTCACGTAATTCATAAATGGCTTGTTGCCGATGAAAATACTGTTATCATCTGCCATCACCAGTCACCCCCAGGCAGTCTCTAGTATTCTTCCTTAGTCTTCATCAAGCGAGTCAAATAACCAGCAACGCTATTCCTGATCTTCTTGCTGGCATCGCCAATCAACTCAGCTACAACTTTCTTGTTCCCTTCAAAACTCTGCGAAAGCTCTTCACGGCTCTGCTTCATAATCTCGAAAGTGAGACGTTTGATTAATTTAGTCTTTATTCTTCCCATTACCATTTTGGAGTGAAGCGGGTTTAAAAAGGTTTCGTAACAGCCAGCTCTGACAACAGTTTCGCAGCAAGCTCTTCCGCTTTCTCAAAATCAACCACATCAGCAGCCAAAAAATTCCTCAACATGCGCAAACGCTGAATGAAGTAGAGAAGTTCTCTTGTTGACAAGCCACCTGGAGACGGCTTTGAAACCCGTGCGAATGCTGGGTCGAGAACGTCCAGCGAGATGGAAATGTATGTTGAAGCCCACAGAGAGGCTATTTCCATCATGCCATCGCACACAGCAGACATTGATTCCATCGTCATCGATTGCATAGAGAAATAACGAATATTGTGCTGTTTAAGGAAAGAGAATTCTTCCAAAGTCAAATCACGCAAGCCAACAAGAATGATGCGCTCTGGAGGAATGATGTCTATCAGGTGTTTAACGAAGGAATCATGGGACAATTCAACCGGCAGTGCGCCAACATGCGCGTCAAAAATGATAACACCTGCGCCCTTCTGGCTGATTTCTTTCAGAACAGTAAAAGAGGCTGTG
The DNA here is from genome assembly GCA_964497645.1 of uncultured Methanosarcinales archaeon. Classification (GTDB taxonomy): domain Archaea; phylum Nanobdellota; class Nanobdellia; order Woesearchaeales; family ARS49; genus CABMGU01. The sequence goes on from CAZCCU010000026.1 coordinate 11,674, forward strand.
CGATCGCCTAAAAGCAAGAAATTGCCAGCGCGCACCATCAATGCAAGATTTTCTGGATTGTCAACTCTAGAAATGTCAAACTTTGCCAGTTGGCCGTTCTCTGCTACGAGCGGCTCAACCTTATGCCCCCCAACAATCAACAATTTCATAATTACATTTCACTTGGCGCAGTAATGCCTAACAAGCCCAACCCGTTCTCTAAAACCT
>CAZCCU010000027.1:0-11316 GCA_964497645.1 uncultured Methanosarcinales archaeon
ACTTGCCCAATTGAAGAACTTTCATCTCAGCTCATACTCTTTCAATCCGATTAATATTCCATGCCAAAAACAACCTTTTGCAAAAATGTAAAAATAAAAATTTACCACGCCCTGATCATTGAAAAGTTTTCCTAAACGACAGCCAAGCATGCAGGCACATATCATGGATTTCATGAATGCCAGCAAAGGCCATCTGAACATCTTAAGGAAAGGCAGCAATTGCAGAGACCGCCGTGTTGGAAAATACTTTTGCACGAATTTCTTATCACGCATAATTAAAATCAGCATTTTATCCCGCCCTTGGCCTCCAATTACCTGAGCATATGTTTTGAAATCAGTGCTGTTTGCGTGCCAGACAATATTTTCCGGAACTATGCAAATATCATTACCAGCCTGATGTATCCGCGCGCCAAGCTCAAACTCGGCAAGCAATGGAATGCGTTCTGACAGGCCGCCTGCCTTGATAAAACAGCTTTTCCTCATAGCGGAATTATGAAAGTCGAAATAAGTCTTATCAGTGCCTCTAGACACAAAATTTTTAACTATCCGAATCCGCATATACTCCTCTGCCCTGCCAAGATATGAACGTGTTGGTATCGTCTGCACAGAACCTCTTGCTATCTGAATATTTTTTTTCTTAAAAACATCTACATACCTGCTTACCCATTCACGATCTGCAACACAGTGCGATTCCAAGAACAAAAGAAGTTCGCCTTTTGCCCGCCGCACTGCTTCATTAATCAAAGCGCATCTGTTTTTAATATCCGATCTCAAAATTTTCAGATGCCTGTACTGAGATTCAAAATGCCTGAGAATAGTATTGTTTTCTTTGCTAAAACACCCATAATCCGGCAATATTATTTCATATTCCTTTGGGTTAAAATCCTGAGTACACAATACGTGAATGCATGGAAGCAACATTCCCTGCTCATTCACGTCTGACACGATAACTGATACTTTCATTTCAAAATGCTCCATATCCTGCAATTCCACCAATAATTCCTGAAGAATTTGGCGCCAGTAATCTTATAACAAGAATAAAAAATCGGAGCAAGCAGAGGAGAGAAAAACCTCTTGGCTAACGGCAACCGCAATTCAGGATGCTTTGAGACAAGATATCTATAGCTGTCAACTCTTTTCTTTTTAACTTCCAAATACTTATCAAAATTTTCATAGTAATGATGATGATACACGACAACACCAGGCACATACTTGATTTTGAGACTCCGCTTGACAAGCCGATAACCCAATTCTATGTCCTCATTGCCCATAGGACAGTTTTCATCAAACATTTCAAGGTCAAACCAGCGCTTATGCATTGACAGATTCGTGGCGAAAAAATATGCCCCACCACAATCGTTAACATCGCGGATTAGACTGAAATTAAAGAGCGGACCGCTTGGGCTCAAATATTCCATCACCGCAGTTCTTTTCAGTTCAGGATGCCAATCTATGCGCCCCAAACACGCAACATCCTTTGATGCGTTATTCAGATGTTTTTCAAGAACATCAGGCGATGCCGGCATCATATCATCATTCATAAAAAGAACAATGTCAGCCTTTGCTTCCTTAATGCCCATGTTTCGGTTTTTAGCAACGCCTTGGTTATCATGATCAAAAAGGCGAATATTAAGCTGACTTCTACTGGCAAAATCTTTAACAACCTGACTCGTATCGTCAGGAGAACCGTCATTTAAAATGAGAATTTCGAAATCCTTTCTATCAAGAGACTGACTTTCAAATGCCCGCAGAGTTTTCAGAAGAGTTTCTGCCCGATTATATGTGGGAATAATTACAGACAATTTCATAATTTCTCCAAAAACGTTTTTTAACTTATTTGTTATATCTCAAAGCCTTCAACTTTCCATACCTGTGGCTGTTCACATCAATAATGTGAAAATAAAAATTCGTAACCTGTTTCAGATTAAAGATTATCCCTACCTTAAAACCAATTAATGAAATAATAATCAAAAATTTCGTTGCCAAAAGAAGCGGAATTCTAAAAAATATCATAACAGGCAAGAATTTGATGAACGTAGGGCTTGGAAAATTTTCTTCCATGAATTTTTTCCCGTGCTTTAACAACATTTTAGTCCTGTCAGAGCCTTCTTCCTCAATTCTTTCAGGATAAGCCTCAAGCCCCGCATTAGCGCTGTGCCAGACTGTTGCATCTTTAAGTTTGTATAATTCTATGCCTCTTTGTCGCAAACGAGCAGAAAATTCGTATTCACCAAGATCAAAATTTTCATCTAAGCCATTCATTTCAATAAACAACCCCTTTCTTATAGCAGAATTATGAAGATTGAAATGAGAAAAACCCAGATTCTTCATTTTTCCCTCTGAAATCAGTCTAGAATACACTTCCGCCTGGCCAGTAAAGGTATCGTCTGGAATCAGTTTAGTAGGACCTTCAGCGACTTGAACTCTCATGCTCTTAAAGGCATCAACATATTGACTGACCCATTTTCTTCCAACCAAACAATGTGATTCTGTAAATAGAATAAGATCTGCTTTTGCCAGCTTAACAGCCTTATTGATGAGAGAGCATCTGTTTACAGACCCCTTAATTAATCTGAAATTGGAATACTCTTTTTCAAAATCTTCAAGCACGGACTTCTCCTCTTTTGTAAAATTCCCGTAATCGGGAAACAGTATTTCATACTCACTGCGTGGAAAGTCCTGGTTGCACAAACAAATTACGCTGGCAAGCAGATAGCCTTGCGAATTGGTATCTGATACTATAATGGAAGCTTTCATGCTTTCAACCCTTTCAACATTCCATAGCGATGACACGACGCTGCGTACTTTTTAAAGACAACATCAGCAGCTGTCTTTAACCTTAAACATTCACATGCCTTGAAGCAAAGTGCTCTACCACAGATCGAGCCAGCAAATAATGCCATCAAAGGAAGCCTGAAAGTTTTCAACAAAGGCAACAACCTAACAAAGGATTTGCTTGGGAAATATTTTTGGAAAAAGTTTTCTCCGCGCGTGAACAATATCTTCGTTCTGTTGAAACCTTGATTTTTTATCAACACTCCATAATTCGCCAGCGTACGGCTATTAAAATGGCGGACGGCTTCGTTTGGCGCCCTGAAAATACGTATCCCATTCGCGTGCAGACGCGCTCCAAACTCAAATTCTGTCAGAAAAGGAACGTCCTCGGAGAACCCTCCCAATTCTTCAAAACATTCTCTGGTGATTGCCGCACTATGCAGGTCAAAAAATGAGTCGTAAGAGCCATCCACTTTTGCCCATTTAATAATCCTTTCACGCTGGCTGGTAACTGCATCAAAAACCCAGCAATCGCTTGGCACTTCTTTGGTGTCAACAAAAGCCGCTTTGAACTTTTCACGCTCAAAGACTTCAATATACCTTGAAAGCCAGTTATTGTCCATGATACAATGAGATTCTTCAAAAAGAAGCAAATCACTTTTTGCCTTTCTCACCGCTTCGTTCAGCATTGCAGCCCTATTGCCAGGAACATCAATCACCTTAAAATTAGGATACTGATCTTCAAAATGCTTGAGAATTGTCTCTTGAGAGAGCGTGATAGGCCCCATTTTTGGGAATAAAATCTCAAATTTCCCGCGGAAATCCTGAGCACACAATGCACCGATGGATGGAAGCAACACGCCATGCGGTTCAATATTTGAAACAATAATGCTCGCTTTCACTTCAAAACCCCCTCATACACTTTAAGCACCTTTTCAGTCATTGATTCAAGCGAGAAAAACTTTGACCTTTTTAATCCTTTTCGCACAAGGTTGCTGGAATTAGAAATGGCTTCAAGGATTCCGTCAGCAATAGCCTTTGGGCTATGCGGATCAACTAAGACAGCGGCATCCCCAGCCACCTCTGGAAGGGATGAGACGTTGGAAGTAACAACAGGAGTGCCGTACGCCATCGCTTCTAAAACAGGAAGGCCAAAACCCTCATAAAACGAAGGATACACAAACACTTCTGCTTTCCGATACAACTCAGTCTTTTCCTCTTCGGAAACATAACCAAGATATTTTACCGAATCGGTTAAATTCAGCTTTTGAATCAGCCTGAACACCCCTGCGTAATTCCACCCCTTGCCTCCAGCAATAATCAATTTTTTGTCAAAACCTCTTGACTTCAACAAAACAAAAGCTCTGATAATTCCTTCAACGTTTTTCCTTGGCTCCAATGTGCTTACGTACAAGACGTACGGCTCTTTTTTTGTTTTGACATATTCGATACTCGGCAATGCGGCATGAACAACCGAAATTTTCTCTTCAGGAACTCCATAATAATTCAACAAATCCAGCTTCGTATGATTGCTCAATGCAATAATGGCATCAACTTTTTTGAAATACCAAGGCAAAAATCTGCTGAAGTAAACATTCCTCTTCCAATTATGATACTTTGGAAAAAGAAAAGGAATAATATCATTAACAGTCACTACTATAGGAACATCAGGCTTCCTAAAATAAGGAAATTTTGGATAAGGTACATGCAAAACGTCAACCTTGTTAAAACAAGAACTTCTAAATAAAGCAGAAAAGACAGGATAAAAAGGAACAGGCAACGGAGCACGGAAAAGATGATGATTCACGCCCTTCAAAACCGGATGACGGACATCCTTGGAATGAAAACAAGTAATCCTGTTTTCGGTTTTGCTCAGCCCTTCCACAAGAGCTTTTGTATAAACCTCAACCCCTGTATGAGGCTGTGAAAGACACTCAGTATAAACCCCGATATGCATGTAAAACCGGCGAGAACAGGGTTATAAAAACATTTAGCTACTTGATTCTAACAGTCTCCAGATTCCTTGGAGCAGAAGTCTCAATCCTGCCCAATTTATGGATAGCGGATGCCAAATCAAGAACTTTAGAACTCTCGCCGTGCTGAACGATGACTTTCTTAGGCCTCGGCTGGCATTTAAAGATGAAATTCATCAGCTGTTTCCTATCAGAATGATCTGACACGGCAAGCTTAACAACTTCCATCTTAATCTCTACCACTTCCTGCTTAATACCAGACTTGAACATGATCTCGCGCTCGCCTCCAAAAACACGACGGCCCAAAGTGCCCTCTCCCAAATAAGACGAGAAAATCAAGCTGTTCTTTGGATTATCCGCAAAATGCTTGAGGTATTCCACCGACGGACCTCCAACAAGCATGCCGGAAGTTGCCATGACAACAGCAGGACCAGTTTCCTCAATAACCTGCATTCTCTCTTTAGAACTTCCAACACGCCTGAAAATAGGGTGCAGGAAAGGATTCTGATCCTTGTGGAAAATCTGCTTGCGCAGGTTTGTGTTCAAATATTCAGGATAAGCAGTATGAATGGCAGTAATATCCCAAACCATTCCATCAATATAAACCGGAATCGGGTCTAATTCTCCTCTACGCACCATAGCCTCAACCATCACCATAATGTCCTGAGCGCGACCACTGCCAAGCACCGGCATCAAAACCTTGCCACCGCGCTTCAGAGTTTCCTTAATATAATTACACAGCAACATATCAGCCTCTGCAGCAGGAGCGCCAATATCCATCTTGCCGCCATACGTCGCCTCCATAATCACAGTTTCCAAACGAGGGAATATCGTCCACGCAGGATCAAGCAAAGGAGACTTGCCATACTTCAAATCACCAGTGTAGAGCAAATTGTGCAAGCCATTGCCGATGTGCAAATGCGCCATCGAACTGCCAAGAATATGCCCGGCAGGATACAAAGTTAAACGCACATCAGGAGTAACGTCAGACACTTCCTCCCATTCCAAAGTAATACAGTGCTTGACAAACTCCTTCACATCATCAGTATCATAAATCGGATCCTTATTCTCAGACTTCATGATCTTTACCATATCAAGCATCAGCAAAGCAGCAACATCTCGCGTGGGCTCAGTACAATAGACAGGTCCTCTGTAACCCATCTTGAACAAGTAAGGAATAAAACCAGAATGGTCAACGTGAGCGTGCGACAAGATTATTGCATCCAATTGCTGAATGTTGAACTCAGGAGCGTCAAGAATAGGGTACTGCTCTGCGCCTTCGCCGGCAACGTTTATGCCACAGTCCAGAAGAATTCTGGATTCGGGAGTCTGCAAGAAAACGCAGCTCCTGCCAACTTGTCGTGCGGCGCCCAAATGCGTGACTCTGATCCACTCGTTCTTTTTTTCGCGCAACCAACCGTCATAAATCCTGTGCCCGACCTTGTCCAAGAACTTTCTCCTGTACTCAGAATTCTCATACAAAACCGCGCGAATGTTCTCAATTAATTGAGACTTCAATGCAGGAGTTCTTCTAATAACGGGAACCCAAAGCGCCTTTTCCCTGATTTCCCTCAACAACGAACCCTGCTTTCCGATAGCCAAACCAGGCTTTTCAGCCTCGATGATCACCATAGAACGCTGCGAGTCAAACAACACCTGAGAAACACCAGCTTCTTCAGGCAATATTTTCCTAATCTCCGTTTCAGCCTTTTCCTGACTCATCACAATACTCGGGTCAGGCCTTAATTCCACACGCTTCTTGAACTCATTAACTACCTGCCTGATGAGGCCTTCATTGTTCAGAAAAAACTCTTTGTCCTTCGTGTACAAAACAATGTTAGCTCCTTCAAAAGCTGCATCTGATACCTTGTCCGCTGGTAAAAACTTCAGTATTTCTTTAATAATCTCTGCCATGTTAGAATGCCACCAATCGGCTTATATTTCAATCTTAATATTCAAGTCCTTTTCCAGAACAGTCCTGACGCCCTTATTGTCTATGACTATCACGTCAATGCCGTTTCCAGTGTTCACGTCACGCTGCAACGCTGCACCAATCGCTTTCACTGCCAGCTTGACGCCTTCCTCAACACTCATGCCTTTCTTGTACAACGCTTCAAGAACGCCGTACGCGAAAACGCTTCCAGAACCATCAGAAACGTAATCATCAACTTCAGTGACACTGCCATCAATTCCTAAATCATAAACGTGACTGCCTTCAGCATCATTTCCGCCAAGAATAAAGCTCACAATGCCAGGCACCATCGACATCTTTCTCAAATTCATATACAACATGCCTGCAAGCAAGTTAGCGGTTTCTCTTACAGTACTTGTTCTCAATGTCGACAAGTCTTTCAGCTTGACCTCTGCACGAATGAGCTTAACCAATAATTGAGCATCAGAAACAAGACCGGCCATGGTAACGGCCATGCTGTCAGTAACCTTGTGAATCTTCTGCGTCCTCTTGTTCACTACAAAACCAGCGGTTGCACGCTTATCTGCTGCAAGTATAACTCCGTCCTTGCACACAATACCGACCGTGGTTGTTCCTTTCTGCACTTTCAAATCATTATCCATTTAAAACCCCTTGAGAATCACTAACCTCTTGACACCTGCTCAATATGAGGAATATATAAAGTTTTCTGTTAATACGACTTCGCGAACACGCCAACGCTCTTTGCAGGCTTCTCACACTTGATGCATTTCGAGAATGGTTTTTGCTGATCAAAAGGCAGGTTCAGGCATTTCACGCCCTCTGTCACACCCTTGATGTGCTCGGCACACTCAGCAGTACAGCACCATGGAGCGTAGATCAATTTTCTATCTTTCACTGCTTTTTCAAAATCCTTCCAATCTTTTGCCTGCACAGAATTATCATTCAACAACTTCTTCGCTTTATTCAACAAGTCATCCTGCATCCTGTCAAGCTCTTCAGGAATGACCTTAGGCACGTCAGACATCTTAACGAAATCCTTCTTGCCTGTGTCTCTGCGCACCATCACAACATGATTCTTCTCCAAATCCTTAGGACCGATTTCCAACCTGATACAAACACCTTTCAACTCCCACTCATTAAACTTCCAGCCAGGAGTGTAACTGTCGCGGTCGTCCACATGCACAGAAATGCCGGTCTTTGCCAGATGCTTCGAGATCTCGTGCGCCTTCGCAACAACCTTTTCCTTAGAATCCTCAAACATGATAGGAACTATGACTGCATGCAACGGAGCGACTCTGGGCGGAATGACCAATCCCTTATCATCGCCATGGAACAAAATCATCGCGCCAATGCTTCTAGTCGAGAAACCCCAACTGTTCTGATACGGCAAAGATTTCTCCCCCTTTTCATCCAAGAAAGAAATGCCAAAACTCTTCGCAAACCTCTGACCAAGATGATGGCTCGTCGCGAACTGAACAGCTTTTCCAGACGGAGCCATAGTCTCAACAGAAGTCGTGTAGTCTGCCCCTGCAAACTTCTCATTATCACTCTTAATGCCCTTGACGACAGGAACAGCAAGCATTTCCTCAGATACCTTGCGATAAATCTCCAGAATGTCAAGCACTTCTTTCTCAGAACTCTTTTTATCCGCAAAAACAGTATGGCCTTCCTGCCACAAGAACTCCCTTCCTCTCAAAAAAGGCACAGGATGCTTGAACTCCCACCTCACCACATTATTCCACTGATTCAATTTCAAAGGCAGGTCACGATAGCTTCTCACCCACTTCGCATAAGCCTCATACATGATGGTTTCAGAAGTCGGCCTAACTGCCAAACGCTCCGCCAGCTCGCTATGACCGCCATGAGTAACCCAGGCAACCTCAGGAGCAAAACCCTCGACGTGCTCGGCTTCTTTTTTCAGCAAACTTTCAGGAATCAACAAAGGAAAATAACAATTCTGAACGCCAAGCTTCTTAATCTCACCATCAAAAAACTTCTGAAGCTTTTCCCAAATCGCGTAAACTCTTGGACGAAGAATCATACAACCAGAAACGCCCGTGTATTCTGCAAGCTCAGCCTTCTGAATAACCTGAGTATACCATTCAGACATGTCAGCGTCTTTCTTTACAGTAATGCCCTGAGTAGGCTCATCCTTTTTCGGCATAGAAGAATTTGACAATAAGCAGTTTATAAAACTTTAGGCGAATGTCCTGTAATGTAATGCAATCCGACATTCATTCTCTGAGAACCTAAAAATCTGACAGTACCCCACGTGTTTCTATAACCAGAGCTATTAGCAGAATGCGTCCATGATTTATGATCAGCGCACGAATACTTCCGCTGCATTTCACCAAGAGCGTAATCTTTTTCCTCCCAAGGAATACCATTATTTAGCGACCTAAAAAGCGCAAACCCGGCATGAGACGCTTCCAGAATAACAGAACAAACCAGCTTTGGAGGGTTATTCGCTTGCTCAGGAGTAGGGCTATAACCATACAAAGCATTAACGCTCACGCCCAAATCAGTATCAGGAAAAGCCTGCGCTTTCGTTATATCACCAAGAACGACCTCAACAGGCAGTTTCAAAAAGTCCTTCACATTATCCAACTGCCTCAGCACGTCAAGATCATTATCCATCACGATAATCTTATCAATAATCCCTTTCTTCAACAAATACAAAGAAAGCACAGGAACAGCACCGCCATACTCAGTTACTGAAGGCTTCTTTCCAAAAGCGCCAATCAAAGAAATATACTGCTCAAAAAAAGGAAACTCTGTCTCTGACTTATCAGTAAACCACTCACCACTATCCAATGCCTCACACCGCAAGCTATTAACACGCTCAACAAATCGTCTGAATTCCTTCTCTGTTACAACATCAACTGCCATGTCAACTATCGCCTTTCTGAAACTCACCTGAGGGGGGTATAGATCTGCTCTTTCTTTCGCATCTCATCACGCTTAACCTCTTCAGACAGTTGCTGCATTGTTCTATCTTTCTTATACCATTCAGGCATATCCTGCCTTTCATTCGCCGGACAACCCATCAACAAAGCTGCAGCCAAAATAAATGGTTTATAACTCATAATACCACCCAGATTCACCCAAGAGAAACAGCTATATAAACTTTCTCAACATAGAATATTTATAGCAGTTCTTGTACTCCTATTTTGAAAGGGGGATGGCACAACTCATTACACATGAAGGAACGCTGGCACTTGTTCATCTGATAGTCAAAACTCCAAACAAAAAAAGAGCGTACCTTGAAATTCTGTCCCCGCACTCAAAGCACGTCGTTGGCAAAGTAGAAGCAGCGCTCCCGGAAGACATCGACCTGATATTTGAGAAGGCTGCAGCGGCACAAAAACAATGGAAGCTCACACCCATAAATGAACGCGCAGACAAACTATTGAAAGTAGCTGACTACCTCGAACAACACAAAGAACAAATCGCGCACACGCTAATGCAGGAAGTAGGCAAGCCGAAAAAAGTCGCAGAATCAGAAGTCACAAGAACAGCAGACCTGACAAGATTCCTATGCAACCAAGCACTCATGCTGCAACATGAAAGCTTCTTCTCCGAACAATTCCCAAAAACAAAACCAGGAAAGATCGCACTGACGTATCGAGAACCGCTAGGAGTCATCCTGGCAATGCCGCCATTCAACTACCCGATCAATCTCGCGGCCACAAAAATCATTCCATCACTATTAATGGGAAACGCGTGCGTGCTAAAACCGCCAACACAAGGAAGCATCAGCTGCGCATGGCTGGTGGACGCGTGCTACAACGCAGGCATATCACCAGAACTTCTCGCTTACGCCTCCGGAAGAGGCTCAGAAATAGGCGACTACATAGTCAAACATCCGGGCAGCGCGGCAATCATCTTCACAGGAAGCGCTGAAACAGGAAAACGAATAGCGCAAAACGCGGGAATGAAACAACTAATATTCGAACTAGGCGGAAAAGACGCCGCGATAGTCTGCGAAGACGCAGATTTGCAATTAGCAGCACAAAAAATCTGCAACGGAGCATTCTCATTCTCAGGACAAAGATGCACTGCAGTCAAAAGAGTCCTGGTTGTTGAAAACATCGCAGACAAATTCGTAGACAGCATAGTACCGCTCGTCAAAAAACTCAAAACAGGAGCGCCACACGAAGACGTAGACGTCGGACCAGTCATAGACGACAGAAGCGCAGACTACATCCATGGATTAATGGAAGACGCGAAAAAGAAAGGCGCAAAATTTATTGTTGGCGGAGAACGAACAGAACGATTATTCCATCCGACAGTAGTAGATCACGTAACAAAAGACATGAAGCTCGCCTGGGAAGAACCATTTGGACCAGTACTGCCGATAATACGAGTCAAAAATGCACAGGAAGCAATTGAGATAGCAAACCACTCAGAATACGGACTGCAAGCATCAGTGTTCACACAAAACATTGATACTGCATTTGCCATTGCAAAACAATTGGAAGTCGGAAGCGTGCAGATAAACGGCGAGCCGGCACGAGGACCAGACCATTTTCCGTTCTTAGGAATAAAATATTCAGGCCTCGGACCAGCACAAGGAGCGAGATATTCACTAGAATCAGTTTCCAGGATAAAAAGCATCGTGTTTAATTTGAAGGG
>CAZCCU010000028.1:0-10884 GCA_964497645.1 uncultured Methanosarcinales archaeon
CTTACGCGCATCGCTCATCTGAAAGTGTTGGCTTGCGAACGGGGTGCCGAAGCCTCCGACGGGAGTTGCACCCGCGACCTCGACATTACCAATGTCGCGCTATAGCTACTAAGCTACGGAGGCGTTGCTCTAAGTTTTTCATAATGCTTTTTTAAATGTTTGTAGCAGTAACTTTATATACGGTCTTTTTTCTTCCACTATTGCGGCGCGGTAGCAAAGTGGTCAAATGCGGTGGACTTAAGATCCACTCCCTTAGTGGGTTCGCAGGTTCAAATCCTGTCCGCGCCATTACTTGAAATTCTAACACATTAACGCATGTTAAGGAATATTTTTATAGTGCTGAGTTGAGCGTTACAAGTTATGAAAAAGCTGTTTATGCTCCTGTTACTTTTGTTGGTCGCTTGCGTTCCAGTTAAAGAGAAAATTTTTGTTGCGAATGAGGCGAGCGGCAGCATTAGCGTCATTGATGCGACCTCATTGAAGGAGATTGATCGTGTTTCTTTGGTTGCAGAGCATGATGGCGCAAGGGTTGAGTATGCTCCGCATAACGTGCAGGTTGTTGGTGAAAGGGTTTTGATTACTGCGAACACTGCGCACAAGCATGGCAATGTTCAGGCTAAGGCCCATAGTGATAAAGGGGACCATGAACTGTCGGCTGGTGTTATTAAGATTCCAACCGGCGTTATTGCTGTTGAGGCGCATGAGGAGGATTCTGATGAGGAAGGAGAGCATCCTGACCAGCTCGTCATCATGGATGCTAAGTCTCATAAGATTATTCACAGGGTTGATTTGGATGTTGGTGCTCACTTGGCGCACGTTGTTTCTGATGGAGCATTCGCTTATGTTACCGCGACTGATACTGAATTATTGTACAAGGTTGATTTGGAATCATGGAAATTTTCTCCGATTGTTCTGCCGAAGGACAGTATGCCTCATGGTATTCGTTTGACGCCTGATAATAAAAAAGCAATTATTGCTGCGATGGGCAATGTTATGCTGATTCTTGATTTGGAGAGCAAGCATATTGATACAATTGACCTGCCTGGCAAGGGCGTGCAGGCTGGTGTTGTTGGTAAGTTAGCTATGGCGTCTGTTTTTGATACGAAAATGCTTGCGTTGTACGACATGGAATCAAAGGAAATGATACTGGTTGTCTTGCCTCCAGAAGCAAAGGGCCCTATTCAGTTTTATCCGACTCCTGACGGAAAATATGTTTATGTTGCTGACCAGGGCGTTTATTTCGACCAGCCTCCTGGAAGTATGACTTACAAGGTTGACCTGAGTGAAAAAAGAGTTGTTGCATCAATCGAGACTGGTTACGCTCCTCATGGTGTTGTTGTTTCTCCTGATGGCAGGGTTTGGGTGACGAATCTGAATGGAAATTCTGTTTCTGTGATTCAGAATGATAAGAAAATTGCCGAGATTGATGTTGGTGCTGCGCCGAACGGCATTTCTTATTGGTCACCGCAGTAATATCTGTGCCACTACAAATGCGAGATAGAAGAATATGAGCGTGATTGCTTCGTTCTTTGAGAGTATGCCGTCTGTTCGCATGAAGATTAGTGAAAAGACAACGGCAAATAGGGTGAAAACTCCAATGATGCTGAGAACATAGAGGTTGACTGCGATTGGCGCGATGAGCGCTGTGAGACCAACACCAATGCACGCGTCCACTATGACTGTTCCCCACAAATCTCCGATTGCCATTTCTGAATGTCCTTTGCGCACGCTTTGGAGCGAGAAAGTAAACTCTGGAAGTGTTGTTCCAAGCGCTACGAGCACAAGACCTATGAGAATGGCAGGAACTCCTATGCCGAGTGCGAGTGCTTCTGAGCTGCTGACGACAAAGTGTGCGCTCGTAATCATAACTGCGATGCTTGCCATCAAGATAAGGCCGTTTTTTAGATAGTGGTCTTGGTCTTGGAATGGCTTGTGGAAGTATTGTCGCTCTTTCAGCAGGATGCACATGAAGATTATTCCTGTTGTTATGAGTATTATTCCATCAATGCGTGATAGTATGCCGTTGAGTCCTAATATTATAGGAAGCATGCATAGTGCTCCTAGATAGAGGTCTTTTTTGATGATTCTGTTATGAACTTTTATTGGGTGCGCTGCGAGTGTGACTAGGCCAAGTATAAGTGTTAAGTCTGCGATGTTGCCTCCAAGCAGTGTTCCTAGGCCAATGCCTGGGTTTCCTTCTAATGCTGAGATGACTGCAATGAATATTTCTGGAAGCGATGAGACAAATGCTATGACGATAAAACTGGTTGTGAATTCTGTGAGTCTTAGCCATCGTGCGAGGTGTGATACTGACTTAACTGCATACTCGGCACTCTTCACTAGCAGGATGCAGCCTATGATGAATATGAGCACCTCTTTGTACATGTGTTTGTTGTGCGATTGCTATATTATAAAGATTTTCTTTCATAACACTTATATACGGAATTGCACCAGGCTTTCATTATGAAAGATCCTGTGTGCGGGATGAATGTCAACCCCATCACTGCCAGATTTTTTACTAAAAAAAAGGGCGAAACTGTCTATTTTTGTAGCAAAAACTGTCAGGACAAGTTTGAAATTAAGGCAGAAAAAGCTGTTATTCCGGTTTCTGGAATGCACTGCGCGAGTTGTGTGAGAACGATTGAGGGCGCGTTGAAAAAAGTGCCTGGTGTTGAGAATGCTGTTGTGAATTTTGCGAGTTCTAAAGCGTATGTTGATTATAATCCGGAATTGACTTCTGAGGATATGTTGAGAGATGCCATTAAGGAAAGCGGCTATCAGGCTGAGAAGCATGAGGCTGCTGCTGAGACTGGAAAAGTTGTTTTGAATATTTCTGGAATGGAGAGCCAGCATTGTGTGAATATTGTTGAGAAGACTTTGCTTCACGTCAAGGGCGTTTCAAGTGTGAAGGTTAATTTGGCGACGCAAAAAGCAGAAGTGGCTTATGATATAGCTCAGACTAACACGAATGCTTTGATTTCTGCTGTGAAAAATGCCGGTTATGGTGCTTCGCGTGCTGATGTTGAAAGGATGGCGCGTGAGGATGAAGTGCGTCATTGGGCTGTGCGCATGTGGTTTGCCGGCTTGTTTGGTTTGCCATTATTATATCTGGCAATGGGGCATTGGGTTGGATTGCCTGTGCCGATGATGCCTTCTGTTGTGAATGCTGCTGTTCAATTAATTCTTGCAACTGGGATTGTTATTGCTGGTTTTGGTTTTTACACAAGGGGCTTCAAGGCGTTGTTCATTAATCGCATGCCGAACATGGACAGTCTTGTTGCTGTTGGCACTGGAACTGCTTATCTTTACAGTTTGTACGTGGCAGTCATGATATTCATGAAAAAGCCTGGTTTCACGACTCATATGATGTATTTTGAGAGCGGCGGTCTCATCATCGTGTTCATTATTCTTGGTAAATTGTTGGAATCAATTGCAAAGGGCAAGACTTCTGAGGCCATCAAGAAATTGCTCGGTTTGCGGCCTAAGACTGCTATTGTGATTAGAGGTAAGGAGCAGGTTGAGATTCCGATTGAAGAAGTTGTTGTTGGTGATATTATTGTTGTTAAGCCTGGGCAGAAGATTCCTGTTGACGGTTTTGTGAAGGATGGTCATTCCAGTATTGATGAGAGCGCGATTACTGGTGAGAGTATTCCTGTTGAAAAAATTGTCAACAGCAAGGTTATTGCTGGTACTGTGAATAAGACTGGCTCGTTCACGATGCGTGCCACTAAAGTTGGTGCTGATACTGTTCTTGCGCAAATTGTTAAGATGGTTGAGGAAGCGCAGGGCTCTAAAGCTCCTGTTCAGCAATTGGCTGATTCTATTTCGTTTTATTTTGTGCCTGCAGTTATTCTGATCGCGATTATTAGTTTTGCGAGCTGGTATTTTGCTGGAAGTGTTGCTTTTGGCTTGACAACTTTTATCGCAGTACTTGTTATCGCTTGCCCGTGCGCGTTGGGTCTTGCTACTCCGACTGCGATTATGGTCGGCACTGGCAAGGCTGCTGAGCATGGTATTTTGTTCAAGAATGCTGAGGCGTTGCAGAAGGCGAAGGAGTTGGATGTTGTTGTTTTTGACAAAACTGGTACTTTGACTTTGGGTAAGCCTGAAGTTACTGATATTATTCCTGTTGGCAGAGCCACTGTTGAAGCTGTTTTGCAGTTGGCTGCTATTGTTGAGAAGAGGAGTGAGCATCCTTTGGCTGAAGCTGTTTTGAATGCTGCGAAGCAGAAAAAGCTTGCTGTTCCTGATCCTACTGCATTCCAATCTGCTACCGGCAAAGGCGTTGCTGCGAAGTATAAAGGCAAAGTTTTGTACTTGGGCAATCGCGTTTTGATGGAGGAGAAGAAAGTTCCAATCAAGGATATTGAAAGCAAAGTTGTTTCTTTGGAAGAGCAGGGCAAGACTGTTGTGTTTTTGGCTTCTGCTAAGACTTTGATGGGTGTTATTGCTGTTGCTGACCAGGCTAAGCCTTTTGCGAAAGAGGCTATTGAGGAATTGCACAGGCTTGGCAAGAAAGTTATGTTGATTACTGGTGATAACGAGCGTACTGGTCGCGCGATTGCATCGCAATTAGGCATTGATGATGTTATGGCTAATGTTTTGCCTAATCGGAAGGCTGAGAAGATTAAGGAATTGCAGGCTAAGGGTTTGAAGGTTGCTATGGTTGGTGATGGCATTAATGACGCTCCTGCGTTGACGCAGGCTGATGTTGGCATTGCTATTGGTTCTGGTACTGATATTGCGATTGAGGCTGGAAATGTTGTTTTGATTAAGAGTGATGTGCGTGATGTTGTGACTGCTATGTCTTTGAGCAGGTATACTATGCATAAGATTAGGCAGAATTTGTTTTGGGCGTTCGCGTACAACATTGTTTTGATTCCTGTTGCTGCCGGCGCGTTTTATCCAGTAACCGGCTGGCTGTTGAATCCTGCGCTTGCAGGATTGGCGATGGCGTTGAGCAGTGTGAGTGTAGTCAGTAACAGTTTGTTGATGCGTTTTTATAAACCGAAGTTGTTTGGCAGATTGCCGATGCCGTAACTAATATTCATTAGAACATCTAAAAGACAACTCATTTGAATCGTACGAAAAGGTGAGGTTCTCCGAAAGATTTAAATATATCACTTATGAGTAGTAAATACATGACGTTACGTGATTTGGAGAAGATACTGAAGGCAGAAGGACTTGTTCTGGGCTCAGATGCAACACTCAAAGATGACCGATGCAGGCGAATAGGTTCAGCAGTTAGTAAGTACTTAGATGCCCATGATGCAGTAACGAGTATTGAGTTGATGATGGCACTTCACGGCGATACCAGCTATCTTCACACTGACTGCACAATGAACAAGCACTTGCGCAACTCTGTTGCTTTTCAATGTACGACCCTCAAAGAAGTATTCAAGATGATTCTCGGTGTTGACGCTCATGTCCATTCTGGAAGCCAGTCATTTAGTGGCAAAACGCCAATTTATTATAAGACGAAAGAAGGACTGCGCAAGTACATACAAGCGCACGCAAAAGAAACTTCTCGCATAGTGAATTACGATTTCAACCCATTAGCAAAATACAAGCCAAAAACTGAAAACAGTTAAGCGAATAACTTATTTTTCATACCCCAAAAACCTCTGCATTTTCTCACAATTCGAAAAGCTGCCTTTTTAAAGCCCTTTCCAGACTGTAGCGGATGGCAGGGTTTTTCTTGTCATGAGTTCAACTTAATTGGGGTACGCACTGCCCGGTGCCAAAGTGAATTTCAGGGCTGTTGCAGATTGCGTTATCATCAAATGTGCCTCCTAAAGTGGTCTGGCAATGACTTGGAGTAAACTGCCCGAGGATAGACTGCGTATCTGCGCAACCTCCATTCGGGAGTAGTTCACTGGAGGGCATGTTGTCGCAACAGTCGACTACTTTGCAATGCGCACTGTCCATTGTTTCCATACATTCGAACTGACATGTGCTCTTCATGTGTTTTACCTTATTGCCATCACAGACGGCCTCTGCAATAATTCCTGAAGACCCTGCACAGTAATCTCGAAGCTCAACAAACGGAATGCCATTAATTGATGCGATTGCGGTGCCGGGAATAAATATGTTGCTGCCGTCAGAATCAGAACAACTCAACGTGACTTGCCCGCCACCACCACAGTTTTGAACATCATCACAATCATCCACTGCATGCATGTGCGTTGAAGAAGCAAACTCCGTATGCGTATGACTCAGTCCCTTGTGTTTGCCTGGATTCTGCGACCAAGTAACAGCTTCCCCTGTCACTCCCTTTTTAGCAATTAACACCAACCCAAGAATCGCGAGAAGTGCGATAATACCAAAAATCCAGTAAGCAGCTTGACCTCTTTTCACGAACATCGCCTCTTTATGGGTTCTGAACAATTCTCTTATAAAAAGATATCGCAAGCCTCACGACTTCAACCATAATTCAAAAATGTCTTAGTGTACTTTTGGCATGTGCTTATGCGTGAGTTCTTTTTTTGACCTGTAGAAGAAGTAGGCAAGTATAGAGATCGTAACAACTGGCGCTATCCAGCTTGGCACGTGGACTCCGAAGCTGTCTGCGAGCATGACAATACCTAATGCGAATACTGAGTACATTGCTCCATTTTTCAGGTAAACATATTTTTTGACATTTTCTATGTTGCCGACAGTTAACTGTCTAACAACAATGGCTCCAATCCCGTTTCCAATCAATATGAGTGGAACTGAAAGTGTAAAAGCAAAAGCACCTAGCACTCCGTCAATGGAAAACGTTGCATCAATGACTTCTAGATAGAATATTTTTGCCCAGTCTGTGAGGCTTCCTTTGTGCATCATTTCGTGTTCCATTTTTTCCGCGTTTTGTTTGAAGCCGTGTGTGATGAAGAATGCTGTTGAGCCTATTACTGCTCCAAATGCCATTAAGGGATTTATTTTGAGTGCGAACCAGACTGTTGCGGCGAGTATTATAGAAACGACTGCGTAAAACCAGACTCCTTGTCTTGCGAAAAATCTTTCTGCGTGCAGTCCATAATTTTTTGGTTCTAAAAACAGCCAGTGGAAGAATAAGAAGACCAGGAATATTCCTCCGCCGCTAAGTAATATCGGCGCGGATTTTTCTACTGCTTCCATTACTGTCGGGTCTGAGCTGAACATTACGAGGAACGAGCCGAGAAATCCCAGTGAGGGTGTTGTTGCCCAGATTATCAGCCATGGCAAGAGTCCTCTTATCAAGAATACTGCGATTAGTATGCCCCAGATTAAGAACCATCTTCGTGCTTTTGGCCTCATCGTTCCGAGGACTTCTGCGTTGATTACTGCGTTGTCTATGCTGCTTATGATTTCGAACAAGCAGAGTCCGACGATGGTAAGGATGATTTCTAACAGCATATGGCGAAATAAAAGTGCAGTCTATTTAAGCGCTGTGGAAAGGTTTTTAAGGAAAGTGTGATTTATAACGTTTAGAAAAGAGGTGTATGTTATGGCGCAAGCGGATAATAGAGATATTGTTCATACTGGAATTTGGGCGAGTATTGCGATTATAGTAATAGTATTCGTGGTGCGATACCTTCTTCTACGGTAACACAGCAATCTTTTTAAAGCACCCCTTTATTCCTCGATTAAGTACTGCTAACAGGGGTGTTTAGACATGATGTGGATTGTTTGGATTGTGAGTTTGTTGTCGATAGGTTTTGCTATTTGGCTTATGAAGGATGTTTTGAGAAGGCCGGTTGGCACTCCTAAGATGCAGGAGATTTCTGAGCTTATTCGTGTTGGTGCTAACGCGTTTATGAAGCGACAGTACACAACGATTGCTGTTATGACTATATTGTTCGCAGTTATTATCTTCTTTGTCTATAGATACTTGGGCCAGGCATCTTTGGGCTGGTCTACTGCCATTGGCTTTTTGTTCGGTGCTGCGTGTTCGACATTAGCAGGCATTATCGGCATGTGGATGTCTGTGCGCGCTAACGTTCGAGTAGCGGCTGGCGCTCAGAAGAGCATGAATGATGCGTTGATTCCTGCCTTGAGCGGCGGTGCGGTCAGCGGTATTTTCATCGTGGCTTTGAGCTTGATTGGTATTGCGTTGTTGTTCACCATTTTCGGCTTTTGGCATGATGTGAAGGAGATTCCGTTCTTGATTGTTGGATACGCCTTTGGCGCGTCTTTTGTCGCTTTGTTCGCTCAGCTCGGCGGCGGTATTTACACTAAGGCTGCTGATGTTGGCGCTGACCTTGTTGGCAAGGTTGAGAAGAATATTCCTGAGGACGATCCTAGAAACCCAGCAGTTATCGCAGACCTTGTTGGCGACAATGTTGGTGATTGTGCAGGAAGAGGCGCTGACTTGTTTGAATCTGCTGCTGCAGAGAACATTGGTGCGATGATTATTGGTGTCGCTTTGTTCCCAGTGTTTGGCATTAATGGAATTTTGTTCCCGTTGATTGTCAGAAGCTTTGGATTGCTGGCAAGCATCGTGGGAGTAATGTGTGTCAAGGTTAAGGAACGGGAGAATCCATTGTGGGGATTGACCAAGGGTTACTTGATAACGTCAGTTCTCGCTACAGTTGCGTTCTATTTCGTGACTATGAGAATGCTTGGCAACATCTGGTTTTTCTATGCCGGTCTTGTTGGCATCGTCACAAGCATCTTGATTGTGCTTATCACTATGTACTACACTGAATCTGAGTACAGGCCGGTTAAGGCTATTGCTAAGGCTTGCCAGACCGGTCACGCGACAAATATCATCCGTGGATTTGCTGTTGCGTTGGAATGCACTGCTGCTCCGACGATTGTGCTGAGCGCTGCGTTGATACTTAGCTACATGTTTGGCACGTGGACTGGTATTGATCATGGCGGTATTTATGGTACTGCTATTGCAACTATGGGTATGCTTTCAACTGCGGCTTATGTGCTTGCTATGGACACGTTTGGTCCGATTACTGATAACGCTGGCGGTATTGCAGAGTTTTCTGGTGCGCCGAAGAAGGTTCGTGCGAGAACTGACCGTTTGGATGCGGCTGGTAACACTACAAAGGCGTTGACGAAGGGTTACGCTATTGGCAGTGCTGCTTTGGCTGCTTTCTTGTTGTTCAGCGCTTACCAGGACGAGGTTGTGAAGTATGTTGGCGAGGCGGGCAGGGTTGTAAACCTTGCTAAGGTTGAAGTCTTCGTTGGCGCGTTTATTGGCGCTATGCTTGTGTTCTTGTTCAGCAGTATGGCTATCAAGGCTGTCGGCGATACTGCTCACGAGGTTG
The DNA here is from genome assembly GCA_964497645.1 of uncultured Methanosarcinales archaeon. Lineage (GTDB taxonomy): Archaea > Nanobdellota > Nanobdellia > Woesearchaeales > ARS49 > CABMGU01. The sequence continues at coordinate 9,243 of CAZCCU010000028.1, forward strand.
TCATTGAAGTTAGACGTCAGTTTAAGAGCATTAAGGGCTTGATGCAGGGTAAGGCAAAGCCGGATTATGCGAAGTGTGTTGACATTTGCACTAAGGCTGCTTTGCGAGAGATGATCATGCCTGGATTGTTGATTATTGTCGTTACTGTTGCGGTTGGCCTTATCTTGAAGGCTGAAGCGACTGCTGGCTTCCTGATGGTTGGCACAATTACGGGCATTTTGATGGCTTTGGTGTTGAACACTGGCGGCGGCGCTTGGGATAATGCGAAGAAGCATTTGGAAATTTCTGGCCAGAAAGGTACACTTGCTCATCAAGCGGCAGTCACTGGCGACACTGTAGGTGATCCGTTTAAGGATACGGCGGGACCCTCTTTGCACGTTTTGATCAAGCTGCTCGGCACTTTGACTCTTGTCTTGGCGCCGTTGTTTATCTAGAACTAATTTTTATTTTTTCTTATTTTTTTCTGAATGCACGGTAGACTGCCTGCGCGATATTGTAGTACGTGTCAGGATTTGCAATCTTTTCTAAGAAGTCCATCATGCGTTGTCCTGTTGTTTTGGGGCATTTTCCAGCGCCGTGGTGTTCTAAAAGTTTTGAAATGCAGTCATAGTCTTCTCTTTTGCAGTTCGTTCCTTTCTTTGCGCAGTTTTCTTCTGCTTCCTTTAGCTTTCGCAAATCTTCTGGTGAGCCAAAGCGCCTCGCATATTCTCTGATAAGCTTTTCTTGTTCATTTATCTTGTCTGATAAGCCTAGCGCGACAATATGATATGCAATGATACGCGAGTTCGCTTCCGCAAGACTTTCTTCTGCGTATTCTCTATCGCTTTCTTCAAGCCTGTGCAGGTAAATGCGGTGTAGATATCGCGTGAAGATTTCTACTTTGTCGTGCCTTTCTGCTTTCAGCGCTTTTTGCAATTCCATTTTTTCGTGGTATTCCCGTGCTACGTTCGCCTCTAGTACTTCTCCTCTGACTTCAGCAATTGTGGCGCTAATTTGGAGTTCTTTGATAAGATCGCGCACGACGTCTATGTGTAACCATTTCCAGTAGCGATGTTCTTGAATCTCAGAAACTGTTTTGGGAGATCTTACGTGGATTACTCGGCTGTCATCCAAATCGGGCTGTGATTCATCCGGGACTTCTTCTCGAGTGTCAACTTCTCTAAGAATAGGTATTTCGCCGCTTACGTGTATTCTGTCAGTCTCTTCACATCTCCCATCTAAGTCGCTTCCACTCACGTAGGAGGTAATGCATTTTCGATATATAAGAGTTATGACATAAATTTAAAAGGGGCACGCCATCACATAAGAGGCATGAAATTGTTTCCAAAACGCAAGCCGTACAAGAAAGGATATTTCCCAGTGGGCGACGGCCATGAGTTATTCTATGCGCTGTACGGTAATCCAAATGGCATTCCTGTTTTGTTCGTGCATGGCGGTCCTGGTGGTGGCTGCAGCAAGGATGCTCATCGTCATTTTAATCCAAAAAAATTCAACATTTTGACTGTTGACCAGCGCGGAGCCGCCAGCAGCCGTCCTTACGCTAGTTTGAGAGCCAACACGACGCAAAAATTAGTGCAGGATTTTCGCAAGTTCTTGAAATTCTTGAAAATCAAGAAAGTTTTCCTGTTTGGAGGCTCTTGGG
>CAZCCU010000029.1:0-9933 GCA_964497645.1 uncultured Methanosarcinales archaeon
AGTCCTGAAACTCCTAAGCCTAAGTACGAAATTAGTGATTTGAAAGAATTGTTGAAGATTGTTGATTAATATGAAGTCTCTTTTGTTCGGCACTCCGGGCATTCCGATTTCTACGATGCCTCGTGATACTTTGAATGGTGTTAAACAAGTCAGAAAGCTTGGTCTTGATGCGATGGAGTTTGAGTTCGTGCAGAATGTGCATGTGAATGAGACTCTTGCTCCGATAATTAAGAAAACCGCTGAAGAATTGGGTGTTGTGCTCACTTGTCATGGCCAATACTATGTTAATTTGGCAGCTATTGAGCCTGAAAAATTGCACGCTTCCGTCGGCAGAATGTTGTCTGCTGCCCGTCGTGTGAATGAGTGCGGCGGGTACAGCATTACTTGGCATATGGGGTATTATCTTGGCCGTCCTAAGGATAAAGTGCACGAGATTGTGACGCATGGCGTGAAGGATGTCGTGAAAAAATTGCAGGATGAGGGCGTTAAAATCTGGATTAGGCCTGAAACGACCGGCAAGGAGACGCAGTGGGGTGATTTGCAGGAGACTATCAAATTATCGCAAGAAGTTGAGCAAGTTCTTCCGTGTATTGACTTCGGCCATCTCCATGCGCGTTATAATGGCAAGAACAATACTTTGGAAGAATTCAGGGATATCCTGTCTCAGATAGAGAACGGTCTTGGAAGAAATGCATTGGATAACATGCACATCCAGTGCTGCGGCATCAATTATGGTCCAAAGGGCGAAAAGAACCATCTGAACTTCGAAGAATCAGATTTTAACTGGAGAGACATGCTGAAAGCGTGGAAGGAATTCAGGATTAAGGGCGTTGTTATCACGGAAAGCCCGAACATTGAAGGTGATGCGTTGATGTTAAAGCGCGAGTTTGCAAAATTATAATGAAAATATTTATAAATACATCATGCCAAAATGTTTTTGCATGGAAGTTCGTGTTGTTGATGCTAAGCTTGATTCTTTCAAAACAGAGTTAATTGTCGTTGGCTTGTTCGCCCCGGCTGAAAAACTTCCTGCAGAACTGAAGTCTGTTGATGAGAAATTGCACGGCGCTATCGCGCACGCTATAAAAGGAAAGGAATTCGAGGGCGAGTGGCTGCAGTTCAGGCTTGTTTCAACTTTGGACAAGATTCCTGCGAAGAACATTCTTTTGTTGGGACTTGGAAAGAAGGAAGATGCTACTTTGGAAGTTCTCCGTCGAGCAGCAGGTTTGAGTGCTAAGATAACTCGTGATTTCTGCGGTATCATTGAGTATTCTACTACTTTGCATAATATTGACGTGAAAGGAACCACCAGGCAGCAAAGAGCTCAGGCTGTCGCAGAGGGCAGTGTTCTTGGCGCGTATCAATATATCAAGTATCGCACCGTCGATAAGCATAGAATCAAAGTCATTTCTCAGGTGACTCTTGTCGGTGATGATGTTCATGCAGAGGTGAAGAAGGGAGTGATTCTTGCTGAATGCACGAATCTTGTGCGTGACTTGGCTAATGAGCCTGGTAGTAATCTGAAGCCTGTTGACTTGGCGAATGAAGCCAAGAAATTGGAAAAGTTGGGCGTGAAAGTCACTGTTTATGACAAGAAGGGCATTGAGAAACTGGGTCTTACTGCCCTGCTAGCGGTTAATCGTGGTAGTGTCAACGAGCCTCGTTTTGTCATCATGGAATACAACGGCGGCGGTAAAAAGAAAGTCGCGCTTGTCGGTAAAGGCATTACGTTTGACAGCGGCGGTCTCAATATTAAGCCAGAAGATGGTATGTTGACGATGAAGCATGATATGGCGGGTGCTGCGACTGTTCTCGCAACAGTTCGTGCTGCCGCGATTTTGAAGATCAAGGCGCATGTTGTTGGTGTTTTCGCTTCTACTGAGAATATGCCGGGTAATGATGCTTACAAGCCTGGTGATGTCGTGCCTGCGTATAATGGCAAGACGATAGAAATCGCGAATACTGATGCTGAAGGCAGAGTCATTCTTTCGGATGCATTATCATATACTGAGAAGAATATCAAGCCTGATGCGATGGTCGACTTGGCGACATTGACTGGCGCTTGTGTTGTTGCTTTGGGCGGTGTTTGTGCTGGTATCATGGGCAAGGATGATAAGTTGATAGATCACTTGATTTCTTCTGGCAATGCGACTGGTGAGCGTTTGTGGAAGCTCCCTTTCTGGCAGGAGTATCATGAGCAGGTGAAGTCTGAGATTGCTGACGTGAGGAATCTGGGCATTATTAGGAGAGAGGCAGGCGCGATTACTGGCGGAACATTCCTTGCTGCTTTCGTCGAGAAAACTCCGTGGGCTCATATTGACATCGCTGGTCCTGCGTGGTCAGAGCAGGATTTGGAATACATCAAGAAGGGCGGCACTGGTTTTGGTGTGAGATTGTTGGTTCACGCGTTAGAGCATTATGTCTAAGTATGGCGAGATTTCAAAAGAGGAATTGAGGAAAATGCTGGAAAAAGGAACTGTGTTGTTGCTTGATGTGCGCAATTATGCCGCGTATTTAGAGAAACATATAAAAGGGGCAATTAATTTACCGACTGATGTGATAGACAAAGAGGTGAAGACGTTGGACAAGTCAAAGCCTGTTGTGGTGTATTGCACCAGTTTTACGTGTCCATTGTCCGGATATGCTGCTGGGAAATTGTCTTCTCTTGGTTTCAAAGTTTTTGATTATGAGGGCGGGATTGCCGAGTGGAGTGAAGCAGGCTTGCCGGTGGAGTCTGGATGAACTATTTCACCATCGAGCAGGCAGAGAAGTGTTTGCCTCAGGTTGAGCGTTTGTTGATAAAAGCTCAGAAATTAAGGGACAGAATTTCTTGGATTCTTGAGACGAATGATGTTGTTTTGGAAGTGAGCAATGATGAGGGCTTCCATTTTTTCATGACCGAGCAGGTAAAGGCGAATAAGGAATTCCATCGCTTGTATTATCAGTTTTACCGGGCGGTTGATGAGTTGACTTCTATGGGAGTGATTGTGAAGGATATTGATGACGGCTTGATTGACTTTCCGTTCTTGTTGAATGGGCATGATGCGTTTTTGTGCTGGCAGTTGGGTGAGGATAAAATTCGTTATTGGCATGACTGCGAGTCTGGTTTTGAGGGCAGAAGGCCTATTGTTGACGTGGACGAGTTGTTTCAAGAGAAAGATTTATAATTGTCCCAGGCGCTGTTTTTTCTATGGAAAAGAAGGAGAAGACTTATAAGATCGTATTTGACCGTAAGAACTGCATAGGCGCTGCAGCTTGTGCTGCTGTCGCGCCTGATTTTTGGGTGATGAATGAAGACGGCAAGGCAGATTTGGCGGGCCATAAAGTTGATGAGAATGGCATGCAGGTGTTGATTGTCAAGGAGAGCCAATTGTCAAAGGAAGGCAAGAACGTGCTGGCTGTTAACAAGGAAGCTGCAGAAGTCTGCCCTGTGCAAGTCATTCATATTTATGATAATGATACAAATGAAAAAATAATTTGAGGTGAATGTTATGGGCGAGATGTTCGATGATTTTGGTCCTGAAAGGATTGTTGAAGTTTATCATCCTAAGCTGGGCTTGCATGGCGTTCTTGTTGTTGATAATACTGCTCTTGGTCCTGGCAAGGGAGGCATTCGATTCACGCCTTCAGTTAGCAAAGAGGAAGTGTTCAGGTTGGCGAGGACGATGACGTGGAAGAATTCAATGGCTGGTTTGCCTTTTGGCGGCGCTAAGTGTGGAATTATTGGAGACCCTAAAAAATTGACTCCTAAGCAGAAGGATGAGTGGGTTGCCGCGTTTTCGAGATTGATTAAGGGTGTCTGCCCTCAAATATACTGTGCTGGTCCTGATATTAACATGGCCGAGCATGATATGGAAGTTTTTGCTAAGGCGAATGGTGATATGAAGTCGTGCACTGGCAAGCCTAAGAAGTTAGGTGGTTTGCCTCATGAGCTTGGCAGCACTGGTTTTGGTGTTTTCCACGCAATTAAGGTCGCTCTCAAGCACATGGGCAAAGATATCAAGAAAGTGAAGTATGCTGTTGAGGGTTATGGCAATGTCGGTGAGTTTGTGTGCAAGTTTATGTCAGAGGCTGGTGCGAAGCTCGTAGCAATTTCTGACAGCAGGGGAACTTTGGTTGTTCCAAAGGGTATTGATGTGAAAAAATTGTATGAAGTGAAGAAGTCTAAGGGTACTGTTACTGCTTATGGCGGCAAGGTGTTGCCGAACAAGGATATTTGTTTTCAGGATGTTGATGTTTTCGTGACTGCTGCTATTCCTGACTTGTTTGGGGTTTCTGATGTGCCGAAGATTAAGGCAAAATTGATAGTTCAGGGCAGCAATATCGCGACTTCTGTTGAAGCCGAGGTGGCTCTTGCGAAGAAAGGAGTTCTAGTTATTCCTGATTTTGTGGCTAATGCCGGCGGCGTCATCTCGAGTTACATCGAGTATATTGGCGGAACTGAAAAGCAGATGTTCAAGACCGTGCAGGAAAAGATTACTAAGAACACTCAGCTCGTCTTGGAGCGTTCAAAGAAGGATAAAGTCATCCCGCGCATTGCTGCTGAGAAGATTGCGAAGGAGCGCGTGCTGAAGAAGTGTAAAACTTGTAAATGAGTTTATTAGCCGCACGTCTTTGATCCTTTTTTCATCAGATACTTCTGGTGGTATTCTTCTGCGCGGTAGAACGTGTTAGCTTTGGTGATTTCTGTCGAGATTTTTTCTTTGTGATGCTTTTGCTCTTCTTTCAATGACTTTTCAGCAATTTTCTTTTGTTCTTGAGTATGATAAAAGATGACAGACCTGTACTGTGTTCCTTCATCCGGTCCTTGTCTGTTCTTTTGTGTTGGGTCGTGTATTGTCCAGAATACGTCCAATAGTTTCTCATATGGCACAATTTTCGGATCAAATTTCAGCTGCACGACTTCTGCGTGTCCTGTTTCGTCAGTGCAGACGTCTTCGTATGTCGGATTTTTCATCTTTCCGCCTGCATAACCGGCTTCTGTTTTTAGAACTCCTTTTATTTCTCGGAATGCTTCTTCTACGTGCCAGAAGCATCCTGCTCCGAAGGTTGCTTTTTCTGTCATCTTATTCCCGTGTCTATGCTGATGTCAAGTGTTGTCGTTTTGCCTGATTCTATCTTGATGCTTGCTGGCAGTTCTTTGCTGAAATCGATGCCTGCTCGGTTGATGTCGATTGCGTACGTTCCCGGTTTTAGTTCTGTTTTATAATGTCCTGTGTTGTCAATGTCTATTTGTCTGACGAGTTTTTTGCCGCTGTAAACCATTATTTTGCGTGATTCGTACGTTTCTGGCGGGACTTTGCAGGGCTGGTCTAGTCTTTCGACTGGGCAGATTGGTCCGATGTCAGCGCTTCCTTCAAGAAATCCGTTTTGGGCAGGAGCGCAGCTGGCGAGTATGAGCAGAACGATGAGTGTTTCTTTCATCATAAACCTTTTATATGCTGTTCTGCGTTAATAAATATTATGAAAGTTGATGCGACTGTAAAAGAGGTTGTTCAGGAGACTCCTAAGGTAAGACTTGTCAGACTATCATTGTCGCAAAAGATTGCTTTTCGTCCTGGCCAGTGGGCTGGCGTGTATTGTGATGATTTTGTTGGCGAGAATAACAAGCCGTTAAGGAGAGCGTTTTCTATTGCATCGCGGCCAGAGGAAGGCCATATAGAGCTCTGCGTTGCCCGCGGTCAAGGTCTCAGCGCTCACTTGCAAGACTTAAAACCAGGCAGTGTTGTGCATGTTGATGGTCCTTATGGGATGTTTTGGCTGCGACCGGCAGAAAAATATCTTTTCATAGCGGGTGGCACTGGCATTGCTCCTTTCAGGCCGATGATTCATCAAGCACTGGCAGAAGGAAAGGAAGTTCTCTTGATTTACAGCATGAAAACGCCTTCTGATTTCATCTATAGGAAGGAATTTGAGAGTTTGAAGGGCAAGTTCAAAATGATTCCAACTATAACAGTTGACCAGTTTCCGCAATGGAATGGCGAGCGTGGCAGAGTGCAGAATTTCATTCAGAAATATTTCAAGAAAGGCTTCCAGGCATATTTGTGCGGTCCGCCGGCAATGGTGGAGATGATAGAGAAAAAGTTGATCGGGCTTGGCCAGCCGAAGGAGCACATTTTCTTGGATAAGTGGGAGTAATATCGAAGAAACGAAGTTCTTTGATAGTATGGCAAAGATGTGTCTTCGCCATAACTCTTAAAAACCCCTGTTCTTCTCTTGCTTATATGGCTGAAAAACTGGTGATTACGCCTTGGGAAGTAAAGGGAGCTCTTGATTATGATAGGCTGATTAAGGAGTTTGGTCTGAAGCCGATGCCTTCTTTGCCGAAGCAGTTTGACCATGTTTTGTTTAGGAGGAATATTATTTTCGCTCATCGTGATTTCGAGCGTGTTGTTGATGCTGTTGTGAAAAAGAAGCCTTTTGTTATGATGACTGGTTTGATGCCTTCTGGCAAATTCCATTTTGGGCATAAGATGGTTGCTGACCAGATGATTTTTTATCAGAATCTTGGAGCGAAATTGTACGTGACTGTCGCTGATATTGAAGCGTATAATACTCGTATTCCTGATATGGCTGAATTGCATAAGACTGCTGTTGAGGAATACTTGCTGAATTATGTCGCGTTGGGCTTGGAGCCTAAGAATTGTGATTTCTATTTCCAGTCCAGGCGTTCCAAAGATGGAAAAAAATCAAATGCTTATTACAGTCTTGCGAGCATGCTTGCGCGCAGTGCGACTTTTAATGAGTTCAAGGCAGTGTATGGCGAGATTTCTCCTGGCAAGATGTCTGCTTCTTTGTTGCAGGCGGCTGATATGCTGCACCCGCAATTACTTGAGTTTGAAGGCGGTCCTCTTCCAACGGTTGTTCCTGTTGGTCCCGACCAGGATCCGCATTTGCGTCTGGCAAGGGATATCTCTCAGAGGACTGAAGCTTTCAAGTTTTTGCAGTTGAGTTCTACTTATCATTTGTTCCAGCCCGGATTGAAGGGAGGCAAGATGTCGAGTTCTGATCCGATGTCTTTTATCGCGCTGACTGATTCGCCTGATGAGGCAGCGCATAAGATCAAGAAGTATGCTTTCTCTGGTGGACAGCCTACGGTTGAGGAGCATAGAAAAAAGGGCGGGAATCCTGATGTTGATGTTGCTTTCCAGATGTTGAGGTATGGTCTTGAGCCTGATGATAAGAAGCTGGCGAAGATTTATGATGATTACAAGTCTGGAAAGCTGTTGACTTCTGAGTTGAAAGAGATCGCTACTGAGAAAGTAAAGGCATTTTTATTGCATCATCAGAAGGAGCGCGAGAAGGCTAGGAGCAAGTTGGACAAGTTCTTATGGCGGGATTGAACTGGCTGGATTGGGATAAAGCTGCTTTTTTGAAAGCCAAAAAAGAGAAAAAGCCAATTCTTCTTGGAATTTCTGCGCGCTGGTGTCATTGGTGTCATACGATGGACCGGTTGACATATGCAAATAAGGAAATTTCGTCATTCATCAGCAAGAATTTCATTCCAATAAAGGTCGACACTGACGAGCGTCCTGATATTAATGAGCGGTATAACGTCGGCGGCTGGCCTACAACTGCTGTTCTCGCTCATGATGGTGAAATTGTAAGTGCTGCGACGTATGTTCCTCCTGAGCACATGATTAAGTTCTTGGAAGACGCGAGTGGGCGTTTCAAGAAGTACAAGCCGAAAAAGAAAGCCAAGGAAAAGCCTTCAAAGCCTTTGCCTTTTGACCAGGAGTATTTCTGGAAGATGGTTAAGTCTTTCTATGACCCGGTTAATGGTGGTTTTGGTTTGGAGCCGAAGTTTCCTAATCATGAGATTCTTGGTTATCTTGTCTGGCGTATTATGAAGTTGAAAGATAAGGAAGCTTCGAAAATGTTTGACCATACTTTGACTAAAATGTTGAAGGGTGAGATTTTTGATCATGTCGGCGGAGGCTTTTTCCGTTATGCCACGCAGCAGAATTGGACGATTCCTCATTTTGAGAAGATGCTGGAGGATAATTCCAGGTTATTGGCGTATTGTTTGTTTGCTCATAGAGTGTTCAAGAAAGAAGAATATTTGACGGCAGCAAACAAGACGTTGTTCTGGCTGTTTTCGATGATGTATGACCATGAGAAAGGCGTTTTCTTTGCAAGTCAGGATGCTGATGAGGCATATTGCAACCTGCCTTTGACTGAGCGGATGCGTCATGAAGTTCCTGCTGTTGATAGAAGGATTTTTACTGACTGCAATGCCGCGATGATCATGGCTTTGTCAGAAGCCGCCATTCTTGATCCTGAATATGATAAAGTCGCATTTAAGCTCCTTGAATCTTTGTACAAAATGAGCGTTCGCGGTTGTGTCGCGCATTGTTATCCTGCTGAGAAGTCGTTGTTTTTGTTTAAGGACCATGCTTATTTGTTGTTGGGGCTTTTGTGGGCGTTCAAGAGGACGAATAAATTGGAGTGGAAGGCTAAAGCCATGACTGTTGCCAAAGCGCTGGAAAAGTTTTATGACAAGAAGAATGGCGGCTTTTATGATATTCTTGCCAGCAAGGACGCGGTTGGCAGATTGAAGGAGCGTAAAAAGCAGGTGAATGAGAATGCTTTTGTTGCGCTGGTTTTGTTCAAGTTGGCTCAAATTACGAGTGAAAGTAAATACGTGAAAATGGCTCAGAAGACTTTGCAGGCTGTTTCTTCCCAGGCCATGATGATGGGTCCGTATGCTGCCGGGTATGCGGTTGCCGTCGGAGAATTGCAAAAAAATATATAGTCGTATTCTGCCGTCAATATAATGCGCATCGCAAATGAAATCAAAGCCTCGGACGGCACTCGGAAATTCTTGATTGAGCTAGTTGACGGCAAAAAAGTGGAGTCTGTATTAATTCATCACAAGCGTACATTATGCGCCTGTATTTCCTCTCAGGTTGGCTGTGCTATGAAGTGTTCTTTTTGCGCGACTGGACTGATGGGTTTCACGCGCAACTTGTCAAAAGACGAGATTGTTGGCCAATTGTCATTAATGCAGTCTGTTTCTGAACAAAAAATAACAAACATCGTGTTCATGGGTATGGGCGAGCCGTTGCACAATTATGATGATGTGGTCGGCGCAGTGAATGAATTCAGAAAGCAGGGCATGAGCTGGCAGAAAATCACGGTTTCTACTGTTGGTTTGCCGGATAAGATAAGGCAATTGGGCAAGGACACTCAGTGCCAGCTTGCATTGTCGTTGCACGCTCCGAATGATGAGTTGAGAAGCAGGATTGTTCCTATTAATAGTCGTTATCCGATTAAGGAAGTGCTTGATGCGTGCAGGGAATTTCCGTTCTCAAAGAGAGGCCCGTTGATGGTTGAGTATGTATTGTTAGCCGGTGTTAATGATGAATTGGAGCATGCGAAAGAATTGGCTGTTTTATTGAAGGGTTTCAAGCATGTTGTTATTAATCTGATTCCTTACAATCCTGTTGTTGGCATTTCTTTCATAAGGCCATCTGAAGAAACAGCAAAGGCGTTCAAGCAGTCATTGATTGATTCTGGCTACAAGACTATAATTAGGACTACGAAGGGTCTTGATTCGAATGCTGCTTGTGGTATGCTTTCAACGAAGAAAATAGTAATCGCATAACATTTATAAATCGTCTATATCAAACCTAAAACTATTGCCGGGATAGTGTAGTGGCCTAGCACGCGAGCCTGTCGCGCTTGCAACCCGGGTTCAAATCCCGGTCCCGGCGTAGTTAAAGGGCACAGCCCTAGAGCGAAGACTGCAAGGGATTTGAACATGGCTTCGAATGCTTTGCATTCTCGCCACCTCCTTGAGCTTCGCTCTGCGGAGGAATTCCGGTCCCGGCGTACTAAAACAGAAAGCTTTATAAACCACCCCCTTTCCCAAAGCTTCTATTGTTACAGGGTAGTGCGCACAATGGGGTTAACCATCACCAAAATTTCTCA
>CAZCCU010000030.1:0-9456 GCA_964497645.1 uncultured Methanosarcinales archaeon
GCTCAGCACCTACCCAACCCCGACGATAAAAGGCATTTGTGGGTTTATAAAGGTAACGGTTATAACACTGCTAGAAAAGGTAGAGGAATTCTAACCGTCCAATAAATTTATATAAATTGATTTGCCTCATAAATTTCTTCAACCCGCTATAGTTTTTGGGAATAGAGTATGGTGACTTGTTTCAATTACACAGTTGTTTGGTTTAAAGAGAAATAACGAGTTTCACGCAGTTGACCCTTTTGGTCCGTTTTTATGTTTTGACATGCTGCTTCCTTTGCTGCGGAAGTATTGGTCCAAGTCTTGTTTGCAGGGTATGCACATGCGGACGTGTCTGTTAATAACTCCTTTCTTTTTCCAGCGGTGGCATTTTGGACAGGTACCCATTGGTGCTGAGGAACTATACCCCTTTAATAGGCTTTCGAAAAAAAGTATAATGCCGTAAAAAGTCCGTGCATTGCTCTTTAAAAACTTAGTCTTGCCTTCTTGGCTGGTTTAATTGAATATTCATCTGAATATTGGTTACAATATTATTTTCCAAAGACCAGAATCGTCAACTCTTCAGCGCCCTGCATGACTTTTCTTTCGGATTCTACTGAGAATTTGAACTCGGCAGCTTTGGATTTTAGAAGATCTATACCGCGCTTCATGACAATGCAGATCTTGCCGGACTTTTTCAATATGAACTCTGCCTGATAGAAGAACTGATGATAGATTTTCTCGACGGTCTTTTCAGCGATGCTCTTGCCAGATTGCACTGGAAGTGTTATTATACGGTCTAAGAAGTTCTTGCCGAACTTTGCATCAAGCCATTTCAAGTCTGTGCGAGAAAATTCAACAGATTTCACAACACCAGCAATCTTCGCGTTCTTTCTTGAAGCAGAAACGTGCTTGAAATTATCATCCATTGCGATAATCGTACCCTTAAAATCAGTTTCCGTGTCTTTCAACTCAAATTTTCTATTTGGCAACTTGGCAAAAGCAAACTTTTCCTTACCGAACTTATGCGGAGAAGTATTAGTAGCGTACAAAGCAGCTTCAATGGGCACTATGCCATGACGGCAAAAAGGATCTAAAAGCGATTGATTTGTTTCATAACCAGCAATATGCAAAAGTGAGGCAGCAATGTTGCCCTTTAGCGCATCAGTGCCAAGGAAAATGCGGTAATCTCTGCGGCCGAGGTCAATGCCAGAAAAATCAACGCCAAAAAAGCCATCTTTACCGTCGATAAGCAAGTAGAACATGGTCTGCGGCTTTTTGTGGTCGATTGGGACATTGTAAAGCTTTGAAAGATGCCCATTCAAAGCGGTCATGACATCGAATGAAGTAAAATCATGAGTTCCGAAACGATCGCATTTGATAACTGCAGATTTGTCGAGAAATGAATCAAGATCTTTCAAGATTTTCTCATCAGGAATGACGGAAACTGAAAAAGTTGACAGTAAAAGAAGAACTTTTGAGAAAGTACGACCATGATAACAAAGATCTACTAAGTCTTGTTCAGATTTGCAGGAAAAAAAGACCTTACCAGGAGAAGTTTTAATGTCTGTTGCAGAAATCAAACGCCTGATTTCATCAGCACTGATGTCTTCAAGACCATTTTGAGTCAGAACAAGCCCGTTCATTCTTCTTCCGGAACAATTTTGGCTAGACTAATAACTTTGTCCTTTTCGTCAAGACGCATCACACGCACTCCCTGCGTGTTGCGACCAATAATGCTGATACCCGTGACCGGAGTGCGGATGAGGACTCCGCTTTGAGAGATGAGCATGAGCTCATCATTGTCTGTAACTTGAGCAATACTGACAACCTGGCCATTCTTATCAGTGATTTTAATGTTGATAACGCCAACACCGCCACGGTTGATAAGACGATAATCAGAAATTGGAGAACGCTTACCATAACCATTCTCTGTGACAGTCACTAATGAAAGTTTATCATCTGCGATTGTAGCGCCGACAACACTATCTTCACGCAAACGAATACCGATGACACCAGTAGCAGTCCTGCCCATCGGACGAACGTCACCTTCCTGAAATTTGACAGCCATACCTTGCGTTGTAGCGATAATAACCTGCTGATTGCCGTCTGTTAACATGACACTCTTGAGCTCATCTTTTTCATCCAAGCCAAGAGCAATGATACCGCCTTTTCTAGGATTGCTGAACTCCGCAAGAGAAGTTTTCTTAACAGTGCCATTAGCAGTGACCATGAAAAGGAATTTATTTTCTTCAAACTGCTTGACAGGAATGAAAGCGGTCACTTTCTCGCTCTGACCAAGTTGAAGAAGGTTCACAATGGCAGTGCCTTTCGCATATCTTGACGCTTCAGGCAACTGGTAGACCTTAATCCAGTGCACTTTTCCCAAGTTGGTAAAGAAAAGAATGTAATCATGAGTGTTTGCGACGAATAAGTTTTCAATAAAGTCCTCTTCTTTGGTTTCAGCAGCAATAATACCCTTGCCACCACGACGCTGCTGTTTGTAAGTGTCGATTGTAAGGCGTTTGACATAGCCAGCGTGCGTGATTGTGATAACATCATCTTCAGGCTTGATTAAAGATTCCTCTTCCATAGCAGCAACTTCAGACTCTATCAACTGAGTTTTACGCGCGTTGCCATACTTTTCCTTAAGCTCAAGCAATTCTGCCTTTATGATGCCTAAGATACGAACCTCGCTGGCAAGAATGTCTTTCAATTCTTTGATGAGCTTCAGCAAGTCTGCATGTTCGCTACGGATTTTATCCTGCTCTAAACTGGTAAGCCTGCGCAAAGTCATATCAAGAACAGCCTGGGCCTGCTTTTCAGACAAATGATAAAAGCCAATCAAAGACTTCTTGGCTTCATCAGCAGACTTAGAACGCTTGATGAGAAGAATTACCGGATCAATGTGGTCGAGAGCAATGATGAGACCTTCCAAAATATGAGCCTTGTCCTCTGCTTGCCTGAGGTCGAACTGAGTGCGCTTCCTGACAATAGAACGACGATAATTGATGTACTCCTGAATTATTTCTTTCAGTGTGAGAATTTTTGGCTGGTTGTCTACGAGAGCAAGCATGTTAATGCCGAATGTTTCCTGCAAACGGCTGTGCGCAAAAAGCTGGTTGAGAACGACATCAGAATTCGCGCCCTGCTTGAGGTCAATCACGATACGCATGCCATCCCTGTCAGACTCGTCACGCAAATCAGCAATACCCTGCACTTTCTTGTCACGAACCAGGTCAGCAATCGCTTCAATCATCTCAGCCTTGTTCACCATGTAAGGAATCTCGGTTACGATGATACGAGTGCGAGTCTTTGTCTCTTCCAACTGAGTTTTTGCACGAACAGTTATTTTTCCGTGACCGGTCTTGTAAGCCTCTTTCAAACCAGAACCGCCCATGATAATACCACCAGTCGGAAAATCAGGAGCCTTAATGGTCTGCATCAAAGCAAGAACGTCAATTTCAGGATTGTCAATCGTCTGAATAATGCCATCGCAAACTTCAGTCATATTATGCGGAGGAATATTCGTCGCCATGCCGACAGCAATACCAGAACTGCCATTGATGAGCAAGTTAGGAACTTTTGCTGGGAGAACAGAAGGCTCTTGAAGAGATGCGTCATAATTTGGAACGAAGTCAACAGCTTCCTTGTCGATATCCTGCAATATTTCCTCAGCCAACTTCTTCAAGCGCGCCTCAGTGTAACGCATGGCGGCAGCCCGATCCCCGTCTACAGAACCAAAATTTCCCTGACCGTCAATCAATGGGTATCTTAACGAGAAATCCTGCGCAAGACGAACCATTGAGTCATAAACAGCCATATCACCATGAGGATGATATTTTCCCAAAATTTCTCCGACAATCCTTGCAGACTTCTTGAACGGCTTGTTATGCAGCATGCCCATGTCATACATTGCATAAAGAATGCGCCTGTGAACTGGCTTGAGGCCGTCACGGACGTCTGGCAAAGCACGGCCAACAATGACAGACATTGAGTAATCCAAGTAAGAAGTCTTCATCTCCTGCTCAATAATGCGAGGGATGATTTTCTCTGATTTTGGCTCTGCTTTCGTGTCAGTCATGAGAAAAGCGGTTTATCGTCGAGAAAAGGGAGATTTTGGAAGTATAAAAACCTATTTATTTTCTATATAGAAGTTTATGCTGGAATTTGCTTCAAAATCGATGATTTTACCGAAAAATTACGGCCACAAAAAACGCACATTTTTGATTTATCACCAACCAAATTTGTGCGCGACTCGTACAGCATCTGATTGCCACAATGACGGCATTTCAGCAAGAACTTCATTCTTCCTTTTCTTCCTCTGGCTCACCTGACAGCAATTTTCTGATGCGCTCCTCAATCTTAGCCTCAATCTCAGGCGGAATACCTTTCGGAAACAAACCCTTTCCTGACTCAAACTTCTTCTCCTTCAAATGAGCAGCCTTTGCTTCAGCCTCTTTCGAAATCTGCTGCTCAGGAGTTAAAGGAACTTCCTCAGGCTGTTCTTCTTCGACTTTTGGAATTTCAACTTCAAGAGTAGGAATTTCCTTTGCAGGTTTCTTAGGCTTTTTTTCTTTAGGAGGTTTCACTGGAGCAGGCGCTGGAATTTCTGCCGGCTCCTCTGGTGAAACTTCTGCAGGGACTTCAACTTCAGGAACGGGAGCTTCGGCTTCGGGAACGGGCGCCTCTTCTGCAGGAGTTTCTTCAACTTCTGCCAGTGCAGGTCGCTCGACATGCTCACGCGGATGATGAACGGAATGCTGATGAGCCTTATGCGGTTTTTTCTTATGATGCTTATGATGCGGATGCTCTGCCTCAACAGGACGCTCTTCAGGAGGAATCGCCTCAATAGGAACATCGTAAACAGGAAGCTCTCCAATCTTCTCCTCATAAACCTCAACGCCAGTCGGCAACAGCCCAGAAGGCTGAACGACAGGATAAGTCTCCAACTTCTCAGACTTACCAGCATCAGACTGCAAGACAATCTGAGGCTTTCCCAAACGCTCCTCAGTCATCTTCCGCTGATCAACCCCAATCTGCTCAATCTCCTTCTCCTTAGCCTCAATCGCCTTCTCAACATCACCAGAACTCGAAAACTTCTGCTTAAGCTTTCTAGGATCGATATCAAAATATTCAAAGAATTTCGGAGTTAATTTGATTAATTTTGAGCGACCGCTTTTTTCCCTCGTAATAAAACCAGAATCCTCCAACTGGGCAAGATGATCATACGCCTTATTTGTCCTTATCTTAACAACTTTAGACTGCAAGACAGGAGCTTTGTACGCAACAACAGCCAAAGTCTCCATATGCCCCTTAGGAAGCTCTGTCTTAGTAACAACCTTCTTGATAATCTGAACGTACTTCTCACGAACAGTAAGCTTCCAGGCAGAATTATCCTGCACGAGCATGGTAGGACTGCTAGAAGCATCCAACTGAGTCTTCCATTCTTCCAAAATAGCAAGGATTTCAGCTTCTGAACGCCTGCACAACTTGGCAATCTCAGACAATTCAAGCTTGCGCGCAGCAGCAAACAAAATTGCTTCAGTTGTGCGCTTTAACTCTTCATCCATGCGTTACAAACACCTGACCTTCTTTTTCTAACTCGCCCTTCTTCACCAAAGATTCAACAAAAACAGTCAAGTCATTCGCATCAATACCCAGCAATCCCGACAAATCATCAAGCGACTGCGATTTAGTCTTGCACGCGAACTTGATGAAATTATGCAAAACATTAATCGCGTTCTTATCCAAAATCTGCTTCTGAGCCTGCATGCCCTTCAGCATCATATCTGTATGGTGCAATTTGCCCTGAAAATCATTAATGAAGTCCTCAAACACGGCCATGTCCAAACTAAGCTTTTCCGGACTCATAATCTCAACAGTGCTAGGCATGCTGTCAAAACAGAAATCCAACAACTGTTTCAAGTCCTTAAAAGCTATCTGAAGCTCAACAAACTGCGTGAACAGCTTATCCTGAGGCACGGGCTCAGCATACTTCTCAATCTGAATATCCACGCCTTCCTGCCTGACCTTATCAACATGGTCGCGCAAAGATTTCACTATAAACTCCTGCGGAGCTCCCAAAATCTCCACTATACACCGCGCCACTATCGGCTGTTGTTCCATACCGGTAGTGCGAATACAGAGCCTTAAAAAGCTTTCCTCTCGACAAAAAGGTGTTTTTTGTTATTCATAAATAGTTACAAAAGCTTTTAATCACAAATAAAAACGACTAACACCGGGGTGAACGGATGGCACTATTCAATTTCATGAAGAAAAGACGAGCAGAAGAACTGCCATTGCCACCACCGCCACCACCAGAAACACTCCCGCCAATGATAAGGGGAGACATGGAACCAATACGAGCATCAGAAGCGCCTTCTCCTGAGCATTTTGAAATGCCATTACCAGAACTGCCACAAGCACTACCATCTCCTTTTCAACAAATGCCAACTGCGGGAGAAAGAGAGGTAAGAGTATTTGACAGAACCATAGCAGCACGAGCAATAGAAGAAGAACAGCCACCAGTCAGGGAAGTTGTTAGAGCGATGCCAAAACCATCATTTGTAGCAGTAGAAGACTACAAACGCATCATCAACGATACAAATACAATCAGATCGAAATTAATGGATGCAGAAAACTTCGTCAGGAGACTAAGCGACCTGAAAAACGAAGAAGAACGCGCATTCGAAAAGTGGAGAACACAATTAGAAGACGTTGAGAAAAAACTCAACTATGTAGATCATTTAATCGCGAAAGCACAAAGCTAAGAGGGAGTTAAAATGGATGGAACAAGAGCACCGGTTTTTGTCAAAATCGACGAATACAAAGACATCATGGATATCATGGGTCTAATGCGAGAAAAATTACGCCAAGCCAAGTTTTTACTTGACAAAATAGCCGAGTTAAAAGCCCAAGAAGATTCTGAGCTAGCCACCTGGGCAAAAGAACTCGAAGACGTTGATTCGCGAGTCATGACCATTGACAAAACACTCTTCGAGCCGAGTTTGTAAATGGATGACGGACTCTTCTTTGTAGGAATACGGGACCCAATAGAATTACGAAAAGAATTGCTTACTTCATCAAAGAATTTGATTGACTCGCTGAGAAGATATGAAGCTTATAAAGATGTCAAAGAAGAAAAACTACTACACGTCATGGAATTAAAACACGTGTTTGATGAATTATTAGTGCTTAACAAGAAATTAAGGAATAAGCTGCCGCACATACCACTCAAAGCAGCACCACCAATCCTCAGAGAAATGCCAACCGCAAAAGGCAAATCAATCAAACTCTCAAAAGGCAAAATAGACGTTCTAGAAGAAGAACTTGCGAAAATAGAAGAAAGACTGGGAAGCCTGGAATAATTATTTCACGGTTATATCCTGCTCAAGAATTCCGCCATCCGGAGACCAAGTAAACTTCGCTGTTACAAACTTTCCTGCCAATACTGGTGGAAGAAAATGAAGATCACTAATCCACATTTGCTGGTATGGAAGGTTGTCTGCTGAAAACCATTCAGGCTTCATCTCATCAGTCTCTTCTGGAATGCCCTCCCATTTATCCGATACAAACACGTGCACCACCTGATCAAATTCGGGTTTATGAGGGAACACGAACGTCAATTCAGCTCGCTTTTTCAACTGCCCGCAGACAAGGTTAGCTTCCTCACGCAACTCACGCAAAGCAGCAGCCTCAATTGACTCATCATTCTCCACCTTGCCACCAAAACCATTCCACTTACCCACACCAAGACCTTTCTTCTTCATGCCCAACAGAATCCTATTACCATCACGAACATAACACAAAGTTGCATTTCTCATTCAACCGCACCCAAAACAAGACTCAACAACGCCTGCCTAACAGGAATACCATTCGCTGCCTGCTCAAAATAAGCAGCATGCGAGCAAGAATCAACTTCTGGATGCAACTCATCAACACGAGGCAAAGGATGCATGATTTTCAGCCCGGGCTTTGCTTTTGCAAGAATGCTCATGTCAAGACAATAACTATGGCGCACTTTATCATAATCCTGCAACGTAGGAAAACGCTCCTTCTGAATTCTGGTAGCGTACAAAATATCAAGCTCTGGCAAAACATGATTGATATCCTCAAATTGCGCATACGGAACATGCGCCTGATCAAGCTCTTTGAGCGCTTCTTCAGGCATTACAAGACTTTGCGGAGAGATGAAAAACAATTTGACTTTGAAATGCTGCAGTCCGCGCACCAAGGAATGAACAGCACGACCATACTTCAAATCACCAACAAAACCGATGTTCAAATTATCCAAGGAACCCTTTAATTTACGAATTGTGTACAAATCCAAAAAAGTCTGCGTAGGATGCTCATTAGGACCATCTCCCGCATTAATAACTGGAATAGAAGAAGCATCAGCAGCAATCTTTGCAGCACCAGCCTCAGGATGCCTTATGACAATCACATCAGCATAAGAACTGATGACTTTAATCGAATCATGCAAACTCTCACCCTTTGCCTGCGAAGTAGTAGAAGCATCTGAAAAACCCATCACCCTGCCACCCAAACGATGCATGGCCGCCTCAAAACTCAACCTAGTTCTGGTAGAAGGCTCGAAAAAACAAGAAGCCAGCAACTTGCCCTGCAACAAAGACTGCGGGCTTTTCTCAAAACGTTCGGCAACATCAAGAACATGCAATAGCTCAGCCTTAGAGAAATCCCTGATAGCAATAACATCGCGCTCTTTCCACCCCATAACCAAAAGAACAAACAGGGAGAAATAATAATGTTTCGATATGCAGGGAGCAGGATTCGAACCTGCGAAGGCACTAAGCCAATAGCTTTCACCACAATCAACTGTTACGAGTTGTGCTTGAGGCTATCCCCTTTGACCGCTCGGGAATCCCTGCTTAAGAAGAGAAGTTCTAGTGAGCTTTTTTAAATGTTATGACGTAGAAACGAAATATTTCTGGCACAACTTAACAACTTCAGGCTTAACAGCACCAGGACAATTCATCTCTAACTCCAACTGCAACAAGTCCTGGACCATCATTTGCGTCTTGCTCCAATCACTGGCAGTAGCGCCGCCCTGCTGGTAATAATAACTATCAGTCTGAGTAGGATTATAGACTGTTGGCGATACACCACCGCCAACCTGCACTGCACCAGTTGCGCCATCGTTAAAGCCAATAAAAGCCATCAGACCAAGAGCTATAACTGCAACAACTAACAACAAACTCACGGAGCCTTTCCTGTTCATGAATACACAAACACAGACCCACCACAAAAACATTTAGCATATAAAAACGTACTTTACATACAAGTTTAAAAATGAACACTCACCACAAAGCAATATGAGCATAGAAATAGCAGCAGTAGGAGGCTGGGGAGAAGTAGGCAGAAACATGACGGCAGTAAAAATAGAAGACGACGTAGTCCTTTTCGACATGGGATTACACCTGCCAAACTACATCAAACTCAACGACGAAGAAATAGGAG
>CAZCCU010000031.1:0-9415 GCA_964497645.1 uncultured Methanosarcinales archaeon
CCGAGGCTCAGCGGACTCAGCTTGGTGTGAAGTCGCAATATGTTATTGAAGTGATTTCTGAAAATTTTGACGCGCTGAGCAAGGCAGCAAGGATAAAAACGCTCATACATGAGTTGCTTCACATCCCTAAAAAGGTTCGTGATGGTTTCAATGGCCATGAGCAAGTGAGCAGAGCAGAAGTGGAGAAGTTATACAAGCAGATGCGATCTTAAGTTTGTAAACGCCCCCTGCAAGGATTTTAGAGTATTCTATTATGAAGAAGCCTTATGAATTCATCGACTCTTACGGAATTACTTACAAATACGCTATTACCGTTTGGATCTTCATACATAATGCCTTTATCGTTAATGCTGATCTTTTTTTCTGAAAACTGAACTAAGTCTTTTCGGAAAACCATTGATAATGCCACAGGATCGTGAAGGAAATTAACAGGGTATAACCTACTCCAGAAGAGTTCGCAATTGCGGGCAAGGAGACTCAAAACTTGCTTTTTGGAGGATTGAAGCATTTTATAGAGCTGGCTTTCCTTCGAAACTTTCATGCGGTCATCATAGGTGACTTCTGCAGTGATCCACCATTGACGAACTCCACTTGCAATTACTTTCTGTGTGGAATTGATGTCATATCGAACATTATGTTCAGCCTTTCCCAAGATACCCTCAGACAAACTGCCACCCATGACAATAATCTCCAATTTAGATTTAAGTTCGGGATACATTTCAAGTAACAGCGCAAGATTTGTTTGTGGACTTATGCATACATAATAAGTCTGTGAGTTATTTGCAATAACTTGCCGAATAATGTCAAGATACTGTGGTGTCGGAGTGCTGTTCGTTACAAGCTCATCAACAACACAGCACCGATTATTGCCCAAATCCGCGCCTGACACTACCGGAACATTTTTTCCATAAAGTGCCAAAATTCTTTCTGCGAATATTTTACGGTGCCCCTTGTGTTCATCAGAAGTAATGATTAAATCCAATTGGATTTCAGGAGAATTCAATGCTAATAATAACGCGAAAAAATCATCAGGGTCTCCCCCAACATCAGTATCTAACACAACATGATTTACCATCTCACTTAAGAGGCGAGCGGGTGTATAAAAAGATACAGCCTGATATGCTTCACCTTTTCGTCTGGTCTAGAAACTCCTGATTATTTTCTTCGCGTGCAGCCAGTATCCAATCAGTATTCCAGCAAGCAGCACAATCGCAATTATCCTTAGGTTTGCCCAGATTCCTCCGAGGATGAATCCGAGGAAAAAAGCCATGATTGTTAAAAACAGCGGGATGCAGTGGCTCATTCTTACTTTGAACCATAATCTTCCAAAGAGCAGTCCTGTTAAAAAACATATCAGGTAGAGTGTTACGGCATTTCCTGAGAAGAGCGCAAATGCGAATCCGATGATGAGCACAATTGTCGCAAGGAGCTCTGGCCAGTCAAGCATTACGTTGACGGTCATTTACTTCACCCATTCGCTTTCGAAGAATATGTAGTAGAGCAGCCAGATGATGCAGCCGGTCAAAAGCGCGATTATGTAGGAGTATATGCTTAGGAAGTATACCATGAATACGTATGAAACGATTGTGCCGAAGAGGAATACGTATGTTAGTCGTGAGTTGTAGAATACTTTTGCTCCGTCGAGTGGCGGGATTGGTAAAAGGTTCCATGCGGCAAAGGCGATGTTGAGGATGAACAGTTTGTTGCTGATCGTCGCGCTAAGTATTCCCGCCCATTCAAAGCTTTTGATTATTGCTGAAAAGAGAAAGTTCATGATGGGTCCGGCGAGCGCGATTTTTGAGATTGTTGTGATGTTTGGGCCGTATCTGAACGCTCCTAGCCTGTGTGCTGGCAGCAAGTAAACTATGAAGCCTGTGGCTGCGAGGAATTTGACTTTTCCGTCGGTTAGCGCAACAGCGATTAGTCCGATCAAAATTCCGTACCACCAGATTCTGTGTTCTGTTCTGAATCCTAGTGCGATTGACATCATTCTTTGTCCGGCGTGGTGTACGAAGAGTGTTATGCCGGTTAGGATTATGGCTGTCGCATAGTTTTTGAGGCCTAGGCCAGCATCAAATGTTTGTGCTCCCCAGTCTGTCCATGAGTATATGAATGCCAGGCACAGGGTTGCCAGGCAGAAGTGGAGCAATTCTTCTCTTGAAAACCAGAAGTACCTGTTCAGTTTGTCTATGTAATTGCGTACGCTCATATTCAACTCTTTTTGGCAGTTGTTTCTTTTTTACTCTTTAAATAGCTTTTCAAGAGTTGTATGATTTCTTTCTCGTGTCCTGCTCCAACCACGGCAACTATGCGAGAGTCAGGATAATTCTTGACGATATGCATTAGCTTGTGGGCCATGTATTCATTGCGTTCTTTGACTAGAACGAGGTAGACGTTCGGATACCTTTTTCTGACATCTTCAATTAGCTCGTCAATTAATTTTTGCGGTGGCACTTTTGAGAGGTCAAATTGGATTCCTTTGCGCAGAACAACGCCTTTGAATAAATCTCCTAGAAAGGTGAATTTTTCTTTCCAGCTTAGTGTGCGTGAGAATCTTTTGAGGGTTATCTCGATGTCTTGGTCGATCAGTGCAACTTTCGCTCCTATTTGTTGTGCTGCTGCTATTGCTTTTAGCATTTCTGCTCCTGGTGATACTCCTACTTTCGCTCCTAATTTTTTTTCAGCCCATGCTCCTATGAGCGCAAATAGCCATCCTTTGAATCCGACGCGTTTAATGTCTCTGTAGCTGAGTTTTGACTTGTTTTTGCTGAGAAGCGCGACCAGTCTTTTTCTATCCAGCTCTACGGCGACTATGTCTGGTTTTGTCTCAAGAATGCTCTTTTCTACTTTTTTGATGCTTTCCGGTGCTATGTGTGATGTACCGATGATTTTGAGTTTGGCCACTGTTTTCTTAGTGTATTTTGCTATATATTAATCCTCTGTACCATAATCTTTAAATAGTTTTAACTCTCCTTAGTGGTGACCAAGAAAGGAGGATGTTGCAATGCTCAGGATGAAAAAGATTTCAGAAACATACGATATGAAGGTTTTTACCGATCAGGGTGATTATTTTGGTGATATTGAAGAGGTTATTTTGACGCAGACTAAGGTGCATGGTTGGCGTGTTCGTGCTACTAAGAATTCGTTCTTGAGTAAGGTGTTGGGCAGTGCTAAGGGCGTTATCGTGCCTCATCAGCTGGTGAAGGCTGTTGGTGACATCATGATTATCAGCAAGGCTGCCGTGCCAAGCTATTCTGAGGAAGAAGGCGAAGCTTCAGCAGAAGAAATCATGTCTTAACCACTGTGCTGGAAAGATAAAAGTTTAAGTAGCTCCGATAAGTTTTTTGGCGCATGGACGTTTCTGCCCAGTTGAAAGAGTGGACTCAGATTTTTCTGAAGAGCCGTGATGCTTTGCAGAAAACGATTACTGGTTTTGAGAGTCTGAATGGTGACTTTTTAGTTCACAAAACGACTGGTGATGTTCTTTTTCTTGTTCGTCCTGAGTTTGCGAATGCTGACGAGATTGTTGAGAAGGCGCAGGGCAGTTCGGGCTTAGTCGTTTTAAACACGAAGAAGAATGTAGATGCTGTCATTTCTAGCTGGGATAAGCTTGCTAAGCTGAAGGGCTTGTGCATTTATTTTGTTAATCCGAATTTGAACGAGAAATGGTTGCTTTATCCTTATACTCATGACCAGATTACCGAGAAGCCTGCTCTTCGTCGGGGTCTTGAGAGTTTGTTCTCGATGGTCCCAGCCTACATGTAGTGCAGTATTGATACGACAATTATTCCTATTGCCAGTCCTGTGGATACTTCTCGGAAGGTGTGGCGTTGGTGTATCGCATCATGTGCAACAATAACCAGTAATGCATAAGAGATCGCTGCTGATGTTGATGCGAATCCTTCTTGCAGTGCGACTGCTGTTGCTAGGCTTCCGACGATTGATGAATGAGCGCTTGGCATTCCTCCTGGTGTCCAGAATGTGGATAGTTTTTTGCTGTGGATGATTTTGATTGCTTGGCAGACAAGCCACGCGATTGCGATGCTCAATAAAATGTTCATGAAGGCAGAAAAGTGCGCTTAGAATAAAAATTATACGGCAGCCGGGAATCGAACCCGGACCAAAAGCTTGGGAAGCTTCGATCATACCACTAGACCACTGCCGTGCATTAGATTTTGAACTGTTTTTCAATTAAACACTCTTCGTCGATAAAACCGCTCAGTATACAGAATAGTAACATTTATATATCAGTTTACTTTGAATTTATCTCACTGTTGAGTGTAAAAACGAGGTGTTGTGATATGGATGATAAAATTCTTCAAAAAGTTGTTTCTAGCGTGACTGAAAACGTCAATGAGATTCGTCAAAGAGAGGCTAAATTGTCTAATTTTAGGCAGATTCTTCCTGCTTTGTTGGAAAAAGGTCTGGAAAACATTAACTTGTCAATGTTTGATGACCAGACGCGTGTTGCTTTGCTGAATGCGTTTGGCGACGAGTATGTTCGCAAGGGTCGTTTGCCTGAAGCGATGAAAGCTTTTATTCTGGCTGGAAATCGCGACAAGTTGTCAGGCATTGGCTCTGACTATGAAAAGGTAGGTTTGTTTACGAACGCGATTGAGTGCTACCGCCTTTCCGACAACACAGATCGACTATTGAAAGTAGGCAATCGTTGCTTGGAAGAGGGAAAAACAGGTGATGCTATTCGCGCCTTTCTTGCTATTAAGGATGTGGAACGACTTACCCGCGTTGGGGAAGATTGTTTGAGAAGGGAGAAATACGATCATGCCATTGAAGTTTTCAGTGCTGTCGGCAATAAGCAGAAACTGGCTGAGGTTGGTGACAAGGCTTTGAGGGAGCATCAGATCGGTTATGCGGCAAAAGCGTACGAGATGGCGGGTGATCAGCAGAGATTGTCCACGCTTGGTGATACGTGTCTGCGCGAGGGCTTGTTCGCGACAGCGTACAAAGCTTATACGATGGGCGGTAATATGATGATGGCTCAGTTTGTTAAGGAGAACTTTGGGAATCAGTTCACACTATGAAATGCGATAAACATAGGAAGGACCAGATTGGCGGATGCATGTGGTGCGGCAGGCGTTTGTGCCAGTTTTGCATAGCGAAAAAAGAAGGCAGTAAATTGTACTGTGACAAGTGCGCGATGAACCTTAGCGGTGTTCGTCGCGAGCACCTGCCTACTATGAGCACTCAGCCAAAAGCGCCAGCTATTGGCAGAAGGTTTGTTCTGAAGCACGGTTATCTTGAGTTGAACGGAGGAGAATAAGCATGGACGTGTTCAAATTGCAGCGAATGAATAGCCTTGCGGCTGAATTTAAAAAACATAATTTTGCTAATTCGAGTGAGGATGCTTTTCGGCAGGCAGAGCAGGTGTTTGAGGTGCGCGAAGCTCCTCAAGTTTCTGAATCTCCTCAGGTTGTTGTTCAGCAGAAGGTCGATTCTCTGGCTGAAAGAAGATTTGAGATAATTCTCGAGCAGAATAATAGGAAATACGAGCAGGAGTTGAGCTTGTTGCGTTCTGCGTTGAATACTTTGGCTAATGAGCTTGAAAATCTGAAGTCTGAGTTGCGAAGATTGCACGAGCAGGCTCCTCCAAAGATTAAGGAGCAGCAGGTTCCTTTGAAGACCGAGCCTAAGGAGGATCATCCTCGTCAGGGCAAGTTCCAGCCAAGTGATGTTGACATTCAGAAGATGTTCTATTTTGGCACGAAGCGCTAAAAGTATAGGACTGCGAAAGTAAGTGCTGCCCAGACCAGCATCGCTATCATCATTCTTTTATCTGTGAATACTAGTTCTGGGTTTCTTGCGATTTTACTTCCAGTGCCAACAAGGCTTTCGTATCTGAATATCGCGTAGAGTGCCGGAGGCAGATTGATGTAGAGCCATTGGTGTTCTCCGAAGAAGACGAATAGAGTATAAGATATTACGAGCGCGGTAGTAGCGAGCGTGTTGAGTCGTGAGACAATCTCTGGTGTGTAAGCAGTTAGTGTTTTTCTTTGGAATTGTGCTTCGTCTTTAAGCAAAACAAGTTCGCTTGTTCTTTTTCCAAATAAGAGGAATAGTGCGAGAAAGAATATTCCAAGTATGAGCCATGGGCTGACCCAGACTGAGATTGCAAATGCTCCTGCAACTGCGCGAATGACGAAATTCACAGAAATCGTCAGTATGTCCGCGAATGCTTCATGCTTCAGCCATGCTGTGTAGAGTTGTGATAGGACAAAATAACCGAGTGCTGCGTAAATGAATTTGATTGGAAGCAATAATCCAATGCCGAATCCAAGTGTAGTAAGAATTAGGACAATTATGAGCGCTTCTATTCCTTTGACTGCTCCTGATGCTATCGGCCTGTTCCATTTTTCTGGGTGCAGTCTGTCTTTGTGCCTGTCGGCGTAGTCATTGATGACGTATGTCGCGCTTGATAACGCGCAGAAGCTTGCGAATGCGAGGAATGAATATACGATTGCATCAGGATTCAGTAAATTTCCTGAGAATATGATTGCTAAGAATACAAGTAAATTTTTGTACCATTGCCTTGTTCTAAGCAGTAGGAGATATTTCATACTACTATATAGTAGTGAACTATATATAAACATTGCGACTGACAAAGTATAAAAAGCCAAGACTGTTCGGTATGGAAATGAGAAGTATAGCGGTAGCAATTGCGCTTTCTTTGTTTCTTCTTTCTGGCTGTTCAGTCATAGATTGGGTTGCTGGTGGCGTTGAGGGTATGGCGTGTCCTTTCTTTGATGATGAAAAAGAGGACCACTGTTATCAGGATGCAGCAGTGAGGCAGGGTGATGCTGATGATTGCGCAAAAGTCAAGGCTGCGGGCTTTACTGAAGCGCAGGGTCCTGCTCCGCGTGACAAGTGTTATATGCGGGTTGCTGAGAAAACTGGTGATCCGGAGCCGTGCGACAAGATTGTAGGCGGCGCGATTAGTTATACAAAACAGGAATGTTTGTATCTTGCTGCGTTGAAGTCAGGCGATGTTTCTATTTGTGAGAAGATTGAGGGCGCGTCATCAAGCACGTTTAGGGGAACTTTCAGCAAAGAGACTTGCTTGAAGAAGATTATACCTAAAGAACAGCCTGATAAGGAGGAAGAAGCAGAGGAAGAGGCTGAAGAAGAGCCTGCGAAGGGCGAATGCAAGTATGACAGCGACTGCAAGAGTTTTTGTGAAGGTAATGTTATGTGGAAGCAGGGCTGCAACGCTCGTACGAATAAATGCGAGAAAACTTTTGATTACAACTGCGCTGAGCAGTCTGATACCTTGCAAGGCCATTCTGAACCGAAAGTATGCCTGAGTGACAAGTGCATGTTTAACAAGAATGCATTTTTGGATTACCGGAAGCAGTTGAGCGATGAGGCAAAAGCTCTGTTACAGGAGAAGCAGGAGCTGACTGCACTGATGCTGCAGGTAAACAAGAACTGCTTGAATGGAATTGCCGATGTGACAAACAAGCTTATTATCGACACTGCTCAGATGGCTGCAACTGTATTGACACCCACTAAGGGTCTCGATAAGCTGGGCGATTTCATTGAGGCAGGCACTATGCAGTTGATAGATGGTGTCAAGGCATCTCCCCCTATGGGCACAAAGCCTGAGGATTATATTGCCTTGAATTGCAATCTCTATAAGGCAATTGGTGAAGAACTTCCCAGGATGGACGTGGAAATCAAAGAGCGCACTGATAAAGCGCGAGAGCTTGAAGCTGATATTATCCTGAAAAGTTATGAGCAGAAGTAATTTAGTCGTTCTCTACTCTTGGCGCTAGAATGAAGCTTAACAACAATTTGTCCACGACTTTGTACTCTAATTTTAATGGGTAGTCTTGGTTGAAGCATATTGTGACTTCGTTCGCCAGCTTTCCAGCATTAATCATTTTCTTGAGATACTCGATTGAGTATTTTGATTTGATTTTTGCTGGTGATTGGCTTTGGATTTTGGTTTCTTCATTATTTTTCATTTCAATGTGCGCTTTGCTCAGGTCTCCTTCTGCCGAGATTGTGAACTTGTCTGGCTCTGCTGCGAACGTTACGCTTTCTGCCACGATGTCAGCGTCTGCTATGGCATCATTTAGTACCGTGCTGTTCGTTCTTATTACTACTGGGAATGATAAGTTAGGCACTCTCTGTTCTTTTTCTTCTAGTTCTATGAGTGGTAGTGAGAATGTTCTTGTTGTTGCTCCTTTGAGCTGTATTTGCAGTTTGTTATCTCCTGAAAGTTCCAGTGTGAGTATGTCGCTTGCTCCCACTCGGCGCAAAATCTGTTTGAAGTTTGCTAAGTTGACAGCGATTTCTTGTTCTTTTTGAACATCGTATTCTGTGAAGCTGCTGGATAGCAGTTTGAAGATGACCATTGCGACGTTTGCTGGGTCCATTGCTACTAGTTCTAATCCGTCTTTTGTGATTTTGAATCGTGCTTCATTAACTAAATCAGAAATAACTGCAATGCTGTCTTTGATTAATGTTGGATCTGCTAGTACGAGTCTCATTTTTTTGCCCCCTTGTTGAAAATTCGTGCGCTCGGGATTTAAATGCTTTATTGTGCTAGAGTAGTGACGTCGGAGTTAAAGAACAATTCTCTGTCCATTAGTCAATGGGTGCAGGTTTTTGTGCATTTCATAGCCCATTTCTTGTGCTAGAGAGTTGAACGCGTTCATCATCGATTGCTCGCCGTGTGTTGGAAGAATATTTTTTGGTTTTACCATTGTGATCATGTCTCGCAGGTCTTCGCGTGAGCTGTGTCCTGAGACGTGTATGTCTGTGAAGATTCTGACGTTGAGTTTTTTGAGTTTTTCGTCCATTTCTGCTCTTTGTTTTATGTTGATGTCTGCAGGTATTATGTGGCTGCTGAAGATTACGTGGTCGTCAGAGGACCAGTTCCAGTGGTAGAAGCCGTCTAGCATTTTGTTTAGTGCGCTTTTTGGTTCTCCTTGGTGGCCCGATACCACTAAAAGGTATTTGTCTTTTTTGTGTTGTATGTCTTCGAGTTTTCTTCTGATTTGCCTTGAATATTTGAGGATTTCTGCTTGTTTGAATAAGTCTATGACGTCTGCTTCTTTTGCCGCGTAGCAGTATTTTGCCATGCTTCTTCCCATGAATACAGTTTTTCTGCCTAGCATTTTGCCGAATTCTGCTATTGATTTTAGTCTTGCGATGTGGCTGGCGAAGGTTGTTACTATGATTCCTTTCCCTTTGTTGTCTACATCTAGCAATACTTCTCTCAACATTTCTTTTGCTACTTGTTCACTGGGAGTTTTTCTGTATTCTGCTGCGTAGAGGCAGTCTTGGATCAGGGCAACGACTCCTTTTTCTCCCAAATGTTTCAGGTGTTCATAATTGGCCGGGCTTCCTAGTGTTGGGTGCAGGTCTAGTTTGTAGTCGTTTCCGTACATGA
>CAZCCU010000032.1:0-7899 GCA_964497645.1 uncultured Methanosarcinales archaeon
TTTCTGTTAGCGCTGTCGATTTCACTGTTTCTCTGTTTCCAGGCGAGCGCACGATTAAGTCTAATGAGTCTGCAGAGTTTGAATTGGAGTTGGATCATGAGTCTCCAGTCGAAGAATTGTTTGAAGTGTATTCCAATGATGTCACGTGGGATGTTCGCCCTGAAAAAATCTTGTCAGTTCCTGCCGGCGAGAAGTTGAAGACTGTCTTGTTCGTGCACCCGTTGAATTTGAATCCTGGATCGTATAATCTGCCGGTGTTTTTCAAGCGCTCAGGCTCTAATGACCAGCAGAAAGTATACTTGTACGTTGCTGTTGAGTCTCCTTTCCCTGAGGACGCGACTTACCTGCCCGCTGTCCGGGGAGTTGCGACTGTTGATGAGAATGTTGATCCGAGAAAAGGAATGACGATGAAATTGTCTTTGGAAAACCAGAACAGGCGTATTCTTGACAAGGTGAATGTGAGGGTGAGAAGCAGTGTTGTCAATAAGGACTACACGACTTCTCTTGGCCCGTTGGAGAAGAAAACATTGACATTCCTGGCAGAGCTTGATCCTTTTACACCTCCTCAGGAGGACGCACTGCAGGTTTCTATTGTTGTGCCGGAAAAAGAAAAGGCGTACCAGTTTGATTTGTTTCCGATTCCGTTCAAGATTATAGAATACGGTGTTGTGTTGCCTTCAAGTGAGTCGCAGTCGTCTTTCTTGAAAAGTATTGAAAAAGTCACGCTGACGAATAAAGGAAACAAGCAGTTGTCGCACGTGTATAGAATTCCTGCGTGGTTTGCGAAGAAATGGTTTATTTCCGGTTCTCCCGCGCCTGTGAGCGAGGCTGGCGTGTTGGTGTGGGAGGTTCCTTTGGAAGCCGGCTCTAGCATGGATATCATGATTACGTACAATTATCGTCCTTTGTTTTGGCTGATTTTGATCGCTGCAGTGATTGTTGGCGCGTATTTTGTATTTAGGAGTCCGATTGCTGTAAGCAAGCGCGCGTCTGTTGTCAGCAGTCATGAGGGAGGCATTACTGAGTTGAAAGTCGTTATTGAGTTGGTGAACAGGAGCAACAGGGTGATTAGAGGTATACGCGTGATGGACTTGGCTCCCAGGCTTGCTGATGTTGAGAAGGATTTTAAGGAGACTATTCTTGCTCCGTCTAAGATTGTTCCTCACGAGAACACTGGCACTCTTGTCAGGTGGGATATTGATATGATGGAAGGTAAGGAGCACAGGATTTTGATGTATAAGATGAGGACCAGACTGCAGATTTTGGGCGGTATGACTTTGCCTGTGACGGTGATTAAGTTTTTGATTGAGGGTCAGGAGCGCGAAGCGGTTTCTAACAAGCCTGAGATCAGGCATCGTCAGTAAGCGTCGGAAATCGTAGATTTCTGACGTGCTCGGAATGTCAGCAATCTTTGATTGCTGAGCACACTCGATGAACTTTGTTCATCGATGATTTGAAGTATTGGATTATGGTTTTCAAATTTCCGACAGTTTTAAAAACAGTTCTTCTAGTTCTCTTATTAACCCCGCGTAGCTCAATGGCAGAGCATTCGGCTGTAGAGCAGTCGCCCACTGACAGAGTATTAACTCAGGATGATTGTGGGTCAGCCAGCATTGAGCCCGAAAGGTCGCTGGTTCAAATCCGGCCGCGGGGATTCTTGCAGGGGCGCAAGCCCTTGCATTTTTTCTTTATGCGGATTTGAACCTTGGTTCATCGCGGAAATCCGCAAAATTGCATATTATTGTGCGGATTTCCGGGACCATCGGCAACGCGCACAATTATGGATGATTATTGCGCGTTGGCCGAGGAATCCGGCCGCGGGGATATTTTTCTTTTTTGAGCCACCGATACATTTTTATTCTTCGAGTTCTTTCAAAGAGTGATGAAAAGGTGGGTTTTGATTCTGTTGTTATTGGCGGCGTGTGTTCCACAGCCGTACGTCCAGCCTGCGCCTCCTGCTGAAGAAAAAATCGTCGAGAAAGTTCTCGTGCAGTGTTGGGATGGCAGTACTGCGGATTCTGTTGACAAGTGTCCTTCAAAGGCAGTAGCTCCTCCGGCAGAGCCTCAAGCGTTGCCTCCTTCAAAAATTATCGTCGATCAGCCTCCTGTGGCTGTGCCTATTGCGAAGAAATTATTGGAAGAAGCGCAGACAAAGTTCAAGGGTTATGCTTTTATGCTTGATGACAGGATGGTTATTGTTTATGGCAATAAGGCCAGGCATTTGTTCTTGAAAATGTCTCAATTGGAGGACCGTACGCCTGTAACGGACATTTTTGTCGATTATGACAAGAAAGAAGCTGTAGCTTATTGCAATCTTGAAAGGGAAGGCCGTATTATGGATGAGGCGTTTGAGTATGAGCGCAGCAGGTGCAAGGATTACATTGACAAGCAGGTTTCTGTGCCTTATGAAAAATGGGTTCCTAAGGGCCCGTTGGATTATTTGAAGGAATTCTCGGAATTGGAGCCGTTCCTCGTAGAGGATAACCTGCAGACGATTAGTATTGGCGGTAATTCAAAGAGCATTCAGCCTTCTCTGCATTATAATGTTAATGGCAGGCGCGTTGTTTTGAGGATTGACAGGCGTTATCAGGTTCCTATAAAGATTGAGTACGAGGGCACGCAGTCTGTTGACTTCCGTGATACTTTCTTTGACGTCATGGTTTTGTACGGCGGTCAGCAGAAGATTAACCAGTCTTGGGTTGAATACGCGAATGTTTCTGAGTATTGGAAGGCGTTGGGAGATTAAACCGATACCTTTTTATCTTTGAAGTTTCTATTTAATCGTATGAAATGGGGGATTTTGGTATTATTGTTATTAGTTGCGTGCGCTCAGCCTGCTGTCCAGCCTCCGGTTGCTGAAAAGGTCGTTGAGGTTGTTGAGAAAGTTGTCGTTCAGTGCTGGGATGGCAGTACTGCTTCTTCTGTTGAGCAATGTCCGAAGAAAGAGGAAAAAATAATTGCGAAAGAGGTTGTCGCGCCAGAGCCGAAAGTTGAAGTGGTTGTTCCTATTGGCAGGCAATTATTGTCTAAAGCGCAGGAGCATGCCGGGTATGCTTACGAGCTTGAAGACCGTTTCGTGCTCGTTTCTGGTGACAAATCAAGGCATTTGCTTTTGGACGTGATTTTTATTGATAGGGTGCCGATTTCGGATGTGTTTGTTGATTCCGCAGGTAGGACTGCGACGGCTTACTGTCACTTGGAGCATGAGGCGCAAATGATGGGCAATAAGTTTACGTGGACGCAGTCTGATTGCAAGCACTTTGTTGACAAGGCTTCCTCGATGCAGTTTAAGGATTGGGAGCTAAAGGGTCCGTTGGATTATTTGGAGGACTTTGCTGATGTCGCGCCTGATTTTGTTGAGGACAACGTTCAAACTATTAATAGTGATGGCGTGCCGAAAACTGTCCAGCCGTCCTTGCACTACATTGTTGATGGCGTGCGTGTTGTCTTGCATATCGACCAGCGCCAGCAAGTGCCTGTTCAAGTCGAAATTCAGGGCCAGCAGCCAATTAGTTTCAGGAACGTGTTTTTCACTACTGTTCCGCTTTATGGCAAGGAAGAAAAGATTGCGGATCTGCTTGAATACAAGCCTGTTTCTCAGGACTGGTTGAAAGAGAACGCGCAGTAAGTGCGTGTTGTGTAGAGTGATTTTAAAAGTGTCAAAAGAATTATATACTTTGAGCTCGTATTCTGTGCTATGGGGGATAAATTTAGCGGGTTAGATTCGTTGATTATCGTTCCGGGTCATGCTATATATGTTGGAACAGAACCTGCTCACGCAGAAAAAGACGAATTCTGGATTGGTGGATTTCCTGGGGAAGGAATATTTTATGCACAACATGCGGATGCAGGTGTGCATGAAGCGGCAAAAAATAAGACTGGACTCTTGGTATTCTCAGGCGGCCAAACGAGAGAAAAGGCAGGTCCGATGTCCGAAGCGCAAAGTTATTGGCGCTTGGCAGATCAAAAGAAATGGCTTGGCTATGAAGACGTTCGGGGAAGGGCAACAACTGAAGAATTTGCCAGAGACTCTTTTGAAAACATGGCATTTGGAATTAAAAGATTTGAGCAATGTGTTGGTTCATATCCTCAGAAAATTATTGTGTGTGGTTGGGGATTTAAAAAAGAAAGGTATGAAGATCATTGCCGGGCGCTCGGTTTCCACTTAGAACGATTTGTCTATGTTGACGTAAATAGTCCAAAGGGAAGCCCTGACGACCCAACTACGCCATTCGGTCAATCGATGGTTGGAGAAAAAAAGACAGTAGAATTATTTAGAATATCTCCACGAGGAAATGAAGGAGAGCTTTTGGAGAAGAGACTCAAACGAGACCCATTTAAACGTGGTAATCCGTATTCCTTTTAATGAGCCGTACTGTTGGAACCCCTGCCTTTCTGAAGTGTTTCCGTGTTTTGCCTGCAATATGAGCAACCTTTATATACCCCTCTCTGCAATTATTAACTATGGTTAACCGGTTGTTGCAGCCTCAGGAGATTGAGGTCTTCTACGTGCTTCCTGCAGTGCGCAAAGAGATTGCGCTTGCTATGAAAGCAGAGGGGAAGTCTCAGAAGGAGATTGCAAAGCTTTTGGGCGTTACTGAGCCTGCTGTGAGCCAATACATGAGTGCCAAGCGGGCTTCCATTTTGCAGTTGAGTGATAAGGTTAAGAGCGTAGTTAAGGAGTCTGCTAAGCGGATTACGGGCGAGCTTAGCTTGATGCGTGAAATGCAGCGTTTGCTTGTCCTGATTCGCGGGGAGCGTATTGTGTGTCAGGTTCATGAGGCGTTGGGCGGTGCGCCGAAGGGTTGTAATGTTTGCTTTGAAGAAAGTGGTTTAATTCAGATTAAATCGTAGGGGGAGTTATGAAATTGGAGATTAGGGACTTACACGTATCCGTGGAAGGAAAGAATATTCTGAAAGGCATTTCTCTAGTTGTCAATCCTGGAGAAGTTCACGCTTTGATGGGTCCGAATGGTTCTGGCAAGAGCACGTTGTCGTATGTTATTGCGGGTCATCCAAAGTACAAAGTGGAAAAGGGAGACATTCTTGTTGACGGCAAGAGCATTCTTGATTTGAAGCCTGACGAGCGCGCCAGGCTTGGCCTATTTTTAGCTTTCCAGAACCCGTTGGAAATTTCTGGCGTGAGTTTTTCCAAGTTCTTGTTCACTTTGGCGAAGGCTAAGAACAATAAGCTCTCTATTATTGATTTCAAAAAAACGCTTGATTCTTCTCTTTCTCTGCTTGGTGTTGACAAGTCTTTTATTGACCGTGAGGTGAATGTTGGGTTTTCTGGCGGTGAAAAAAAGCGTGCTGAAGTGTTGCAGTTGTTGACGATGAAGCCAAGTCTTGCTGTTCTTGATGAGATGGATTCTGGTCTTGATGTTGATAGTTTGCAGTTGTTGTCAAAGGCTGTTAGTGCTTTGAGAAGTCCGGAATTTGGAGTTCTTGTTATAACTCATTATCAGCGTTTGCTGAATTATTTGAAGCCTGATTTCGTTCACATTATTGTCGACGGCAAGATTGTGGCGAGCGGCGATGCGCAGCTCGCGTTCGACATTGAGAAGAAAGGTTATCAAAAGCTGGTGACTGCATGAGCTTGACTGTCTTAAATAATGATTATGAGAAAAAGTATGGTTTCAAAGATCCTGAGACGTACGTGTTCAAGACGAAAAAGGGCCTGTCAGAAGACGTTGTCAGACAGATTTCTAAAATCAAGAATGAGCCTCAGTGGATGCTTGACTTAAGATTGAAGGCGTTAAAGATCTTTTTGGCAAAGCCGATGCCTGAGTGGGGCGGAAATCTGAAAGATATTGACTTTGCCAAGTACACTTATTATCTTTCTCCGACGGAAAAGACTGCGCACAACTGGGAGGATGTTCCTGCTGATATCAAGAAAACGTTCGACCGGCTTGGAATTCCGGAGGCAGAGCAGAAATTCTTGGGCGGTGTTGGTGCGCAATATGAATCACAAACCGTTTATCATAAGCTTAGAGAGGATTTGGCTAAGCAGGGAGTTGTTTTTACTGATACAGATACTGCAATCAAAGAATATCCTGAATTGGTGCAGAAGTATTTTGCAAGTATAGTTCCAGCCGGCGACAATAAGTTTTCAGCGTTAAATACTGCTGTCTGGAGTGGTGGTTCATTCATCTACATTCCTCCTGGCGTTAAGGTCACAGTTCCGTTGCAGGCTTATTTCAGAATCAACGCGAAGAACGTCGGCCAGTTTGAAAGAACGTTGATTATCGTCGATAAAGATGCAGAAGTTTCTTACATTGAAGGTTGCACAGCGCCCGTTTATTCCACTGACAGCCTGCACGCTGCCGTCGTTGAAGTGATTGCATTAGAAGGTGCAAAGATTCGTTACACGACCATTCAGAACTGGAGCAGCAATGTTTACAATTTAGTTACAAAACGTGCGATGGCGCATAAGAATGCGACTGTTGAGTGGATTGACGGGAATTTAGGCAGTAGGCTTACAATGAAATATCCGTGCGTTATTTTGAAAGGCGAGGGTTCAAAAGCAGACATTCTCAGTGTTGCGTACGCTGGAAAAAATCAGCATCAGGATGCTGGTGGTAAAGTCATTCATCTCGCGTCAAATACAAGTTCAAGAATAATCTCTAAGTCTGTCAGCAAGGATGGTGGCAGGACTAGTTACCGTGGCTTGTTGAGAGTCGCGAAAGGCGCGAAGAATGTCACGAGTTCTGTGAAATGTGATGCGTTACTTCTTGACAAGTCTTCAAGATCTGATACTTATCCGACGATGAAGATAGATGAGAATAGTGCTACAATTGCTCATGAAGCTACTGTTGGCAAGGTTGGCGAAGAGCAGTTGTTTTATTTGATGTCTCGTGGCTTGTCTGAGAGCGAGGCGTTGTCATTGATTGTTCTTGGCTTTATTGCTGAGTTTACTAAGGAATTGCCTATGGAGTATTCTGTTGAGTTGAACAAGCTTATTCAGCTGGAGATGGAGGGTAGTGTGGGATGAGCGAGCTGATTATTCCTGCTGGAGAGAAGAGGCATGTCGTGCTTGTTCATGATAGTCCTGAGCGTGTTGAGCAGATTATTCGTTTGGCTGGAGAAGGCGCAGAGGTGCTTGTTGATGAGATCTTCCTGTCAGGCGTTCAGAGTAATTTGACTATTGTTCATGATGCTATGCGAACAAAGTCACGTGTGAATGCGCGTGGCGTTGTTGGAAAGGCGCAGACTGTTGTTTCGCACGCCAAAGTGGTCATTCCGAAGCATGGCCAGTTGAGTGATAGTTTTGTCGGGCAGCATTTTCTCTTATTGGACGATAGCGCGCAGGCAGAAGCAATCCCGTCGTTGGAAATCGAGGCGGATGAAGTTAAAGCTTCTCATGCCGCAACTATCAGCCCGTTGGATTCTGAAAAAATATTTTATTTGACGAGCAGGGGAGTGTCAGAATCCGAAGCGCGTAAATTACTGATTCAGGGTTTCCTGAAATTGCCGGAAGGCTATGAGGATTTGAAATGGCAAACATAAGTTTATTGGACGCTGCACGAGTGCGCAAGGACTTTCCGTTCTTTGCGCGCGGAATGGTTTACTTGGATAGTGCTGCAACTACTCATAAGCCGATGATGGTTTTGGATGCGGTGAGAAAGTTCTATGAAATTTCTAATGCTAACGTTCATAGGGGCGTTCATTCTCTTGCCGAGGAGGCAACGCGGGCTTACGAAGGCGCTAGAAAGAAGGTTGCGGAGTTTATCGGCGCTCATCCGAGGGAAATTGTTTTTGTCAGGAATGCGACTGAGGGTATTAATTTGGTCGCGCAGAGTTGGGGCGCAGGCATCAGTAAAAATGACACTATTTTGTTGACTGAAATGGAGCATCATAGCAATATTGTTCCGTGGCAGATGCTGGCGAAAAGAACAGGCG
>CAZCCU010000033.1:0-7289 GCA_964497645.1 uncultured Methanosarcinales archaeon
AGTATGATGTTGCACACGTTGTTTTCGCCCATTATTCTGATGGCTTCGGGAATCTTTGTGTCTGGCGAAGTGCAGCACATGGTTTTTCTGCTCATGCAGTTTTCGATGGGCAGGCTGCTCATTTTTGTTTTTTCGCCATGGGCATAGCCCGTTCTTTTGCCTCTTTGGTGGCTTGCGGCTTGTGATATTTTTTGAGAGCTCATATTCCAGAAGTTTGAGTTTTCTAGAAGGTCTGACAGCGCGACCATGCCGATCAATCTATCTTGCTCGTCCACGATTGGCAAATGATCAATGTTTTTTCTGCTTAAAATGTTGATTGCCTTGAAAATTCCGTCCTGCGCTTGTGCTGTTATTGGCGTGCTTGCGAATTCCTGGCACGCTATTTTTCCGTACGATCCGGCTATTTCAAGCGCGACGTCGTGCGAGTCTACAATGCCGACTACTTTGTCTTTTTGCAATATTGGCAGGAGATGCGTGTCTGCTGCCGCCATTTTCCTGCAGATTTCTTTCAAACTAGTGCTCAGCTCGAGTGTTGGGACGTAGAATTGCGCTTTTGCTTTTGACCTTTTTTTGATTATGTTCCCGACTTTCATTTCTGAAGGGTTTATCCTGCTGGTCAGCAAAAACCTTTTTGCGATAACTCCCATGTATTTTTTGCCTTCAAACACGAGCGCGGAATGCTCTTTTTTCATTTTCAGCTTGCCCAATAGTTGTGAAATTGTATCTTTAACATCTACAGAAACATAATCCGTCTTCATTAAGTCTTGTGCTGTTACCATATAATCACCTTTTTTGTATGTTGTTTTGTGTTGGTGTTTTTAATTCTTTTCGTGGCGTTAACTATATATAGCACGTTGTGCTGGAAAACTGCAATGGAATATTATCTTCTTCCTGAAAAAGAGGTGTTGGCTGAGCTGAAGTCTTCTGTAAAGGGCTTGTCGAGTGCTGAAGCTGCTGAGCGTCTGAAAGTATACGGTCCTAACCATATTCATGAGGAGGATCATCCTCACATTTTCTGGATTTTTTTGGGCCAGTTCAAGAGTCCTATTGTCTGGATTTTGCTTGCCGCAATGATTATCTCATTGTTCGTCAAGGAATATGTTGATTTTTATGTTATTGGCGCGATTGTTATTCTGAATTCGATTCTTGGTTTCGTGCAGGAGTATCGTGCAGAACGTGCTATCGAGGCTCTGAAGAAGATGATTTCTCTTAAGGCCACAGTCATGCGTGATGGTCAGGAAAGAGATATTGATGCTTCGGAAGTCGTTCCTGGAGATATTCTTCTATTGGACACTGGTGATAAGATTCCTGCTGATGCGCGTTTGCTGGAATCTGTGAACTTGCAGACTCAGGAAGGCACTTTGACTGGTGAGAGCGTTCCTGTTAAGAAGGAAGTTGAGACTTTTAGGAAGGAATTGGCGGTTGCTGACCGTCATAATATGATTTTCTCAAGTACTATTGTTACAAATGGTCATGCGAGGGCTGTTGTGACAAGCACTGGCATGCAGAGTGAGATTGGTAAGATTGCGAAGTTAATTCAGGAGTCCGAGCCTGAGCCTACTCCTTTGCAGAAGACTTTGAAAACTCTCGGCATGTATATTGGAATTCTTGTGGTTGTTATTGCCGCTATTGTTTTTGTCGTTGGTGTTTTGAAAGTTGACCAGCCTTTTTCAACTGCTTTGCTTACGGCTATTGCTTTGGCCGTTGCCGCTATTCCTGAGGGCTTGCCTGCTGTTGTGACTGTTGGCCTGTCGACAGGTGTTCAGCGTATGGCTAAGAAGAACGCGTTAGTAAGAAACCTGCCGAGTGTTGAGACTTTGGGCGCGTGCAGTGTTATTTGCAGTGATAAGACCGGCACTTTGACTCATAATGAGATGACTGTCAGGAAATTGTATGTTAATCGCGAGGTTGTCGAGGTTGCCGGGTCTGGTTATTCTCCTGAGGGTTATTTCAGCAGGGATTCTAAGGCTTTTGAGCTTTTGCTGCGTATTGGAGTTTTGAATAATAATGCCAAATTGAAATTAGAGGGTGATTCTTGGCAGGTGCTTGGTGACCCTACTGAGGCCGCATTGATTGTCAGTGCTAAAAAGGCGAAACTGGACACTGAAACTTTGCACGATAAGTATCCGCGTACTGGTGAGTTAGAGTTTACGAGTGAGAGAAAGCGGATGACTACTTTGCATTCTATTGGCAAGGCTAAAGTTGCGTATGCTAAGGGCGCGCCGGAAGGAATACTTTCTCTGTGTACTAAAATTCTGGTTAATGGTCATGAGCAAAGAATGACTAGAGAGGAAAAACAGGCCATTATCGCGCAGAATGAGAAGTTCGCAAAACAAGCATTGAGAGTTCTTGGTTTTGCGTACAAGGAATTGAAGGACGCAAAAGATTCTCCTGAGAAAGAGATGGTTTTTGTCGGCTTGCAGGCGATGATTGATCCGCCTAGAAGGGAAGCGAAGGAAGCCATTGAGAAGTGCAGGACTGCTGGTATAAAGGTTGTGATGATTACTGGCGACCACATCACTACTGCTCAGGCTGTTGCAAAAGAGCTTGGAATTGAGGGAAGGGCAGTTACTGGTTTGGAGCTTGACCAAATTTCTGATTTGCCAGCGGAAGTTGAAAATATTGCGATATACGCTCGTGTTAACCCTGCGCATAAGCTGAAGATTATCAATGCGTTGAAGGCGAATGGTCATATTGTTGCGATGACTGGTGATGGTGTTAATGACGCTCCTGCTTTGAAGAAGGCGGACTTGGGTATCGCCATGGGTATTTCTGGCACTGATGTCGCGAAGGAAGCTTCTGGAATGATTTTGGCTGATGATAATTTTGCTTCTATTGTGCGTGCTGTTGAGGAAGGAAGGCGGATTTATGATAATATTCAAAAGTACATTGCTTACTTGCTCAGGTGTAATATTGCGGAAGTGATGGTGATATTGTCGTCTATACTTCTTGGTTTGCCGTTGCCTTTGCTTGCAATCCAGATCTTGTGGATTAACTTAGTGACTGACGGCCTGCCTGCTTTGGCGTTGAGTGCTGATCCTGCTGAGCCTGGGGTTATGCAGCGTCCTCCTAGAAAGGCTGATCAGGGTATTTTCAGGGGCATTGCGCCTTATATCTACGTTTACCCTATTCTCCTTACTATTGGAACAATCTGGTTGTTTGATGTTTTCCAGGCTGGAGGGCTTGCGAAGGCGCAGACTGTTGCTTTCACCACTATTGTGACTGCTGAGTTGTTAACTGCAATTAGTTGTCGTTCATTAACCAAGCCCATTTTCTTGGTTGGTGTTTTTAAGAATCCGTGGTTGTGGCTTGCTGTGCTTTCATCGATGCTTTTGCAGGTCGCGATAATGTACGTTCCATTCCTGCAGAAGATTTTCAGTATGACCGCGCTTTCGCTGGCCGAGTGGGGCATGGTTGTTGGAGTCGCGTTGGCTGGTTTTGTCTATCTTGAAGTTCACAAATTTTTGGCTAGAAAATAAAATTATTTCTTTCGTTTTGCCTCGTATGTTTCGAGTTCTTGGAGGTCCATGGGACGTTCCATGCCGGCAAGGCACATGACGAGTCCTGCTACGTTTACCAATAGTCCGAACGCAAAAGTGAGGAATGAGCTGGTTGAGAAGAACAGCCAGACTAGATTCACGAGTGCTGCTGCGAAGAGTATTGTTGTCAGCGGGTATGCCCATGGTTCTTCTATCCAGAATCCGAAGATGATGCCTGTCATTAGGATGGCACCTATCAGGATTAGCACGAGTTCGATTGCGAAGTTTGCCGTCATGCGCGACTCGAGCATCAGCGCTGTGAAAAGGCTCAGTCCGACCAAAATTGTGATGACGAAAGATTTCATATCTTCAGCTTTCATAAGATTCCCCTCCTTATAATCCATCGGCAGTCGCCCTTCTTAATATATTTTTCTATCGCGGAGGAGTAACATGTCGAAAACTGCTCTTGACGTACGCTATTGGCTTCAGTCAGTAGAAGGGACGAGCAGTTTTTGAGCATGCTCAAGAACCACATGCCTTCGCTTTCTGAATGAACTTATCGTTCACGCCACCTGCTTTAGCAGGTGGTTCTTGACATGATGGTGGTGAATTCGCAAAAGATTAAATAGGTATTCTTGCAATTGGAGGCTTATGCGGAAAGCTCAACTGCAGGGAACGATTTTGGTTCTGATTCTTCTTGTCACTTTTATTGGTCTGTACTTTATCTACAAGGGCGCTGGCCTGGCAACAGCGTACGGGATTGAAGTCATCATCGAGGATGGTGCTGCTAAACCGTCTGAAGTTTATCTGGAAAGGGTGGGTTATATCATGGTCACGAATCAGGACGCTGTGAGGCAGGAAGTTGAAGTGTTGAAAGGCAATAAGGTGGTTTTGAGGAGGCATTTGCGTGAGGGTCAGAGTTATCTGTTGCGGAATCTCCGGCATGGTTCATATAACATTAATGTCTTGACTGGGGAAGAAGAGCCTAAGCAGGAAGAGCCTGAGGAAGAGAGTGAGCAAGAGGAGAATATTCCTGAAGAAGAGATTCTGGTAGATGAAGATGAGCAGGGAGCGATTGTGAGTGAGGCAGAGGATTAGAACGTATTATCATACAGAAATGTTTTTAAACACGCGTGATTGATTATTGCTAAAGAGGTAATGGAAATGAGTAAGACACGATCGCTTGAAACTATCATTCTAGTATCTGTTCTTATTGTCGCATTTCTTGGATTATGGTTTATTTTCACAGGTGGCAGTATGTTCGGCCGTGCGGGTGAAAGCGGTGTTTCGGTCTGGGTTGATGTTGGAGAGGAAGAAGAAGTTGACGGAATTACTATAAGTGTTGAATCTGCTGATAGGAATAATGTTGAGTTTTCGGTGGATGGCGTTGCCGCTTCAGGGTCAAGTTATCGTGTTAATTATTATTTTGCAGAAGCAACGGTTAGACCGCTGACTTATAGCGGGACGCGTGATAGTGTCAAGTTTAAAGTGAAACTTGGCGTGCCTGTTATTGAACAGGCTCCTGAGTTTGAGCTTCCAGCTCCGCCTGATCCTATAAAGGTTCAATTGGGTAGTGGTTTCAAACCCGCTTCT
This sequence comes from uncultured Methanosarcinales archaeon, assembly GCA_964497645.1. Taxonomy (GTDB): domain Archaea; phylum Nanobdellota; class Nanobdellia; order Woesearchaeales; family ARS49; genus CABMGU01. The sequence goes on from CAZCCU010000033.1 coordinate 5,073, forward strand.
ATTAGTATCGGGAAAGGCTGGACAGTGAGATTTATTAATAATGAAGCTAAAAATATTATTTTGAGTATTGTCAGTGGTGGTCAGGTGATAGTAAGAAGAGCCATTGTGAGTGGAAAGAGTTTAGAACATACTTTTACGAAGACAGGAGACTATGGTGCTTCGTATCGTGCTGTGCCGTTCTGGGGCACTACCGGCTATAAAATGGGTATTACTGTTGAACCTTCTGGTACTTTGGCTGTTCAGGATGGTCAGTTTTTGGCTTCTGTTTGTCAGGTTGGCACTAGTGGTCATACTGTTTGCCAGGTTGGTCAGACTCAGACTGCTGTTTGCGAGGTTGGTGCTGGTGGTCAGGCTACTTGCCAGGTTGGTCCTGCTGGCGCGACTCAGGCTGCTGTTTGTCAGGTTGGTTCTAATAATCAGATTGTATGTCAGGTTGGTCAGCAGGGTGTGGTCGTGGGTACTATTGCTGCGGAGCAGAAAGCTTTGCGAGTGAGTTTGACTGGCGCTGGCTTTGTTCCTAGTAATGTGAAGCTTAATCCTGGTGATAAAGTTGCTTTCTTTAATCCGAATGAGTTTGGTATTAAGGGTGTGAAGATAATAAAAGATGGTAATGTAATAAAGGAATTCTCTGTTGCCGCCGGGAAAACCCACGAGTTTACTTTCTCTAAGCAAGGTAATTATGGTGCCAGTTATCGTATAGGTGACAGTGGTTTTAAGATGGGCATTACTGTAGGTGTCCCGGCTTAAGAGCCTGCTCCTGTTGTGCCTAAGACGCTTGTGCCCTAAAACCAAACCATTAAATATTTCTTCTTTTGATTTTTCTTTCATGTACGATGTTGTTATTGTCGGTGCCGGCGCTGCAGGTCTTACTGCTGCTATTTATGCTGGCAGGAAAAAGTTGAAATGCGTTCTAATTACTGGTCCTAATATTGGCGGTGAAACAAACACGACTAATGATATTCAGAATTATCCTGGCTATGAGGGTCCTGGTCCTGAGCTGATGAAGAAATTCTGGGCTTCTGCTAAGAAGTGGGGTTGCGAAATTAATGAAGCAATGGTGACAAAAGTGGCAAAGCAGAAGGATTTTGTTCTTGAATTGTCTGATGGGAAAAAGATCGAGTCAAAAACAGTCATTCTTTGTTATGGTCGTGAAAGAAGAAAATTGGATATTCCTGGTGAGGACAAGTTCTTTGGCAGAGGCTTGAGTACTTGCACTACTTGCGACGCTCCATTATTTCCGAATAAGGACACAGTAGTGATCGGTGGCGGTAATAGCGCATTGGAAGGCGCTTTAGAACTCTCGCGTATCGCAAAAAAAGTTTATCTCATCCACCGGCGTGACAAGTTCCGTGCAGATGAAGTGACTGTTGAGAAGGCGCGAAAGGATTCAAAGATTGAAATTATCACAAGTCATGTTCCTGTTGAAATTACTGGCGATAAGTTCGTAAAGTCTCTGATTATCGAAGACGTAAACTCAAAAAAGCGCAGAGAGCTTTCAGTTCAGGGCATTTTTTCTGAGATTGGCTGGGATGCTCATACGAAGATGGTTGAAGGTCTTGTGCAGATTAATGCGATTGGCGAGATAATTGTTGACGAATTGTGCAAAACTAAAACACTGGGGCTTTACGCGTGTGGTGATTTGACGATTGTTCCGCATAAGCAGACCGTGATTAGTGCTGGCATGGGCGCTGTTGCTGCTTTGGAAGCGTACCGTTACGTAACAGGAAGCTCTGTTACTGGCGAGTACGTCAAATAATTTTTAAAGCAGTGTTTCTTATTGCTTGTAATGAATGTAGAGCGTAACTTGTTCGGTATTGCAGTTGCTGTTGCGTTAGTCATTCTATTATTCGTCTCTGTTGATGCTGATTTCAGGAGCGGTGAGAATTGCCAGTGTTTCTTTATTGGCGAGTGTGCTTATGATGAGAATGGCGTGGGTTATATGTATCGTCTCTGCAGAGGTTCTTGTGCCGCGTACAGCTCTTGGTGGCCTGATACGAGATGTGTTCAGCCTGTTATTATGCCGCTTCCTCAGCCTTAGAACTCTTCCTGCGTCATTTCCTTTAGGAGCCCTCTTCTTCTCAGGGTTTCGACTTGTATTGGTCTGTATTTGAATATTACGTCTCCTTTGGCGTCTCCGCCGAGCTCCCATAGCTCTATTAATAGGATGTCTCCTTCGCGAACCCACAATTTTCGTTTAAGTCTGCCTGGAATTCTGCA
>CAZCCU010000034.1:0-7097 GCA_964497645.1 uncultured Methanosarcinales archaeon
TAGAGCACGGCAAAAAAGAGGAAGAGCAAAAGAAAAAAGAAATAGAGGAATTGTTCAAAGAACGCGCGCGCGTACACATCTTCGTCCACGGCAAAGTGCACGGCGTCTTCTACAGAGACTACGCCAAAAAAACAGCAGACAGCATGGGCATAACAGGATGGGTGAAAAACACGAACAGCACAGTAGAAATTGTTGCCGAAGGCGACAAGATGCAGCTAAGACAACTCATAATACAATGCGAAAAAGGCTCGCCACTGGCAAAAGTGGACAAAGTAGAATACGACTGGGAGGAATACACAGGCAAGTTCGGCAATTTCTACATCAACTATTAGCACTATCTATCACTGCGCCCTTTGTTTCCTGCTGCAAGCCCGTAATGCTTAACTCGCAATTCTGACGCTCCGCTACATCGCTAATCATGCCGCAGATTGAAACATCCTCAACTGCATGAGCAATCTCCGCGAAACACTTGGCTTTAATAGAGCCTGAGGAAATTCCTTCACATTTCCTTGGATTGCGCAATGAGCGCGCCTCGCATTCCTTTTTTACATCACTGCTGGAAATCCTTGCGCAAAAATCCGGAGAACTAACAGCTGCACCGGTATCAGCGTAACACAGATCCTTCAGCAAAGCCTGCACCTGCTCCATTCCCTTCTTGACAGGAATAGTCTCACATACGATAACACGAACAGGCGCGCTTCCTGACATCTCAAAATGCAAGCCAATGCCTTTTCCAGGAACGTCCATCACAAAAGCCTCAACAGACTGCTCTTTCTCAACAAAACTCCAGAAATACGGGTCAAGAACAGCACATCCCCAACCCTCTCCCTTGCATTCAGGAGGAACAAGACCAACATACCTCTTATCAACGCACTTTTCCGGAAGCGCATTCGCCAGAACGTCCTTCATTAAAGCGGGCGCGTACTCTTTCACAACATCAACCGAGACTTTTGGAACCTGGACATCCTTGCCACAATCAACCCTATCTGATGTAATCGATTTAACTCCACCAATACAGCCTACAAGCAACACCAATACAACAATAGTCCATGATTTCATTTTCAGTACCCCATCAACAGCGCATCAACATCTTCCAGATGCCGTTTAACCTCAGACACAAACTTCGCAGCCATAGCGCCGTCGATAATCCTATGATCGAACGAAAATGACAACGGCAGAATCTTCCTGATCTCAATTCTGCCTTCAACCGGCACTGCCTTATCGCTAATCCTGCCCAAAGCCAATATCGCGCACTCAGGCCAATTAATAACCGGCGTAGCAAACTCTCCACCAAGACTGCCGATATTCGTAATCGTAAAAGTCCCTCCCTGCAAGTCCTTCAGCTGCACTTCCCTCGTCCTGCACAACTCGGCCATACGCCAGATATCCCTCGCAATCTCAAGAATGGTCTTCTCATTCGCATTTTTAACAACAGGGACCATCAGACCAGCAGGGGTATCAACGGCTATGCCAATGTTAAAATATTGCTTGATGACAATCTCCAGCTTCTCATCATCCAAGCTAGAATTCACGTACGGGAATTCCTTAAGCGCAAGCAGACACGCTTTCACAATGAACGGCAAAAAAGTAAGCTTAACGCCCTTTTTATCAGCCTCTTCCTTCTCCTTCTCGCGATAATCTGCAAGTTTAGTCACATCAGCATAATCCATATGCGTAACGTGAGCAGCAGTTCTCAAACTCTGCGTCATATTCTCAGCAATAGTCTTCCTGATTCCTTTCAACGGAATGCGCAAAACACGACCGAACTTCTCAAAAGTAATAGTAGGAGCTTTCGAAGTTTCCTTTTCGGCTTTTCCAGCACCCCTTCGCACGTCATCCTCAGTAATCCTGCCACCAGGACCAGAGCCCTGCACTTTTGAAACATCAACTCCCATTTCCTGCGCAAGTTTTCTAACAACAGGCAACACTGCAACCACCGGCTCAGCAACTTTTTTAGGCGGCTGTGGCGTAATGGGCTTTTCCTCCTCTTCAGGTGCCTCTTCCAACTCGCCAACAACACCAGCAGGACGACGCTTTATTTCCTGTTTTGCAGGCGCAATAATCTTAGTTGTCAACGGAGCTTTCTCACCAGCCTCGCCAATCGAGCACAATACATCACCAACATGAATCTTCTCTCCAGGACTGCCAAAAATCTTCAAAATCGTGCCACTCTTAGGACTCGGAACTTGCACAACAGCCTTATCCGTCTCAATCTCAACAATAGGCTGGTGCTCGTCAACCTTATCGCCCTCTTTGACAATCCATTTTATGATTTCGCCTTCTGCAATCCCCTCTCCCAAATCCGGAAGTCTGAAATCGTATACCATTTAGAACGTCATCACCTTTTCAATAGCCTTGCCAATCCTTTCAGGACCAGGCAAGTACTCTTCCTCCAATTTAAAATACGGGAACGGAGTATCGTAGCCAGTCACTCTCTGCACTGGCGCTTTCAAAAATAATAACAGCTTCTCCTGAATTCTTGCAGCGATCTCAGCACCAAAACCAAGAGAACGAGGAGCCTCGTGCACAACAATTGCTCTCCCAGTCTTCTGCGCACTCGCATAAATCGTGTCCCAATCACACGGGTTAAGAGTTCGCACATCAACAACCTCTGCCTTAATGCCCTGTGCTGCAGCAATATCGGCAGCTTTCACGCACTCGCGCACCATCGCGCCCCACGCAATCAAAGTCAGATCAACACCCTCACGCACAATATTCGCCTTGCCAATCTCAACAATATACGCATTCTCCGGAACTTCACTCTTAATAGCACGATAAATCCGCTTAGGCTCCATAAAAACAACAGGGTCAGGATCTCTAATTGCGGCAATCAACAAACCCTTAGCATCATACGGATTACTCGGAATCACTACTTTCAAGCCAGGCGTGTGCGTAAAATAAGTCTCAGGACTCTCATTATGATGCTCCAAAGCGCGAATACCGCCACCATAAGGAAAACGAAGAACAAGCGGACAAGTGTATCTTCCTCTAGTCCTATTTCGAATCCTTGCAGCATGAGAAAACATTTGGTCCATGGCTGGATACGTAAAACCATCAAACTGAATCTCGGCAACAGGCTTCAAACCCTGCAACGCCATTCCAATGCTCGTGCCAACAATACCTGACTCTGCCAGCGGCGTATCAATGACTCTGTGATCACCATATTTTTTTTGCAAACCATCAGTCGCCCTGAACACGCCCCCATCAATACCAACATCCTCACCGAGCACGATAACTTTCTCATCCCTGCCCATTTCCACATCCAAAGCATCCCGGACAGCCTCAACAATGTTCAGCTTTGCCATTCGTCCCTCTGCTCCTTCAAGTTCGGCGTCAACGTCTTATACACATAATCAAACATGTCAGTTGGCTTAGCCTTATGCTGTTCAAACTCCTTAACTCCCTGGTCAACAATCCTCTTAGCCTCGGCCTGAACAGCAGCCTCAAACTTCTCATCCCACAACTTCTTCTTTTTCAAATAAAGCTGGAAACGCTTAACCGGCTCTTTTTCCAACCACGCCTTGAGCACCTTCGGATCCTGATAACGCGTCGGGTCATCAGCAGTCGTATGCGGAACGATACGATACGTCACACACTCAACCAGCGTAGGACCCTTGCCATCACGCGCCCTGTCCAGCGCCTGCTTAATGACGGAATAAACGGCAAGCACGTCATTCCCATCAACCTGAATTCCATCAAAGCCAAACGCGATTGCCTTCTGCGCCAATGTTTCCGCTCTTGACTGGCAGCCGCCCCAGTCAGACGCGCCGCAAACTCTTGGTACGGAGATTGCCCACTGGTTATTTCGTATCACAATAACAGCAGGAGCCAAATACGTGCCCGCAAAATTTAAACCCTCATTAAAATCACCAGTGCTCGTGCCCGCATCACCAACAAAAGTCAAAGTTGCAGACTTCTGCTTCTTCAATTTCATCGCCAAAGCAGAACCAACACCATGCAAAGTCTGCGTCCCAACAGGAATGCAAACCGACATCACATTTGATTTTTCAGGCAGGTTCATTCCGTCCTCACTGCCACCCCAATGAGTAAACAAACTCTTCACCGGCACGCCCCTCATCAAGAAAGCAGCATGCTCTCTGTAATCAGGGAAAATCCAATCTTCGTCCTTACACGCAAAAACAGAACCAACATGCACTGCCTCCTCACCCAAGCTTTGAGCATAAGTACCAATTCTTCCCTCACGCTGCAAAGCCAAAGCAGTATTATCAAAAGTCCTCTCAAGAATCATCCACTTGTACAAATCCCTCAACTGCTGCGGAGAAAGCTTCGGCTCCAACTTCTTATCAACATTCCCCTTCTCATCAACAATCTGAACGTACTTTACAGTGAACTTACCAACAGTCTTCTGCATGTTACCTCTTTTTTCTAGAAGAAAACAGAGCCTGTTTTGTTTATAAGGCTTTCGTTAAGAGTTCTGCCTGCCCAGCACGCAATATCCGCGCACATTGCCACCTTTTTGTTTCTGAAGATCAACAGCATCTGCCATGCTGCCTATTGATATAAAATCACACGGGTCGACCTCTTCAGGCTTAAACAAGTCTAATGAGTAAGCAAAAAAGCCGGGTTTGACCAGCTGCAGTTTTTCTTTGAATGTCTTTGGATCAATACCGTCTGCCTTCAGCAAATGTTCGATGTTGGGAAGCGGGTCACGCTCGTACCAACACGCACGCTGAACAATCACAGATTGTCCATTTCCAGAAACCAAACCAGACAAGCCCATCAAGTGCTTTTCAGAACCATTACGAATGTACAAGTCAGAATCTCGGTAAACAATACTTCTGCCATCATAACCTTGTGCAGAAAGCAGTCCTTTCAAATCATCTCCCCACAGCGCCTGCGCTTTGCCAACATTTTTTGGATCTTTAGTCAGCCTGGCACGCATAAGACAAAACGTGCCAGAATGCGGCCACGACAACCCGCCATCCGGCCTTTTACCCTCGTCAACACTCGGATTATCCAACGGCTGATTCCTGCCACGCATGATGTTGGGAGGCTCGTGGTGCTCTAGAAAAACATACACTGGCTCCTCATGAACACTTGCCAAAACTTCATAGACCACTGCAGGAATCTGCATTTTATCAGTAACTTTCAGCAAATACGCTCTCATTTTTGAAACAACCACTCATCGCTTCGGTATTTTCCGGCCAACTTCTTTGCCATTGACACCTCTTTTTGTGTCCACTCACTCTCACTGTAGCCAACACCTTTAAGAAGGTTTTCTTTAAGAGCTTTGACAGTTCCAGAAAAACTGGCATTGCATAACTTGGAAACACTCGCCACACTCTTGAACGTTTCAGGAATTTTATCTCTTTTAAGATGGTCGCGCTCAGGTCTTAATAACGCTCTCATCAATTTCTCATCAACAGAATACAACAAAGTACCGCCGACATAGACAACAAAGCCTTCCTTTTTTATTGTCGCGCCTGAAATCTTGCCTTCATCAGTAACCACATCATTAATCGGCTTGTGCCAACTCTTAATGCCGAGGTCTTTCAGCGCGCTAACAACTCTAGCACAAACCCTTTCGTAGATTTTGTTTGGATCTTTGGGAAAAAAACGTTCAGGCGCCACAACACTCCAGCTTATCTCTCCCTTCTCGCCCAAATACATCGCGCCGCCACCGCCCTGACGGCGAACAATAGGAATCTTGCGCCTGTGCGCTTCATCGATATTAACAACATCACGAACGTGCTGGCCATAACCAATGTTAATGCAGCCTGGCTTCCAGCCCGCAAGCCAGACAACAGGCACTCCAGTATTCTTCACAGAATCAACAACAACTTCATTCAAAGCAATCTTCACATAAGGGTTATACTTTTTGAAAGAAATAAAACGCCAATTCATGCAATCGGCAACGCTCCCAAAGCAGCGCCAATAAGATAACCCGCAATTGCAGCAGTCATGCCAACAACAGCCATCTCAACAGCAGACTTGAAAGGATTAGCGCCAGTGTATCTTGCTTTGACAGCGCCGCTGATAAACAAAACCAAAGTCGAAATAACGATTGTCGACCAAAATGCATTCTGAACTGACAACAACATAAATGGAATCAGAGGGATAAAAGAGCCGACAATCGCCGCAACACCAACAATAAAAGCATCCCTAATCGGATGCTCAAACTCCTCGGCAATCACCCTGCGCTTTTTCCTATAATACTCCTCACCAGCCCTGCCACTAGTGTAAGCAACAGCGGCCATGGAAATAGACTCGGCAAACGTAGCAGCAAGACCAGAGATCAGGATAATGTACCTGCTCTGCGTGGCAGCAGCAACAGCAAGTACAACACCAAACACGTTCACTAATCCATCCTGCCCGCCAAGAATAACATCACGAATGATGGCAGAGCCATTATGGCTGACCTCTTTTTTTGACATGGCACTAGTATGAGAAGCTCGATTTAAAAAGATTTAGGCGTATTTTCTCCCCATCTCGGCAATTTCCTTCATCATCCTGCTCTGCATCTCAGAGTCGCCTGCTGCATGCCCTGCAAGAACGAAAAACAGTTTTGACTTCGGCAACACCTTATGCAACGCATACGCGATATCAGGCGTGCAGACGAAATCATACCTGCCATGAATAATCGAAAGAGGAATGCGGCTGATCTTACGCGCGTTCTTCATGATATAATTCTTCGGCAAAAAGCAATCATTCATCAAATAATGAGCTTCCAATTTCGCGATAGAAACAACCCATTTGCCGCGCGTCGCTTTCCTTACCTTTGCAGGATTGTAAACAAGGTGAACCATACTGCTCTCGTACAACGCCCACTCATAACAATACTTTTTCACAGTCTTCTCATTCTTAGAATGCATCATCTTCCAATAATATTTTGAAGGCTTCTTCTGATAACGCTTCGGCACCATGCTCACAAAACGCTCCCACACATCAGGAAAATGAGTTCTCGCTCCGCCATTCAAAAAATAATCATTCTCGTATCTCGTGCCAAGATAAATCCCTCGCAACACCATACCCATAACAGTCTTTGGATATTTTATCGCGTAACAAAGAGACAAACAAGAACCCCAAGAGCCTCCAAACAGGAAAACTTTCTTGATTTTCAAGAATTTCAAGAACTT
>CAZCCU010000035.1:0-6736 GCA_964497645.1 uncultured Methanosarcinales archaeon
CATAAACATGAACAAAACCATCACGCTCGTAAACAACAACCTCTCCGTACAACATCGGATGAGCACCTGACTGGCCCGTACTTTCAACAATCAACGCAAAAGAAAACGGAACTACCAATAGGAAAGCAAGTAACCAGCGCATATTCATACTCGAAACGACTGAAGATATAAAGCTTGCGACACACGAAAGCTTTTTAAATAACCTATAGCCCAGCACGATTATGGTAATAGTACAAAGAGCAAGAACGAACAGAAAGCCGACAGGAGGCATGTACAACATAGCCCGGGATAAGCGAATATTCGAGATGGGCAGGCTGCCAACCATGACAAAAATCGGCACTCAAAAAGTCAAAACAATCACGACAAAAGCAAACACCAGAAAAATGAAAGTTCTAGTAGCGCAATTCGCCAACGTTCTCGACCCTAAAACGAAAAAATTCGTGAAGTCCGCTATTAAGACCGTGGACGAATGCCCGGCAAACAGGCACTTCGTCAGACGAAACATCATAGTCAAAGGCGCAGTCATCCTGACAGACGCAGGAAAAGCAAAAGTAACATCAAGACCAGGACAGGACGGAACTGTTAATGCCGTGCTGATTTAGTTCTCAAATTATGCTTTGAAACAATTGACAAACAACCGCTCGTAAGAATTCTTTGAAAAGGTGAACATTTTAATACGTACCTGATTGCGACATTGTCATGTTTGTCTCACCGAAAATAGAAATTCGAGAAACCAAAAAAGGGAAATCCTTATTCACAAAAAAGAACATTCAGAAAAATGAAGTTATTTTTGAATTTGAAAAGAGACTCATTAACCATCGTACAAAAAAATCAATGCAAATTGATGAAAACAAACACCAAGAAAGTGCAGACGTTGAAGCAATTGAAAACTTCCTTAACCATTCCTGCGAATCCAACGGATATGTCGATTTCCAAGACTTAACATATCGAGCATTACGAGATATCGAGCCTGAAGAAGAACTTACTTTCAACTACCTAACAACCGAATGGGAGCTATTTAACAAGTTCAAATGCGAATGCAGCAGTAAACACTGTTTCAAACAGATTCGTGGCTTCCGATACTTGACTCTCGATCAACAAAAAGGACTAGAGCCTCTACTCTCACCATTTCTCAAGAAAAAATTATTGGAACTGAAAGAAGCAGAGAACTAAACAGTCCAATAATGTCTGCCTTCTTGAACAGTCTGATAAAACGGATCTTCACTATCCCGCTACAAAAAAAGCTTAAACTTTGACTACCGGAACTTCTTCAGCTCCTGCTTTGGCCTCAAATAATGATTTTTTCTCAAAGCCGAACATGCCCGCAACTATGTTTGTCGGTATTCTGCGCAGTGCATAGTTGTAGTCTGCTGATGCTTCGTTATAACGAGTTCTGGCAACTGCCACTCTGTTTTCGGTGCCTGCAAGTTCATCCATTAGAGAAAGGTATGTTTGACTTGCTTTCAAATCTGGATAGTTCTCTGCAACAGCTATCAAGCGCGATAATGCTCCTTCAAATTGTCCTGCTGCTGCAACTGCTTCATTTGTGTTGCCTGCAGAAATTGCTCCTTGCCATCTGCTGCGCGCTTCAGTTACTCCTGTTATGACGCGTTCTTCAAATCCCGCATAGCCTTTTACAGTGTTTACTAAGTTTGGAATTAAATCGAATCTTCGTTGGTATTGTACTTCTATGTCTGACCATGCTTTGTCTACTGTGATTTCTCTTTTGACTAGTCCGTTGTAGCTTGCGAAGAACCAGATTCCTAAGATAACAACAACTGTTATTACCCACATCCATGGTTTCATTTTGAATGCCATATTCTTACTCCAGGGCGTGTTCGCTTAAAAAGTTTACCATCTGCCTCCTGCTCCTCCGCCTCCGCCCATGCCTCCGCCAAAGCCTCCAAAGCCGCCGCTGCCCTTGCCTATGCCTCCAAAGCCTCCCCGTCCTCCCCACCAGAATGCTCCGTGGAAGCTTTTCGGGTGCGGTTTTGCATTGATTAGTGTAAAGATTACTAAGCCTGCAATGAAGAAAAATATTGCTGCGGCGATTAATGCAAAGAATGGCGCCCAGAAGCCGAGCCAGGCAAGTGCGCCGTTGACTAATGTGTTGCCCGTGATGAATGTTGCCCATTGTTGCTTTTTTGTTGGCCGTGCTTCTGCCATGCCGCATATGAAAAAGACGAGAATGAATGTGATGAAGAGAATTTGGTTTGCGAATGGCGTGATGAGTTCTCGTCTTGGACTGTATTTCGCTACAATGGTTGGGTCTTGTGCCAGCAGTTTTCCAATCTCTTCTACTGTATTGTAGATTCCCTCTCCATATAGTTCTTGTCTGAAGTAAAGCTTGAGTATTTCTCTTCCTATTCGTCCTGCTCGTGCGTCTGGCAGTATTCCTTCTACTCCGTATCCTGTTTCGATTCTATATTCATGGTCTTGAAGGGCGACCAGTATCACAACACCATTGTCTGTTTCTTTTTTGCCAACGCCCAATTCTTCTAGATATTGTAGAGCTAGTTCTTCGATCGCTTTGCCTTCAAGACTTGGTACGGTTATGACCGCTATCTCTGCAGTTGTGTTTTTCTCAATATCGTCAATGAGTACTGTTATCTTTGCCTTCCATTCTGGCGTTATGATGTTTGCATGGTCATTAACCCAGCCTTCTGGCGGCGGGAGTGCGTGCACGATTGGTATGAGTAGCAAAACGATGAGCAACAGCTTATTGCATTTGATATGCATCAACTCAAATAGCTTTAATGCGTTCTTAAATGTATCTTCCAACATTTAGCGCGTAAGAAAGGCCTAACTTCTGAGACGGTTAGAAAAGCCAGTCTTCATGGAATTATTTTCAACCGTTAATTCTTTTTTAGTCGAATTTTGCAAAATGTTTCACTGAAAAGTGGCTCAAACATAGTGAAAAATTATTGGGCAGAATATATGTTCTTGTTTGATAATGTTTATATATGAATTCAATATGTAGTAAGTTGCTCCGACGATGACCACAAGAGCTTGTGGTTTTTACAACTTGTGAGTGAAATTGAACTAAAAAATAAGGTGATTGCGTGAAGTGCCCATTTTGCCAAAATACCGACAACAAAGTCCTTGACAGCAGATTAACACCCGATTCTGACAGCATACGAAGAAGACGCGAATGCGAACAATGCTCAAAAAGGTTCACAACATACGAACGAGTTGAAATGTTCGATATTTCTGTGGTGAAACGAGACGGAAGAAGAGAACCATTCTCAAGAGAAAAAGTCCTCAAAGGCCTCGTAAGAGCCTGCGAAAAACGACCAGTCAAAAGAGAACAAATGGAAGCAGTCATCGGAATCGTTGAAGCAGCACTAAGACAATCAGACAAAGACGAAATCAAAAGCAACAAAATAGGAGAACTCGTCATGCAAGAGCTCGCAAAGCTAGATGATGTCGCGTACGTCCGCTTTGCAAGCGTGTACAAAAAATTCAAAGACGCGAACCAGTTCGTTGACGCTATCAAAACACTCAAAAAACAGGAACGATTACTGGAGGTAACGCCGAACAGAGTTCGTCGAAACCTCCTCGTTGACTCGGAGGCACAACCATGACACCAATAAAAACCACGCCAGAACTACAACAAGACTGGGACAAACCGCCATTCGGCAACATTCCGCTAACGGAAAACCAAAGAAAAGTCATAAATGACAAGTACCTGCGAGACGACCCAAGCGTTGAAAACTGGCTCTGGGGAATAGCCAAGAACATCGCACTCTCAGAACTCCTCTACCACCCAGACATACCAAGAGACCAGCTGTTTGCGGGCGCAAGATACAGCCAGGAATGGATAGATGTAGGAAATGGCGAAACAAGCGAGCTATTACTCTTACACGTCGGCTCCAAAAGCTACGGCGACCAAGACCAAAATCACAGAAGATTCATACAAAACCTGTACAAAATACTGGAAAACAGCCCAAGAGCAAGAGAAATAGTCCTCAAAACAAGCACACAATACTACGACATGCTGGCAAACTTCGACTTCCTGCCAAACAGTCCAACACTGATGAATGCCGGAAGAGAACTACAACAACTGTCAGCGTGCTACGTTTTACCCATAGAAGACAGCATAGAAGGATGGGGAGACCTGGTCAAACAAACAATGCTCATCCACAAATCAGGAGGAGGAACAGGATTTTCAGGATGCAGAGTCAGACCAAAAGGAGACCGCGTCAAAAGCACAAAAGGAGTAGCATCCGGAGCACTCTCTCCATTCAGCATTATCAATTACGCAACACAAGAAGTCAAACAGGGAGGAACGAGAAGAGGAGCAAACATGGGCATCCTGCCATACTGGCACCCTGATGTATTTGATTTCATAAAACACAAAGCAGAAGACGGAAAGCTGGAGAACTTCAACGTCTCAGTAGCCGTAGACAAAAAGTTCATGGAAGCAGTCAAAAAAGGAGAAGACTACGACTTACTGAACCCAAGAACAAAAGAACCAGTCGGCAAAGCAAACGCCAAAGAAGTCTTCAACATGATCTGCGACTTTGCATGGAAAACCGGAGACCCAGGCATGATCTGGCTGGACAAAATAAACAACAGCCACTCAAACCCAACACCAAAACTAGGAGAAGTTGAAAGCACAAACCCATGCGGCGAACAGCCATTGCTTCCGTACGAGCCATGCAATCTGGGTTCTATTAACCTGAGCAAGTTCGTAGTAATGGGCAAAATAGATTATGCAAGACTAGGAGAAGTAACAAAGCTGGCTACGAGATTCCTGGACAATGTAATCGATGTGAACAATTACCCGATTCCTGAAATAGAGAAAATCGCGAAAGGCAACAGAAGAATCGGCCTAGGAGTCATGGGCTGGGCAGAAATGCTCGCACTCCTGAGCACACCATACGACAGCACAGAAGCGCTCGAAAAAGCAGACGAAGTCATGAGCTTCATCAACGCAAAAGCGCTCCAAGCAAGCGAAGAACTAGCAATAGAAAGAGGAGTCTTCCCCAACTTCAAAGACAGCATATTCGACACAAACGGACCATTCTACCGCGACTGGGCAAAAGGAAGACCGCGCAACTGCGCCAGAACCACAATCGCACCAACAGGCACGATTGCCATCTGCGCCGGACTGCAAGGAGGCGGAATCGAGCCGTTCTTCGGCATAGCTTATACAAGGTATAACGCAAAAGCATTGGACGCGCTAAAATTAGGCAAAGAGCCAAACGAAGGAGACGTCTTCCATGAAGTCAACTCAATATTCATGACAGTAGCCAATAACAACAACTACTTCGGCTTAAAGCCCGATGAACTGTGGAAAAAAATCGAAGCAAACCACAACTCAGTCAGAGGCATCAAAGAAATACCGGAAAACGTCCAGAAAGCATTCGGCTCAGCGCACGACGTGCAGGTAGACTACCACGTCCAACAGCAAGCAGGATTCCAAAAACACACTGACAACGGCGTTTCAAAAACCATTAATCTGCCAAACAGCGCGACTGTTGAAGACATCAAGAAAACCTACATGATGGCATACGAACTCGGCTGCAAAGGCATAACTGTTTACCGCGACGGGTGCAAAAGCCAGCAAGTCCTCAACATCAGCAAGAAAGAAGTCAAGGAAATCGCAAAAGAAATGCCAAAGCTTGATCCTACTGAAGGCATCAGCTCAGTCTACTACCAGTTTGAGACAGGGTATGGACCAGTGCACGTGCACATCGACCACCACAACGGCAGAATACTGAAAGTGTTCACCAACATCGCGCCGATAGGAACAGAGATTGCAGGACTAACATCAGTAATGGGAGTCCTCATCAGCAAATATCTGGAGCTGGGCGGAGATGTCAACAGACTAAGAAGACACTTGAACAGCATCAAAAGCGACAAACCATACGGATTCGGACCAAAAAGAATTGAAAGCATACCGCACGCAGTGTCAACCGCTTTGAGCAAGTTCCTGTCACAAATGGGCAACCTGCCAGGACAGCAATTGTTAACACCGCTCGTAACTGCACCAGACGTCAAAGCGCAAAGAACAGAAGGAGAACACAAAGGAGGACACTGCCCAAAATGCTACAGTCCGAATATCGCTTATCTTAGCGGCTGCGCAGGACCAACCTGCTACGAGTGCGGATTCAGCGAGTGCAGCTAATTTTTTATTTTATTAGAAATTTTCGTCATCGCCGACATCATCAGCTTCATCATCACCAGATTCATCGTCCATTTGCAGACACCTCCTTTCATGCATTTAATGTATTTTCAGTATATAAAACTTAGCAGCAGATAAAGAATAAAAAAACCAACACAACATGTCAATCGTCACAAAAGGAGGAGACAAAGGACAAACAAGTCTTCTTGGCGGTCTAAGAGTGCCGAAAAATGATTTACGCATCGAAGCATACGGAGACGTGGATGAATTAAACGCGGCAATCGGCGTTGCGCTGACTTACGTGAAAGACAAACAAGCGAAGAAGATTCTTCACCAAGTTCTAAATGACTTGTTCAGAATAGGCGCGGAACTAGCAGCGCTCGGAACAAAGTTCACGAAATTCCCAAAAATAACAGAGGCGCACACTTTAACGATAGAAAAAGAAGTCTACCGCATAGAAGCAAAACTGCCAAAACAACAGTCTTTTATTCTTCCAGCTGGAAACGAAAGCGCAACACACTTGCATTTAGCACGCGCAATATGCAGGCGAGCAGAAAGAAGAGTCGTCGCACTGCATGAAGTAAATCCGGAGCTTATCAAATATCT
>CAZCCU010000036.1:0-6587 GCA_964497645.1 uncultured Methanosarcinales archaeon
TGTGAGAAATTTTTTTGTAGTCTCCGACATCTGCTTTTGGCATTAAACCACCTTTTTCGTTTTTAGTGCTGTGTACTAGTTTAAAAAATTTGTGGTTTGGTTAAATTTAAATACCAACTTCCAATAAATTGTTAACAATGGAAAAAAAGAAGTTTTTGTTCGTTTCAGAGGAAGCGCTGATTGGAGACCTTGCCTGGCAGGTGAAGAAGGAAGGGCACGATGTGCGCTATTTTATCGGCGAAAAGGCCAGCCGAGATATTTGCAATGGTTTTGTCGACAAGTGCGAGGACTGGGAGAAGCTTAAGGACTGGGCTGATGTGATTGTTTTTGACGATGTTTTCTTTGGCCAGGAAGCTGATAAACTGAGAAAGGATGGAAAATCGATCGTCGGTGGCTCAGTCTATACTGACCGTCTTGAAGAGGACCGTGAGTTTGGCCAGGAGGAGTTGAAGAAGGTCGGCATTAACGTGCTTCCTCATTGGGACTTTACTGATTTTGATGAAGCGGTGAAATTTGTTCAAAAAAACCCGGGCCGTTATGTTCTCAAGCCGACTTCAAAGACTGGCGAGAAGGAATTATTGTTTGTCGGTCAGGAAGAGGACGGCAAAGACGTCATTCAGCTTCTTGAGCATTATAAGAAGGAGTGGTCAAAGAAAATCAAGTATTTCCAGATTCAGAAGTATGTTGCTGGCGTTGAAGTCGCTGTTGGTGCGTTCTTCAACGGGGTTGATTTCATTACTCCGATAAACGTGAATTTTGAGAACAAAAGGATGTTTCCGGGTGATATCGGTCCTTCTACTGGAGAGATGGGCACGCACATGTACTGGACGCAGTCAAACAGGATTTTTAATGAAACTCTGGCGAAGATGAAGCCGGCATTGCAGCAGGCGAATTATGTCGGCTATATTGACGTGAACTGCATTGTTAATGGCAAGGGCATTCATCCGTTGGAGTTCACGAGCCGTTTTGGTTATCCTACTATCAGCATTCAGATGGAAGGAATTCTGTCTCCGTGGGGTGAATTCTTGCACGCGATTGCGAATCACAAACAATACGAGCTAAAAGCCAAGAAAGGATTCCAAGTGGGCATTGTTGTTGCCTGTCCTCCTTTTCCGTTCTATGATATGGCCGCGTTCAAGAAGTATGCTGAGGACGCAACAGTGCTGTTCAAGAAGCCTAATACTGATGGGGTTCATTTAGGTGATATTAAATTAGTGGATGATGACTGGCGTCTCGCCGGCTATTCAGGGTATTGTTTGGTGGTTACTGGGCATGCTTCGACTATGGATGATGCCAGAAAGCAGACTTATCAGCGAGTTGAGAACATCATGATTCCGAACATGTTTTACCGCACTGACATAGGAATGCGCTGGTTTGCTGATTCTGATCGGCTGCACACGTGGGGGTATCTGAGCTGATGGTCACTTACACGAGGATGCAGGGCGAGCTGATAAGCTTTGAGTCAGCTGACAAGCTTGAATTGGAGGGTATGTTGTGCGCTCCGACAAGGTCGAAGACGTGCTGGGTGCACGTGCACGGCATGACTGATAGTTTCCATGGCATTAGTGCTGTTGATAATCTGATGCATGCTGCCATTAGGAATGAAATGTCGTTTTTCACGTTTAACAACCGTGGCATGGGCACGATTACTGTTTTTCAGCGTTTGAAGGAGCATTTGACGTTCCGTACGATTGGCACTGCTTTTGAGAATTTCAAGGAGTGTATTTTGGATATTGATGCGGCTTTGAAGATGCTGCGCGGCCGAGGGTATCGTAATTTTATTTTGTCCGGCCATAGTACTGGCTGTCAGAAGATTGCGTATTATCAGTATCGTAAGAATCCGCGTTCTGTGCGAGGTCTTATCTTTCTTGGTCCTGCTGATGATTATAATTGGCAGATTAAACTTCTTGGGCAGAAGAAGTTCAAGGAAAAATTGCAGGTTGCCCGCAAATTAATCAGGAGCGGAAAGGGCAGGGAATTGATGCCGCCACAGGTAGAGCCGTCTTATTTTAGCGCAAAGCGGTATTATGAGTTGTATCGTCCGGGCAGTGTTGAGGGTGAGTTGTTCAATTATGATGGCAGGCTGAGTGCAGTGTCGAAGATTAAGATTCCAATGTTGGCTGTTTTTGGCAGCAAGGAGGAGTTTGCCGCCATACCTCCGCGCAAGATGTTGAAGATATTGTCTCAGAAGTTCAAGCATTCGTACAGTAAAACAGCTTTAATCATGGATGCTGACCACTGCTTTTGCCTGCAGGAAGAGGATGTTGAGGCTGTCGTGTCTAAGTGGCTGCGGAATTTGTTGTGGTGAAGATTAGAAAGATTAAGGCTTCTGATGTGCCTTATTTGGTGCGGATGGTGAAGGGAGAGCGGGCAGTAGAAGATTATCCGGGCGAATATTCTTTTGCCATGTTTCGTCAGATGGTGAGTGGTAAGTACACTTCATGTTTGGTTGCTGAGGAAGACGCCATGCCGGTTGGGTTTATCGAATTCCAGCATGATCCTTCAGCAGGGCGTGTTTTTGTCTGGGCGATAATGGTCGATAAAGCTCATAGGCGTGAAGGACTCGCATCTGTGCTTTTGGTTAAGGCTGAGAGTGCTGCTCGGCGATTGAATTGCGTTCGTATTTCTTATTTGGTTCGCACGTGGAATAAGCCTATGTTGGCTTTTGCAAGAAAATATGGTTACAGGGCAACATCAACTTTAAAACTGTTTGATAAGAAGCTGTGATTGTTCTCCAACTAAGAAATAATTGCTCGCTTCCATTATCTTGACTTTCAGAATAGTTCCCAATGGCAAATCCTGCCTGATAACAACCAGCTTGTAAGCGTAATTTCTTCCTGATACTCCGTCTTTGACTTTTTCGTCAATAATAATGTCTCCTTCCCATCCCAGCCATTTCTGGTTTCTTTCGTGTGCGACTCTTTTCATAATTTCTGTCAATCGTCTGCTTCTTTCTTTTTTGATGTTGCCGTGTAGTTGTCCTTGCATTGTTGCTGCTGGCGTTCCTGGTCTTGGCGCGAATCGTGCGATGTTGATGATGTCTGGCTGGTATTTTTCAACAAAATTCAGCGTATCCTGGAATTGCGCTTCTGTTTCTGTCGGATAGCCCACTATGATGTCTGTGCTTATTGTCATATCAGGAATTTCTTTTCTTATTGAGTTAACAATGTCCGCATAAGTCTCTACTGTGTGCCCTCGTCTCATCGCTTTGAGGACTTCGTTGTTTCCAGCTTGCACTGGTATGTGCAGGAACTTGAATATTTTCGGATTTTTCATTATTTCAACTAATTCCTGCAGGTATTTCGGCACGTGTCTTGGATTTCCCATGCCAATTCTTACTTTGAAGTCTCCTGGCACGTTTACGACTTCTTTGAGCAGTCTCGCCAGATTTGTTCCTCTGTCAAATCCGTAGCAGCAGGTGTCTTGTCCTGTTATCCAGATTTCTTTGCAGCCGTCTTGCACGCATTTCTCAACTTCTCTGACTATTGCGTCAGGCGGGAAGCTGAAGAGTACTCCTTTGACTAGTCTTGTGCTGCAGAATGCGCAAGCGTCAAGGCATCCTGAGCTTATCGGCACTATTCCGACAACTGGATTCGTCCTGACTCTTGGCTGCAGTAATTTTATGGGCTTTGCGTGCGTTAACGCGTCTGTCTTTGTGTTTACAAGCGTAGAAATATTGTCAATGTGATGCGTGTTAACCAGAATTGCTTCAGGATCAATCAATTTTATCGGCTGCACTATGCTTGGAGTTATGCATCCCGCAATTGCTATCTTTTTATTTGGATAGTTTTTCTTGACTTCTTTTATCTCGTCCAGAGCATTCTTGTCTCCTTTTACTGTGCAGATATTAATCACGACAAGGTCAGCATCTTTTTCTTCAACAAGGTCTGCAAACTGGCCCTTTATCATTTCTCCTTCTGCCATGTTCGCAGAGCATCCATATGATTTTACGTGGACTTTCATCAATAGAAGTTGTTCGTATTGGCTTTTTAAAAGTTGTTGAGAATTATTTGATTTCAAGCTTTCTTTCTTTTGCTTGCTCTAGGGAGACAACACGGCGGCAGTCTACGCACCACTTGCGCATTGGACTATATGAGCGGACACCAGTGCCGCATCTTTGGCATTTAATCATGAATCTCCCCCTAGCCTGCAATAAGGTAGTTCTTTAAAAGGTTTTCGCTTATGAAGTTACTATTAAGTAATAACGATATATCCTTGAATTTTAGCAATTTTTAAAAGTGAGCATCACATTCTCCCTATTATGGATGAGCCCGTACGGCTCGGTGGAAATATCGAGCTGTTTGGAGTTGAACGCATTGATGGGGCTTCAATGATTGTCCTCAAGAAAATTATTGGAACCTATGCTCGCAAGTTCTCAGAGAAAGGGCTCGACCGCTTGTCGGTATATTTTGGCGATAAAGAGGTAAAGGTCGAAGCTGTTTCTCAGGGCAATACCGTTGCGTCTGCAGCTTCCCATTCCAATCTGTTCTTCGGAGTTGACAACGCTTTGAAAGATATAGAAAAACAGCTCTAACTTTTCTTCTCAAACAGTATGTATATGTGTGTTATGAAGAAAGCCAGCAGTGTTGCTGTTGTTATCCACCATAATGGAATAAAGTTCTTAGCAATTAACAAAATCATCATCGCTGCCACAAAGCTTAGCGCGTAATGCTCTGCGCGTTTGTACTTTGTTATCTCCGTGTAAATGCGCAGGAACAGGAAGTAAAGTATGATGATGTTCGCTCCTACAACAACCAGTGGCATCAGGAAGAGAAATCCTAGGATTATGCCAAATATTATGAATACCACCAGTGCAAGGATGGACATCTCAAGCATGGTCTTGTTGTGTTGAGTGTGTTCTTAAATGTTGTTACAGACAAAACTTTATAAATTGCAAACCAGCCTTTTCTCAATATGTTCGAGCAGGATATAATTAAGGCCTTGCAAAAGAGCGTGAAAGGGGAAATTTCTCTTGAAGTTCCTCCAGACTCCAGTCTGGGCGATTACGCCTTTCCATGTTTCTCTTTAGCGAAAGAGATGAAGAAAAGTCCTGTTCAGATTGCTCAAGAGCTTGCAAAGTCTATGCACATGCCTGAAATTGTTGCAAAAATAACTGCTGCAGGCCCGTACGTTAACTTCTTTCTTGACCCTGCAAAGGTTGGCAAAAAAGTGTTGTCAGAAATCTTGGCGCAGAAGAAGAAATTTGGCAGTTCTGATGTTGGCAAGGGCAAGACTGCTGCCATTGAATTTTCCAGTCCGAATATCGGCAAGCCGATGCATTTTGGGCATTTGCGAAGCACTGTCATCGGCCATTCTTTATCCAGGTTGCATGAGTTTGCTGGTTACAAAGTCATCCGTTTGAATTATTTGGGCGATTGGGGCACTCAGTTTGGCAAGTTAATCTATGCCTATCTGACTTGGGGCGATGAGAAGAAGTTCAACGAGTGCCCGATTAAACATTTGGTGGACATTTACGTTAAATTCAACGAGGAAGCGAAGAAGAATCCGAATCTTGACGGTGAGGCAAGGGATTGGTTTAGCAAATTAGAGAAAGGTGACAAGCAGGCATTGAGCTTGTGGAGCAAGTTCAAGCATCACAGTATTGATGAGTTCAGGAAAATTTACGATGTTCTCGGTGTTGTGTTTGACAGTTATAATGGCGAGTCTTTCTACGCGCCGAAGGCAGAGGCTGCAATTGAACTCATCCAGAAGAAAAAGTTGGCAGAGTTAGACCAGGGCGCTCTAATTGTAAGATTGAAAGGCTACGAGATGCCGATGATGCTGAAGAAGAGTGATGAATCCACGACTTACGCGAGCCGTGACGTCGCGACTTTGCTTGACCGTATTGATACCCTGAAATTCGATTTGATGGTGTACGTTGTCGGCCACGAGCAGTCTTTGCATTTCAAGCAGTTGTTTGATGTTATGCGTTTGCTTGGCCATAAGGAGAGCCTCGTGCATGTCGCTCATGGTCTTTATCTGACTGCCGAGGGTGGCAAGATGGCGTCAAGGACTGGCCAGATGGTTTTCATGGAGGACGTTATAGCTGAAACTGTTGAGCTCACAAAGAAAACAATTGAGGAGAAAAATCCTGATTTGAAGAATAAGTCTGAGGTTGCGCGTTTCGTTGCTGTTGGCGCTATTTTCTTCGGCGACTTGTTGAACGATAGGATGAAGGACGTCGTATTCGACGTGAAGCGTATTCTTTCTTTTGAAGGTGATACTGGTCCGTATTTGATGTACACGCATGCTCGTGCGGCGAGCATTACGAGAAAAGTGAAGCAAAAGCCGTCAAAGGATTCTGATACATTCTTGCTTCAAGATTCAAGCGAGCAAACAGTTATCAAACTCCTGGCAAAATTCCCAACTGCAGTTTATGGTGCGTTGAAAGAGTATAAGCCTCACGTGCTTGCTCAATACTTAATTGAATTCGGCCGTGCTTTCAATGAGTTTTATCACAAATGCCCGTGCATGCAGGAAGAGAACAAAGATTTGCAGTTGGCAAGATTGTCTTTGATAGAGGCGTCTCGTCAGGTTTTAGAGAACGGGTTGGGCTTGTTAGGCATTACTGCGCCAAGTGAAATGTA
>CAZCCU010000037.1:0-6555 GCA_964497645.1 uncultured Methanosarcinales archaeon
GCCAAACGTGGTCATATAAGACCAGTGCTCTACCAGGCTAAGCTACGGGCCCGTATGCTGTTTTGTCTTGGCTTTGTATTTAAAGTTATGCGCTGCAAATAAAAGAGTGAACGAGGCGTTCAGCTCTAGCAGTTCCTCAGTGTATGGTAAGAATTTGTTGTGTGCGATGCCCATGTCAAGTGTGAGTGCGCCGATGATTAAGACAATAAAAACGAGAAGGTAAGACGCTGTAGGGTGGGAATTGAAGTAATGGCGGCGTGAGTAAACCAAGTACGTGGCAATGAGCGTTGCTGCAGAAAAAGCAATGAGCATGGCTGTTGAAATCGCTGCGTTGTCTTTGAAGGCAAAGTATGGCAGTTGAATTAAGTTGTGGGCATTGGGTAAATCAAGTCCATAGTATTGGGGAAAATGGTAGCCGAAGATGAATTTCCCATAGCTCAGTTCTTCCAAAAACCCAAAAAATCCGAACAGTGCTATGAGGTGTGCGATTTTGTGTTGTTTCGAATAAGATAGTGCTGTTGCAAATGCTAAAAAGTAAATTATGGCGGTCAGGTTTTCCACAATTTTGTTTTCAGGAAACAGCATTGGTCTGCTGGCGGGAATAAAGACTGCCAGGAAACACAGTATGATTGTTACGATAATCATAATGCTTAGAAGTCTCATATGCGCCAGCCGGGATTCGAACCCGGGCAACAGCCTTGGCAAGGCTGTGTCATACCGCTAGACCACTGGCGCGATAGTGCTTCCTGCAGAGTGTTCGTATAAAAATCTTACTAGAATTTATTGAATCACGTCTTCAAATGGTCCGACAATGGCTACTGCTGGATTGTTGAAGTATTTGTTCGCTACGTACTTGACTTCTTGAGCTGTTACTTGCGCCAGTCTGTCCGGGTATTCTATGTCGTAATGGTATCCGTATCCTTGCATTTCATAGATGCCTAGGTAGTTTGCCTGGTCTGTTGTTCTTTGGTGGTCGAGGAAGAAGAATCCCCTGATTTTTTGCTGAACGAGTTTCATTTCTTCTTCTGGCACGTCTTCTGTTTTCAAGCGGTCTGTTTGCTCTTTGATGCCGTCGAGTGAGGCGTTCAGTACTTGGGGTCTTGAGATCATGCTGATTTTTACAAAGCCTGTTGCGCGTGTGCTTGGAGCGATGGCGTGTACAGTGTATGCCAATGCTCTTTTGTCTCGCAACTCATAGAACAGTCTGCTGCCCGAGCCTGAGCCCAGGATGGCTGTTGCCATTCTTAGCTTGATGAAGTCTGGGTGTGTTGCGTTTACGAGTTGGTGTCCGTATTGTATGTAGAAGCTTTCGAGAGGCATGTTTTGCGTGTTTATGGTTGTTTCAATCCTGTCTGGCAGTTCTGGTTCGCTGTAATCTGGTGTTTGCTGCATTTGTAGTTTTCCGAACAGCAGTTTTAGCGCGGATATGGTTGGGTTCTTTTTGATGTTGCCCACGATTGCCAGTATTGTCTTGTTTGGCACATACCATGTTCTGTAATGGTTGATGAGTTCGTCGCGTGTCAGGTTCTGGACTGTTTCAACGTAGCCGTCAATCGGATGCTGTAATGGCTGGTCTTTGTATATTGTTTTCATGAAGAGTTCTTCTGTGACGACTCCTGGCTTGTCTTTTTTCGCTTCGAGCTCTCCGATGATAAGCGTTCTTTCTTTCTCAACTTCTTCTGGCGGGAAGGTCGGGTTGAGGATGACGTCCTGGAGCACTTCTAGTGCCACGCTGAATTTGTCGCTCGGCACGTCTATGATGATTTCGTTGTATTCTGCGTATGTTCGCGCTCTTATGCTTCCGCCTACTGCTTCGATTTCTCTGGCGATTTGTTCTCTGTTGCGGGTGTTTGTTCCTGCCAGGAGCATTCTGTTTGTGAAATAGCCAAGCCCGTGTTTTTCTCCGTCTGCAGAAATGCTTTTCTTTATCATGTAGTCTATGGCGACCATTCCAGTATCAGGATTCTCTTTGAGGAGTATTATCATGCCGTTGCCCAGCACGTATTTGCTGCCTGCATCAGTATGTTCCTGATAGGTCACGCTAGTGCAGGCCGTCAATAATATCAGTAATAATGCGATTCGTCTCATAGTTTTGGTTTTAATTCGTACATGGTGTATGCTGTGAAGTGCTTGTTCGCGACTCTTTTGATGTCTTCTTTCGTTACAGCGTTTATTTTGTCAAGGAATTTCGGATAATCTTCCAGGTTGCCGTCTATCCATGCCTGGCCGATGTCCATTCCGACTCTGAAGATTTCTTCTTGGGCGCGTATTTTGTCTGATTTGATGATTGTTTTGGCCCGTTCGAGTTCTTCATCTGTTACGTATTCTGTTTTGAATCTGTTTAACTGCAGGAGAATTTCTGCTTTTGCAGCTCCGGCTTTTTCAGGTTCTATTGTGAGCACGGTTTCATATATTCCCAGATCGTTTAATGCTGCGACGAATCCTGATCCTTTTACTATGAGATTTTTTTGTTTTTTGACAATGCTTTGCAGTCTTGAACTTTCTCCTTCTGAAAAAATGGTGTCTAATAGCATCATCGCGTATTGGTCTTCATCTTGCGCGCTTGGTCCTGTGAATCCTACTGCGACGTAAGTGTACCCTATGTCTTTGAAACTGCTGTTGTATCTTGGCGTTAGTATTGGTTCTTCTTTTGGCAAGCTTAGCTTTGGCAATTCAGATGGCTTGAATTCAGCAAAGGCGTCTTTGACTTTTTTCAGCACTTCATCTCTTTTTACGTCGCCCACTATGACGATGTTCATGTTGTTTGGCACGTACCATGTGCGGTAGAATTGTATTATGTCTTCTCTTGTTGCTGCCGAGATTGTTGGCTTGTAGCCTATTATCGGGTGTCTGTATGGGTGTTTGTCTACCAGTAATAATCCGAATTGGTCGTCTATGTATTTTTCTGGCTCGTTGAAGCTGAATCTTTGTTCTTCTATGACGACTTCTTTTTCTTTTTCAATTTCTGTTTCATCAAATGCTGGATTGAGCAAAAGGTCGACCATGTATGGGAAGATTTCATCAAATTTGTCTGAAGGCACGTCGACAAAGTACATTGTCCAGTCGTATGAGGTCATCGCGTTCAGGTCGCCTCCCAGGCTTTCTATTCTTTTGTGGAAGCTTCCTACCGGCTGTGTTGCCGTACCTTTAAACCAGATGTGCTCGAATACGTGTGCTATTCCTTTGAGTTCTTCTGGTTCATTTCTCGCGCCTGTGTGTACCCAGAATTGGAGTGTGATGAGTGGCAGTGCGTGCATTTCTTTGATTGTTACAGTCATGCCGTTGTCTAATGTTGTGACGTCGAGTTCTTCTTGGATAGAAGTCAGCGGGACATTTACCATTAAGACCGGGTTGCCGTAATAATAAGTGGCTATTCCTATAACTAGTACTACTAATATTCCAAGTAATAGTTTGTTGTTCATACCCCTTTTTTCAAGAATATTTGGGTGTTGATTATTTAAATGTTTGTTGTGGCCGTTTCAGTGTTTGTTCAGGACACTTGTGATCCGTTCGAGCAGTGCCTCACGGCTGTACGCGCCTTCGTAACGTGCAATTTCGCTACTGTCGCGAAAGATCAGGAGCGTCGGTATTGATTCAACGCCTAATTTATCAGTTATCGTTGGATTCTCGTCTGTATCGATCTGGTAGAATTCCATTTTGTATTTGAGGCTCTCTGCCACGTTGTCCAGTTCTGGTTTGTAATGGTCGCATGGAATTGAGTAGTAACTGAGAAAAGCTATAGCTGTTGGTTTTTCGGACTTCAAGACGCGTTCCTCGAGCTCGAGGTCATTCACTGCTTTTAACATGGATGAATAGAACAATGAAGTAGCAATTTAAAACTGTTGCAAAAAATAAAGTGGACCCGGGCAGATTCGAACTGCCGACCTTCTCCGTGTAAGGGAGACGTTATGGCCGCTAAACTACGGGTCCGTTATAATGCTTTTTCCAGCGATATCTTTTAAAAGTCTTTCTATCTTCATAGGCATATGCCAACCGCGGTTGATGTTGCAGATAGGCTTCCGGAAGTTGTAGCTTGGATTGGTGCTTGGGAGGGAACAACTGATCCTGAAGCGCGGGCTAGAGGGCGAAATGACAGTCTGGAGATTCTTAATGGGATTTGGCAGTTTTTGTTTGGTGGTGAAAAGATTCCAAGGCAGGGGGCATTGGCGCCTGCAATGCTTCAGGTGCAGCTTAGAAGTTTGAAGTCTGTTCTTGAGAAGTGGGATGATTATGATGACGCTGAGCGCCGAACGAATCGGATAACGGCGCGAAACATATTGGCGCGGGCTGTTGCTTTCTTTTCTGCATAATGTTTATATAGTGTCCTTCTCAATTTTTTACTATGCAAGACAAGATATTTTCGCTGCTTGTTGAACAGAATGAGATTAGTTGGAAGTCTATCATTTTTGATTTGATCAAGTCTGAGCAGATGAATGCGTGGGATGTGAATATTTCACTTTTGTCTCAGAAATATATTGAAAGGCTGCACCTGATGAAAGAGAAGGACTTGAAGGTTGGGGGCAAGGTTTTGCTGGCAGCGGCTATTTTGCTGCGCATTAAGAGCACTAAATTGGTTGGTGATGACTTGGACGAGTTTGACCGCTTGATTGCTGGTTCTGATATGTCTCAGGAGCAGTTTTATGATGAATTGGAGCAGGAGCTCGCGCGTGGCGAGGAAATGGGTTTGAAGGAAGAGTATGAATTATTGCCTAGAATGCCTCAGGCTAGAAGGCGAAAAGTCAGCGTGTATGATCTCGTTAAGGCTTTGGAGCAGGCTTTGGAAGTCAAGCAGCGTCGTGTCTTGCAGAGCATGCCTCCTCCTTTTGATCCTCCTGCGCGGAAGTTTGACGTGACTGCTGCCATTTCTGGATTGTTCCAGCGTATACTTTCATTATTTGGAGTAAGAAAGCAGTTGACTTTCAAGGAATTGTTGCCTGGTGAGACGAAGCGGGATAAGGTTTACACTTTCATTCCTTTGCTGCACTTGTCTAATCTGCAGAAGGTTGAACTGGAGCAGTCTGAGCCTTTTGGTGATATTCACATTAAAGTCGTGGAGGGTAAAAATGTTCAGCAATGATGAAAAAGAGTATTTGAAGGCTTTATTGAAGCGCGAGCTTGATAATTTCAAGAAGGAAGGAAAAACAGCGTCGATGGATGCTGCTGTGCGTTTCTTGAAGGCAGAGCATGAGTATAGTCACTTTTTAGAGAGGTTGATGGAGAAGTTAGAATGAAGGATCCGTCTAATGAAGTGAAGCAGAAATATATGGAATTGCAGTTGATTCAAAGGCAAGTTCAGCAGATTCAGCAGCAGATTCAGGCTTTGGAAGCGCAGTCTGGAGAGATGGATGTTGTGATGCAGGCTTTGGATGATTTCTCTGTGGCAAAGCCTGGCAGTGATTCTTTTGTTACCTTGACGCCTGGTTTGTTCGTTAAAGCAA
Source organism: uncultured Methanosarcinales archaeon (assembly GCA_964497645.1). Taxonomy (GTDB): domain Archaea; phylum Nanobdellota; class Nanobdellia; order Woesearchaeales; family ARS49; genus CABMGU01. Next base: position 5,439 of record CAZCCU010000037.1, read on the forward strand.
AGCTTGAACAGACTGATTCAGTGTTGCTGAATGTTGGTGGCGGTGCTGTTGTTCAGAAGTCTATTCCTGAGGCGAAGAACATTATTTCCGGCCAGACTGTTGAGTTGAGTAAATTGCAGCAGGAGCTGACCGAGCAGTTGCAGAAGCTCGCCGGGCGTGCTGAAAAACTGCAGGAAGAATTGAGGAAGCTGATTACATAACATGTTTAATTTTCTGAAGGACAAGCTGAAGAGTGTACTCTCAAAGTTTACTAAGAAAGTTGAAGAGGAAGCTCCGGAAGAGAAGGTTACGGTTGTGAAGGAAGTCAAGACCGAGCCGCCTAGGATCGAGAAGAAAGAAGAAAAAAAAGTAGAAAAGCCAAAGCCAGAAATAAAGCCGGTAGTTGAGAAGAAAGAGGAGAAAAAGCCTGAAGTCAGGGTTGAAATTCCAAAAGTCGAGCCAGAACCAGAAGTCAAGATCAAAAAAGTCGAGGCGAAACCAGAAGCTAGAGTTGAAACTCCTGAACTCAAAGTCGAAGAACCCAAAGTCGAGGAGAAAAAGGGCTTTTTTGCAAAAATAAAAGAGACTTTTGTTGGCAGGGAAGAGCCTAAGATTGAGGTTGAGCCAGAAGTCAAAGTAAAATCTGAAGTCAAGGTTGAAAAGAAGGAAGAGGCTGTCGAAGAGCCTGAGAAGAAAGGCTTTTTCCAGAGAATTACTGAAACTATCACTACAAAGAAGATCAGTGCTGAGAAATTCGATGAATTGTTCTGGGATTTAGAGCTCGCATTGCTTGAAAACAACGTTGCTGTTGAAGTTATTGAGAAAATCAAGGCTGATTTGAAGTCTCAATTGGTCGACAAGCCTATTCCGCGAGGTAAAGTTGATGAAACAATCGCAGATTCTCTTCACTCCAGCATTGAGGGCTTGTTTAGCGTGCCTCAAATTGACTTATTGTCAAGAGCAAAGCAGAAGAAGCCGTTTGTCATCTGCTTTGTTGGTGTGAATGGCAGTGGAAAGACAACAAGCATTGCTAAAGTCACAAAATATTTGCAGTCAAATGGGTTAAGCGTAGTCATGGCTGCTGCCGATACTTTCAGGGCAGCAGCGATTGACCAACTGCAGTTGCACGCCGATAAAT
>CAZCCU010000038.1:0-6480 GCA_964497645.1 uncultured Methanosarcinales archaeon
ATACTCGTTTTTTCATCATTTTATGATATCTTAACTGTCCTTGTATGAGTACTTCACGAAGAGGTTCTGGATTTCTTTTATTCCATTCCGTTAGATACTTTTCTATCTGATCATAGTTCCACCCACATGAAGAAAGAAAATTTATCAATATGAACATCGCTCTTTTTTTCCCATCTTTGAGTCCTTGTGATATTAATTGTATGCAAGGTGGAAAATATTGCTCTGGAATTGCATCAACGACCGGTAAGTATTCTTTTTGCGTTTTATTTTTCTGTGCGACACCTGCTAAATCTTCCATTCTATTTTCATGACCTTTCTCATCAAAAACATGCTGGAAGAGTTTTTTTGCTTCTCCTGGAATCACCTGCGCTCTATCTAAATAGGTCATTTTCGGCACAACTTTCTCTGGCATCGCGTCTTTTTTGTCAAATGATAATATTTCTTCCGGCTTTATTACTACACTTACTAATCCTGATTTTTCATTAAATGAATATGGCATTCGATATAAATGCCTGCCAGAAATTAGAAGAGTATCTATCGATAATACTAAAAAGGGATCAAATAGTCGATCTTTACCACCCAATTCACTGACATCTTTTTTAAGAGTTTCAGCAATTTTAGACAGGCCATATTTCTGGAATAATTTTTCTCCTAATGGTTCTCTGATCATTTTTTGTAAGTAAGCTGCAACTCTTCTAGGTCCCTCCGGAAACAAATCTTTAGTAAGCTTAGGTGGAGTTCCAACTTCGTCAGGAAATGTCTCGAATGGAACGCCAATATGAAATCCATGATTTCCCGAGAATTTTACAGATATGCTCTGTATCCCATAGTGTCGTAATGCTTGCACAAGCAGGTCTGCCGCGATTTTTGAATATTCCAGTTCTGGGCAGTCGATGTCTAATATCAGGTCCCATCCGACGCGCAGTTCGTTCATTTCCTCTGGTTTCATTCCAGTTACGATTTGTAAAGGATTTCTCCAGAGCTCTTCGCTGCAGTGGAATGATGTTGCTCCTTGTTTGACTGCTTCAAGTATGTCTTTTGGGTATTGTAGAACGTCTGGCCGTTTGCCGTATCCTGTTCCGCCGTAGCTCACGGCGATTTCTTTTTGTTCTGAGGCTTTGACCAGCGCTTCCTGTACCTCTGGTCTTTTGTAGTATTTCAGCAAGGTGCTGATGTGTATTTTTTGGTAGTCTGCCATCCCCGTTATTCTCGATGTTCAGACAATTTATATAACTTGCCATGCTGGTTGTCCAGTGGTGTGGGCGGAATGAAGCATGGATGAAGAATCTGAACAAATTAATGAATTATTGGATGAGATTCAGCGAGAGGGTTTGCTGGTCATTGTTGAGGGCTTAAAGGATAAGCGCGCGTTGGAAGGGCTTGGAATTGTCCGCGTTTTTTCCTTGAATAAGCCATTGTATGCTGCTGTTGAGGAAGTTGCCGCTAAAGAGAAAGAAATTGTGCTGTTGACTGATCTTGATGAGGAGGGTAAGAAGTTGTATCATAGATTATCAATTGACTTGCAGCGTCATGGAGTCAAAGTTAATAACAAGTTGCGAGAGTTTTTGTTTACGACTAAGTTAAGGCATATTGAGGGGCTTACTTCGTATCTTCAAGGCTGATGACATAATTGCACTGTTCTTCGACTGCTTTTGTGATAGTGTCCATCTTGTTTTGTCCATATTTGAATGGTGCTTCGTAGAACGCAAGTCTGTTTTCGTCAATGCCTATTTTTTCTCGTGCTTCTACACTGTTTTGCAATATGTCATCCATTAGGGTTACAAACTTGCCGTAGTGTTTGTATGAGATGTGGTATAGTTTTGTTGCTTTTTCTATTTCTTTTCTGTTTTCGCACGCGACGAGTCCTGGCGTGAACGTTTCGCCTTCTTGTTTTAATGGCACGATGCCTTTTTCTCCGATTTCCGCTCCGAGATAGTATGCGACTTGTGAGCGCAGCATTTCCAGTCGTGCTTGTACGAGTCTGTTCGCGCTGCTGTTTTTTTCTGTTAAGTCTTCCAGTAGTTTGAGTCGTTTTGTCCATTGTTCAACAGCCAATGGCCGTATCATGTTGTCTGGGATTTGTTCTTTTTTCCAGGTCGTGTTTAAGTCAGCATCTAGCGCGGCAAATTCATCTAGAACTTCTGATAGCGAAAGTAGTGGGGTTGCTGTTTCTTTTGTGGCATTGGTGATATTTGTTATAGTTTCATTCGTTTGAGGTGCTGGTGGCTTGCATGCTGTCAGAAGTATGAACGCGATTATGAGCAAGTATCTTTTCATGCTTTTTATGAGTTTTATGCTTATTTTTTAATGTTTGCTAATTGGCGTCCATAAACTTTATAAACGCTGATGAGAAGAACAATTGTATGTGGAATCAGATTAAGACGGTTTTGTTGCTTGGTATCCTGTCAGGCTTAGTTCTTGCTATAGGCTACATGCTTGGCGGAAATAATGGCATGATTATCGGGCTTGTTCTTGCAATTGTCATGAATTTTGGCATGTTTTTCTGGTCTCACAAGCTTGTCTTGATGATGTATCGTGCCAAGCCTGCTTCTAAGAAGGATTATCCTCATTTGCATAAGATGGTTGAGGAATTAGCGCACAAGATCGGTTTGCCTAAGCCCGCATTATATATTGTGCCTACTGAGACGCCGAATGCATTTGCTACAGGCCCTACTCATAAAAAAGCAGTTGTTGCATGTACTGAAGGCATTCTAAAGCTATTGAATGACCATGAGCTGAAAGGTGTTTTAGCTCACGAGCTCTCTCATGTAAAAAATAGGGATATGCTCGTTACAACAATCGCAGCTACTCTGGCTGCCGTTCTTTCTTTTGTTGCTCGTATGGCTTTGTGGACAGGCATGGGTAATGATCGTGATCGGGGCGTTCATCCGATTGCAGCAATTCTCATGATAATCGTTACTCCAATCGTCGCCATGCTTATCCAATTGGCTATTTCTCGTTCAAGAGAATATCTCGCTGATGAAACCGGCGCGCATACTTTGAAGGATGGCGCAGGGCTTGCCAATGCCTTGAACAAATTGGAACAAGGTTGCAAGGCAAAACCTTTGCGTTTTGGCAATCCTACAACGAGTTCATTGTTTATCGTGAATCCTTTTACTGCTGGCGGTCTTGTTTCATTATTCTCGACTCATCCTCCGGTAAAGGCGAGAATTGAAAGATTGGGCAAGATGAAGTTTTAGAGATGTTCTTTGAACCAATTAACAGTTAGAGAAACAACAGAATCCCATTCATTTTTTAGTCCATGGTCAGCGCCTTCAATTATTTCTAGCTTGGATTGTTTTGGCAGGAATTTCATTGCGCTTTTAGTGTGTTCAAGCGGAATATGTTCATCTTTATCTCCTTGGATGATGAAAACAGGGCAATTTAATTTTGATAGGATTTCTTTTTGATTGACGCTCTCTCTTTCAAGTAAGTATTGTTTCTCTACTCTGAATTCCCGATGTTTCTTGAGAATGATGTGGCCTTTTTCCTCAATCTCTTTTCGTAGTTGCGGTTTAAGAAATTCGCGTGGTGTTTTGGCGTGTGTGACTGGTGCAGTTAATGCCATAGTGGAAATTTCATTATCGGATGCAAGAATTGAGCAAAGTCCTCCTAGGCTGTGCCCAAATAAGCCAATTTTGTTGTATCCCTTCTGGCGAACAAACTTAATGGCTGATTTTAAGTCATCAACTTCTCCTTGTACTGTTATGCCTGCGGGATCGCTTTCTCCTGATCCTGCAAAATCAAACCGCAAGCTTGCAAAGCCGCCATTTTTTAGCTCTTCTGCAAGTTTTACAAATCGCCCCCATTCGTCTTTATCTCCTGTAAATCCATGTGCTAGAATCACAATTTTATCTGTTTTTACAGGCTCAATAATTCCAACTAATTTCAGTCCTCTGCTGTTTCTGAATTCAACTCTTTCGCTCATTTGTACGGCTCTGTCGCTAGTTCTTTTATCGCTCTTGCTATTTTTTCTCCTACGCCTGGGACGTTTCGAAGTCCGTTTTCTGATGACATAAAAACAGCTTGTACGCTTCCGAAGTGTTTCAGCAATTCTTTTGCTAAATTCGGTCCGACTGATGGCAGTGCGCTGACGAGGTATTCTTGTTGTTCTTTCAATGTCATTGGTTTTCTGTCCGCGTGTGGTGAGAAGTCTTTTTTTGTTTCGTCTTGTTCTCGTTTAGCTATTGCCAGCAATAATGCCGCGCTGTCTTTTTCGTCTTTGGTGTATAGGATTGGTATGCCATAACTCACAGCAATAGTGGCAAGCATTCCGCGGATTGCATTCGGATGAACGTTTCTGACTGAATACAAATCTTGTGTTCCTTGTATTATTATCAATGGCCTTGTATAGCTTTGTTTGAGTGTTTTGAGCTGTTCAAGCAATCGTCCATCTATGATGCTTGAGACAAAGTCTTCTGTTTTTTTAAGCTCCACTCCTACGCGTTCGCTTAGAATGTAGTCTGCGCATTGAAGCATTTCTAATTTTATATTTACTCCAAGCTCTACTAGTTCTTTGACAGTTCCTGTTGTTTTTTCTCTGTAATCAGCAAAAACTTTCACATTATTGTCAAAATGCGCCAGTGTTGGTTGTTTTGGCGCTAGTTTCAAAGTCAGTTCTTTCCTCATGTTCTCGAGGACGTGTATCATCCTGTTTTCTTTGTGTTTGGCGCTCCAGGAGTATGCTTCATCGCGTGTGTCTTTAGCCATGAATATGGCTACTCTGCCTTTTTCTTGTCTTCCTGTTCTTCCTCTTCTTTGTATGTGTCTTATCGCGCTTGGTATTGGCTCATAGAATATGACCAAGTCTACTTTTGGTATGTCCAGTCCTTCTTCTGCGACTGATGTTGCAATCAGGATGTTGAACAGTCCGTCTCTGAACTGGTCGAGCATTTCTGCCTGTTGTTTTTGGCTTAGTCCTGTTGTTCCTTTTTTTGCTTGTCCTACAAAGATTTGTGCCAGTGCTCCTTGTTGTTTATTGAGTTCTTCTGCTAGCACAACTGCAGTATCTCTGTATTGTGTGAAGAGGATGATTTTCATCATTTTGTTTTGTTCTAATTCTTTTGTGATGAACTGGGCTAGTGCTGGAATTTTTGGGTGTTCTATTTTTTTCTCGAGCAATTTTTGTGCTAGAATGTATGCGGTTTTGAATGTTAAATCTGCTGTCAGATTCTTGACTGCCTTGATTTTGCTGCTTTCTGATTGCTCGTAGAGTCCTGTTAAGTATTTGTTCAATGGCGCAATTCCTTGTGTTTCCAGCAATTCGAGCGCGTGGTGGGCTTTGATGATTTCCGCAAGCAGCGAGATTGCTTTCATTGCTTCGAAGTCTCTTTCTCCTGATGATAGTTTCGCGTGCAGTTGCGCTTGCATTTGCAGAAGTTCTTTTTTGCTTGAGAACATTCCGTTTATTCCGTAATTTTTTAGCTGGTCTATTTTCGCTTTTATGCACTGTTTGAAAAGGTGCTGGATTTTTTTGAATTCTTCTGGAAGTTCTACTTTTATCCATTCTATGTCAATTGGCTGGATGTATGGTTGTACGTCTGGGTCTTTTTCTGTTCTTATCTCGACTGCTTCAATGCCTAGATTGGTGCAGACTTCTTCGATTTTGTCTGTTTCGCTTCCTGGGCTTGCTGTTAGCGCGAGTATTCTTGGCCAGTCTGATCTTTTTTGGTATTGTTTTGCTAAAAAGACATAGCTGTAGTCTCCTGTTGCCCTGTGTGCTTCGTCAAATACCAGCAGGCTGACTTTGGCTAGGTCAATATTTTTACTAATTATGTCGTTTTCCAGTCCTTGTGGTGTTGAGAATATGATCTGGGCTGTCTGCCAGAGTTCTGCTCTTTTTTCTGGTGGCACGTGTCCTGTGAATAGCGCGAACTTGTCTTCTGAGAGTTCCATCATTTGTTTGAATGTCGTCAGATGCTGTTGTGCGAGTGGTTTTGTCGGCGCGAGGATGAGTATTTTTGATTGCGGGTATTGTTTCAGGCGCTGTACTGCGAGCAATAGCGCGATTCCTGTTTTTCCCATTCCGGTTGGCAGTACAACTAAGGTGTTTTTCATCGCTGCCGTGGCGAGTATTGTCTCTTGGTATAATCGCGGTGTAAACCCCCTTAGCATACTCTTTCTTTAGTCGCTGGTGTATTTATGTTTTTGGTCGTCAGGCACGCTTTCGAACACTATCCTAGAAGGTAGGGGGCTCTTGAATAGTGTGGTAGTAATGTTATTAAAGTCATCGCATGTCAATAAGTTAGCAAAAAGTGTAACACAGAATATGGCAGTAACATATCATTATGCGAATGAGGTTGAAAAACAGGTACGCGAGGTAATTTTTAAACTGGGAATGAGTCATATTCATAGTGGAAAGATTCTATGCTTGCGCAGCCATGGTAGCAGGTCCAAGAAGTCTTTTGCGCGCACTTACAAGCTTTCCGAGGCTCAGCGGACTCAGCTTGGTGTGAAGTCGCAATATGTTATTGAAGTGAT
>CAZCCU010000039.1:0-6107 GCA_964497645.1 uncultured Methanosarcinales archaeon
CGATTGTCGCGGTAATACTAAAGACGCTAAGAACAAAAATATTCAACATTTAAGGGATTCTTCTGAACTGCTTCATCCGATAATCTTCCTTCGGAACTTCCTTTGGCTTCTCAACTTCAACAGGCTTTTGCTTCTCTTTTTCAAACAGGCCAACATTTTTTGTCTCGTCCTTGATCTTGGATTCCAAACCAGAAAGCTCTTCTTCAGAAGAAGGCTTTGTCGCCCAGCCCAACTGCACGGCATCATTCTCAAACCTCGGAATGACGTGCAGCATGGAATGATTATGCTTCTGCCCCGCAGGCGGGCCGTTCTGCACAAGAATATTAGTTCCCTGAGCGCCAATCCCCTCAAACACGGCAACCCCGATCTTATTCGCAACTTTAAACAAATCACCAACAACAAAATCAGGAACGGCCTCAAGAATAGGCGAGTGAGTCTTTGGCAACACAAGCACGTGGCCGGCAGCAGCCGGCTCAGGAGACATCATCGCAAAAACCTTCTCGTCCTCAAACAACACATTAACTTTCTTGTGAATCAGCTGGCAAAAAGTACACTCGCTCATTTTCCACCTGTCAAAAACTTGGCGATCTCGTCAAGATCTTCAGGCTTCTGCTGGGCTTTCGCTTCCGTAGCAGACTCTTTCTTTTTCTCAGGCACGGGCTCTGCCTTTGGCTGTTCTTTCGCAGCAATCCTGATTTTGGGCTCGGAGCCAAACTGCTTTGCAACAGCTGAGCTGAGTTTTTCAAAGACAGCATCAGAAGTCTTCTGGTCAATCTTCACAACAGGCAAGTGCAAGCCAACATTGTCATCTGGAAATCTAGGAATGACGTGCAGCAAGAAATGAGGAGCGCGCTGGCCAGCAGCAACACCATTCGCAACAAAAACAGTGGTTCCTTCAACTTTCAAAGCGCGAATCACAGCATGGCTCAACTGCTTAGCAATCATGCCGATATGAGCGACCAAATCATCACTCATTTGAGGCATGATGGCAACGTGGTTTTTCGGAACAAGCAAAATGTGGCCTGGTGTAGCCGGATTAATATCAAGCACGGCCGCTACTTTGTCATCTTCATATACTTTCTTAGCAGGAATCTTGCCAGAAGCAATATGACAAAACACGCACTGCTGCTCTTCATCGGCCATACAACAGAAAAACCATGCCAGGTATAAAAATCTGACCCACCAAAAACTATTTAAATGAAATAGAGTACTTGATATCAAAAAGAAGGTGAATCATGAGTTTATTCAGCAACAAAAGAGCAATCACTCCACTTGTAGCAACAATCCTTCTCGTAGCATTCTCAGTAGGTCTCGGCGCACTAGTCATGAGTTGGGGCGAAGAATACATTGAGGAAAAAGCAGAATTCGTCCAAGGAACAGCAGAAGTCAAATCAGGCTGTGACGCAGCAAAAATAGACATCATCAAAATCGGCGGACAAGCCCAAATATGCATGGGAGCAGAAGGCATTCAGCTCTGGCTTGACAACGGCCCAGACATAGACTTGTACAATATTCACGTGCGCATCGCAGGAGAAGCAGGCGTGGACGTCAAAGAAGGCATACTCTCGGAGCCATTGATAAAAGCAAACGCAGTAAAATCAAGCATTCAATACAACCGTTCAATCGGGCAAATACTGCAGGTCAAGCTAACGCCAAAAATCTGGACTGGCAGAGACGTCGCAATATGCTCGCAAAACGCCATTACTGTTGAACGAATATCGGCGTGCTGATTCCACCAAAGACCCAATCATACAACCTCTGAGCTGATTTCCTGCCGGTGAGCTGATCAAGAAGCCAATTATGCATTTCAGGAACAGTCGTCTTTGGCTGAACAAACAAAGTTATAACATTTCTTCGTTCATTACAGAAATTTTCATCACAAAAAGCACCAGACACGGGCTTATTCAGCAAAGAAACAGCATTATTTTTGCTCTCAATCAGCTCAAAAGGCATGCGCAAGCTGACATCAAAGTTCAATATCGCACTGTCTGAAACCAGATCAAAACGCGTTCCAACCTCATTCTTGATCAAATGGTTATCAGTCAAAAAAATCTGGGACGAATTCCGCACCTGAATAGCGGTCTGATAGCTTATGATACGACAGCCATTAACAGAAACATTTGAGGAATCCTCAATCAAAATTCCATTGTTGCCGTTCCAGCTTTTAAACACGGCACTATTACAATCAACCGCGATATTCCTGCCTGAAATGACAAGTCCTTTGTTAAAATAATAAACATCAGAACAAAAAGTGACAGAGCCATCTATGATCATGCCGTCCAGTGGCACAACACATGCCAGCACGCTAGGTGCAAGCAATACTGCCAAAACCCAATACTTCATCTCTTTGTCAAAAATTTGCTCGAATCAATATTATGATACTTAATTTTTGATCACCGTCGGAAATTTCTAAAATTTCCGAGGTTTTCTTATTAATTTAATAGCCACAAATCCAACAATATAAGCCAATGCATAAATCAGGATTTTTGTTTTCAAAAGAATCTCTTTCTTAACAATTTCCTCCTTCACTTCATCTGAGATATTTATTTCCTTCCTGACCTCTTCCTTCAATTCTTCAATGTGCTCTTCAACAGACTTTTCAGGCTCGGCAATATCAGGCGAAGCAGGCAAAAGTTCTGGCGCGGCACAGTCAGCATCAGTTTCAGGAGTGCACTTATCACTGCAGTAAAAATCACCTGACTCGCACGCATTCATATCACGATATTCATTGCAGGCATTAACCTCGCAGAATGAACGCTCAATATCCTTGTTGCCCAACATGACAATGTTAAACTTGCTGTTAATAGCAGAGACCGCAACCTGATGGCTCTTATCATTATTATCACGCAAAACATTCTCAAATGCATCAAGCATGCGAACGCCAATCCTATTCTTCAGAAAGCCATTCTTTTCGATCAAAGAGTTCGTAACGTTCTTCAAGAACAATCCCTGCGTGAATGTTATAATATTGCAATTTCGCAACGTGACATTATCAACGTTCTCAATACGCACTCCAATCTCACTTTCACCAACAATACCCCTCAAGACCGCAGTTCCGCAATCAACGGTTATATCATCCGCGCTGATCGTGATTCCGCTGAGAAGGTCATAAGTGCTGGAGCAGAAGAGTATGTCATCTGTTATGATCATGCCATCAGTCGGCTCAATACATTCAGCTGCAACGGCCGCTGACAACAGCAACGCAATAATCACCCACTTCATAGTTTTTCCCACAGCACGATAATGACTGCTGGAATAATGATGAACAAGACAACGCCTAATGATGCTACAATCCAATCAAAGCCGTTCTCGTACAAATAGATGCCCCAGAAAGCGTAAGGCAAGAACAGCAAAGGTTCAAGAAAGTCTCTAAACTGCCAACGTCTAGCCCACACCTCTTTATGCATGCATTCAGAAAAGCCCATGTATTAAAAACATTTTCTATTCTACAAAGCGCACATCATCAACAATGCCATCAGCATCCCTGTCCAGACCCTCAACAACACGCGCAGGAATATCAGGCTTTATTGAGTTGCCTTTTGCCAGTTCGCTGAAATATTTGGTGAACGCCAAGGTCACAGCTCTTGTTCCCGCGTATCTCTTTCCAGCCACAACAAGAATCCATTTCTTGGGATTGAAAGGGTTTTTCGCCTTTACGATCATCCCGCACTCATCAGCATGGTAAGTCTTGTTCGAAATTGAGCTTTTTATCGCCCAATTCGCATCCTTGTCAAACCTTATTTGCAGTTTGTCGTTCACTTTCTGCGTAATAACATTGACAACAGGGCCTCCGATAAGAATCAGATTTTTCTGCAAATCTTCAGATCTCACTTCTGTATCCAAGCGCACGCTCAACTCGTCCAAATGCGTGAGAAAAGTGCCGAGAAACAACGCGAGGTCAATGCCGTAGTAACCATCTCTTGAGCGCGCCATATCCGGGCCGTGAGGGTCAGGACTGCCAACAATGACAACGCCATTAAACTCGCTGTTTTCAATAATCGGCGAAAGAAATTCATCAGGTCTTGCCTTGATGCCGGGAACTTTATGCGCTTCAGAAAATTCTTTCAAAGCAAACACAAACGCCGGAGCGGTCGGCGCGTAAACACTCGCAATCGTGCCATGAACGTCCTGCTTCTTGATGACCTCTGCAAGGCCGGCCTTTTCCAGCTTGCGAATATGATAATAGATTTTCTGCTCATGCACTTTCAAGCGCTTAGCAAGCTCTCTAGGATACGTTGGAGCAGAAGCAAGTTCTTTCAATATTCTTTGAGCTAGCGCAGAGCTAACTGCCTTTAACTGCCTGTCAGATATAGGCTTTGCTGGCAGACTCACAATTGCTTTTTTCCGGTCTTCTACTACTAACATGGTGTTATTAATATTTTTATAATAGTGCTAAAAAAGTTTTAATAAGACTTATATATAAGGTTTTCGTTTACAGGCAAATGGACGACTTATACGACGACAGCGAACTATACCAGAAGTATTTAGCAGGGTAGCCTCATGTGCGGAATTCTCGGCTATCTAGGACTACGAAATGGCACCCCTATCGTACATGAAGGACTGAAAGCCCTTGCCTACCGCGGCTACGACAGCTGGGGAATGGCAATACACACAACAAACGGAATCACCATTCAAAAAGGAATTGGAGATATCACAAAAACATCTGTGATACAACTTACATCAAACAAAGTGATTGGGCACACAAGATGGGCAACACACGGAGGAGTTACTGAAGTTAATGCACACCCACACACGAACAAAGACAAGACTGTTTCTGTTGTGCACAATGGAATAATAGAAAATTATGCTGAAATAAAAAAAGAACTCGAGAAAAACGGTTACGTCTTCGCCAGCCAGACAGATACAGAAGTGATACCCCAACTAATCGACTTCTATCTGAGGCATGGCAGGACATTCGAACAAGCCTTCCAGGAAGCACTCAGCAAACTGGAAGGCAGTTATGCTATCCTGGCAACAAGCGTGCAAGAAGAAGGAATACTCTTCGCGCGAAACGGCAGCCCGCTAGTGATAGGTCTTGGGCAGAATGAATATTTCATAAGCTCAGACATACCAAGCTTTTTGCCGCACACAAAAACAATAGTTCATCTGGAGGATGGAGACCATGGCTCAATTAAGAATACAATTACAATATACAACAAAGGAAGACCAGTCGCAAGACAGCCAAGCACAGCACACTGGGACGTTGAAATCGCTAAAAAGGGAAACTATCAACACTTCATGATCAAAGAAATCAATGAACAGCCCCTGACAATGCGAAAAGCACTCAACCAGCCGGCAGAACTCATAAAACAAACAGCAATCCTGCTACAGAACGCCTCAACCGTGTTTCTGATAGGCTGTGGCACAAGCTACAACACTTGTGCCACGGCGACTTACCAGTTTTCCAAAGCAGGAAAGCAAACAACAGCAGTACTAGCGTCAGAATTCTCGCAACACATTCCATTTATCGACAAAAAAACAGCAATTGTCGCAGTCTCACAAAGCGGGGAAACAGCAGACGTCATAGACGCAGTCAAAGCAGCGAAGCAGAAAGAGGCAGTTGTTATCGCGATTGTCAACGTTCCAACAAGCTCACTCGCACGAATGGCAGACGTTGTCATCCCCATGAACTCAGGACCCGAATTGTGCGTTTTAAGCACCAAAACATGCACGTCACAACTCACCATCCTGTTCATGCTCGCATTCACGCTTGCAGGAAAAGACTCAAGTGTTCTTGCAGAAGCAGCAGACGCTGCAATGCACGTACTAAAGCAACACCAGCAAACAATGCCGGAACTGGCTAAAAAAATCATGAATGCCAATAGCATATTCTGTATAGGAAGAAATGCGCTGTCACAAATCGCAAGAGAAGCAGCATTGAAAATAAAAGAAGTCAGCTATATCCACGCAGAAGGAATGCCCGCAGGAGAATTAAAGCACGGAAGCATCGCGCTGATAGAAGAAGAAATGCCGGTACTCGTATTCGCAGATGAAGAAACCAGAGCATTAACAACTTCAAATGCAATGGAAGTAAAAGCACGCGGAGCATTTGTCATCGGCGTTGACAGCAAACCAAGCCCAGCATACGATTATCACATTCAAATTCC
>CAZCCU010000040.1:0-5614 GCA_964497645.1 uncultured Methanosarcinales archaeon
ATTAATCGGATTGAAAGAGTATGAGCTGAGATGAAAGTTCTTCAATTGGGCAAGTATTATCCTCCTGTAAAAGGCGGTATTGAGAATCATGTCAGGGATGTTTGTGAGGGTTTGGTGAAGAAGAGGCAGCATGTCGTGTGTGTTGTTTCTTCTGCTTCTGTTTTTGGCCGTTCCGGCAATATTAAGGGCGTTGATGTTGTCAGGCTTTCAAAGCTTCCTTTTGTCAGGCACCCTGTGAATTTGTCCCTGCCTTCTTATTTGAAGAAAGTAGTGAACAATTTTGATGTTGTTCATCTTCACTTGCCTAATCCTTGGGCTGAGCTTGCTTGTTTGCTTGTTAAGCCGAAGAAACTCGTTGTTAGCTATCACGCTGATGTTGTTGGCAAGCTCGGCTCGAGCCTGTATTTGCTTTTGCAGAGGAAGATTTTGAGAATGGCCGACAGGATTATTGTCGCTTCTCCTCAGATGCTGGAGAGCAGGGCTTTGCAGGAGTTCAGGGGCAAATGTGTTGTTATACCGTACGGCATTGATATGAGGAAGCTTGAAAAGTTTGACCGGAAAATTGTTATTCCTCTGCGGAATCATCATCGCCCTATTTTTCTTTTTGTCGGCCGTCTTGTGAAGTATAAGGGTTTGAAGTATTTGATTAAAGCGATGAAAAGAGTCAATGGGACTTTGTTTATCGTCGGCAATGGTCCTTTGTTGGACGCGCTTCGTTCAAACGCAAGGTATGGTGTTTTCTTTTATCCTGCTGTTTCTGACGCGGAATTGCCAAACTTTTACCGCGCCTGCGATGTTTTTGTTCTGCCTTCAATAACCAAGGCAGAGGCTTTCGGCATTGTTCAGTTGGAGGCTATGGCGTGCAAAAGGCCGGTTATCAGCACTAAATTAGGAACTGGTGTTGAGTTTGTGAATGAGACTGGCATTTTGGTTCCTCCGGCTGACGTTGATGCTCTTGTGAATGCTATGAATAAGCTTCAAGATTGGAAATTGCGTGCTTTGATTGGCAGGAAGAGTTTTGAGCGTGTTGCAAAAGAGTTCAATTCTGATTTGATGCTGAAGCGTCTTCTTGATTTGTATTCCAGTTTATCTTCCACGTGATTGTTCTTTTTGGCTTGTGTGCCTTGTAAGCGATCTTGAAATTGTCAAATTCGTCTTCTGCGAACATGCGCACTAGGATTGAAGTGCGGTATTCTGGCGAGGTGAGAATTGCGCGGTACGTGTCCAGCTCGTCTTTGTACACGATGAGGGCTAGTTTTCCTTCTGATAATATTTTTTCTTTGTGTTTTCCCTGTTCGAATAGGTCAATGCTGTGCAGTTTGCCTGTCGTGTTTAAATCTTCAATTTCGAACGTGTAGTCCATGCATTCTAGTGTCGTGTTGTTTTTTGTCCTGCAGGTTTTTACTGAAGAGGCTGTTTTGTCTGGTGGCGTGATTGTCTGGCTTTGCGCGTCATAGTATTTTTGCCGGGCTTCCTCCTCGCTTAATTGCGCGGTTTCCTGGATGTATTTTATTGCTTCGTCTTCAGTCATGTTTATTGTGATTTCTCTTATCATTCCGAGTTCTGTGTTCCAGTTGGCTGTCGCATCGATTGTCAGAATGACGTCAAGCATGTTTTGGTCAACTATCGCGTATGCTTCTTTTGGACTGCAGTGCGTGAGGTTTATGAGGTCTGTTGAATTGTACTCTGAGAGTGTCTGTTCAGCTTCTTCTTTTGTCTGGCTGAGGACTTTTTCAAGGACTGAAGTGCTTTTTATTCCGAATCTTTGCCTGTAATCGCTGTATGATTTTTTGTTGCTGCAATCCATCATTCTGAATATGTTTCTGGCATAGGTTTCATTGCTTGTCATGAGCGCTTTTGCCATCCAATGGGCGGCGAGGTTTGGGCCCGCGTCAAGCACTGTCGGTCTTCTTGCTGCATACTGCCAGATGTAGCCTGAGTCCCACCATGTGTTGATTATCGCTTCTGTCCCCGTGTTTTGTTTTATCCATTCTGCTGTTTCTGCGATTGCTGAATTCATTGGCGGAAGCGGCATGTTGGTGGTGTCTATCATTGTCGCTCCAACGATTGCGGGAAGGATGATGAGCAGCGCGATTGAAGCGAATTTTTTTGATGATATTTGAAGGGAGGCTGTGGTTTCCGCCAGCCAGTTTCGCGCTTTTTCCATCAGCCAGCCGGCAATTATTGTTGCTGGCGGGATGACTAGAAATGTGAAGCGCAATATTCTGATTGCTGGCAGGGAAAGGATTATGAGCCAGATGAAGAGGAAAAGCTCGAGGTTGTTGGAATTTCGTCTTGCTGTCTTTATGAAGAGCATTATTATTGCTGTCATCAGTATGAGTGCGAAGAGCGTGTCTCCTATTGCTTTTATTAATTCGTCAAATGTCGGCCTTGCGAGTTCTCTGACTGTTTCCTGGAGTCCTGGTATTTTCTCGACAAACTGCAGTTTTGCGAGCGCTTTTTGAAAGTATCCTTGTTTGTACAGCCAGAGCGCGATTCCTGCTCCGGCTATTATTGTTCCTGTGACTGCAAATTTTCTCTTTTTCAGGCTTGTTATGCTGTAGCAGCCAAAAGTTATGCAGAATGCTATTATTACTGCGAGTGTGAAGAACCAGCCGTTCCACGTGTATTTTAGCGCTAAAAGTGATATCAATGCTCCTGCTGTCGCAATTAAACGCTGCCAGGTCTTTCCTTCTATTATCCAGAGTATGCTCAGGAAGAAAGCCAGCGATAATGGCATTATTAGGGAGGGCGTGTCTGTGAATCCTGCCATGTTTTGTCTGAAAAAATAAGGATGCACGGCGAAGAGTGTTGAGGAAAAGAATGCTGTTTTTGCGCTTTTAAAAATTTTAAGTGCTGTCGCAAAGATTAGCGCTATTGATATGATTCCTAATGCGACTGGCAGGTAGAATGCTGCTTTAAGAAGCGTAAGTTGCGGTGATATGAAGTGCCAGAGTTTGAACCAGTAAACTTCGGCTTTTGGCAATAGTGAGAGTTCAGATTCTAATCCTTGTGGCGCTCTTCTGAGGTTGTCAAACGGTTTGCCGTCTTTGAGCGTTTCTCCTGGGTGTCCGCGCGCGAGAATGTTTTCTGCGTAGCGCAGGTAGTAGTACGCGTCTGGTTCGAGAAGGTATGTTTGTCCTGTTTTGTCTTTGAAGAATTGTTTGTTCGCTTCTGTCAGCTCGTTTATGAGTTTTTTTGTTTCTTGGCTGGAAAGCGCTTCTTTTATTTTCTCGCCTGCTATGCTTCTGAGTTGTTGTTCGCTTGCTGTTGGGTACTTGTCGATGGTTTGTTGAAGTATGCTTTGTGTTATGGCGTTGTTGACTTGTATCGTGATGGCTTTTTCAACTATTTCCAGCGAGGAAGATGTGTTTAGGACAATGCCTCCTGTTATCAGCGCGATGAGGAGGAGTATCCATGTTGTGTAAGTATTTTTTTCCATCCGTGCTGGCTGTCTGCGCTTTCATATTTAAAACATGCGGGCAAAAGGATTTTAAAGAGGTTGTCTGGATTAGGTGAGGATGAGGTTTATTCGCAGTCTTGCGGAGAGGGGAAATGGTGTTCTTAACAGGCTTTCGCGTTTTCTTAATATTGATGTTCAGTATTTTGTGAGATCTGGTTTTTGGACGTATCTGGGTTATGGCGGCGCTCTGCTGTGCAGGCTGGTTTTGCTCATTGTCATGGCGCGTGTTGCTGACAAGGGTTTCTACGGCGAGTACCAGTTCATTTCAACGATTCTTTTCACTTTCATGGTGTTTTCCATGCCGGGAATGGATACTGCTATTGTTCAGTCTGTTGCGCGAGGGTATGAGTCATCATTTTTTTCTGGCACGCGCTCTAAACTCAGATGGTCTTTGATGGGCAGTGTTGCGCTGGTTGGCGTGTCTTTGTTTTTCAAGTTTGTCCGGCCTCAGCCTTTTTGGCACGTGTTTTTAGCGATGGCTGTGCTGTTTCCTTTGTTTGCTGCCATCTCGTCTATTATGGCGTATTATAGGGGAAAGGAGCAGTTTGACAAGGCTGCGTTGTATGAGGTTCTTCTTGGCGTGCTGGGCATGATTGCGGGAATTTTGGCGCTGTTGCTGACAAAATCGTTGTTTGCCATAATGATATCATCGATGATTGTCGCGATTTTGGTGTTTGTGTTTGCGTATTTGAAGCTCGCGCGGAATGTGAAGCGCTCGCCTGTTGACAAGAACATTGTTTCTTATGGAAGGCACGTTACTTTCATGAGCGCGATTAATTTTCTCACGCCTTTTGCTGATCGTTTCGTTATAGCTTTCATAGCTGGTTTTGAGGTTTTGGCTGTTTATACTATCGCGACGTCTATACCATTGACTTTGTCTTTCTGTGGTAAATTGTTTTCTTCTTTGCTTCTGCCAAAGCTGTCAAGAGCGCATTCCGGGCATGCTTATCGTATCAAGACGTTGTTTTGGGAGTTCGCTCTCGTCTCAGCAGTTATGGTTGTTGTCGTCATTCTAGTTATGCCGTGGCTGATTCCTTTTGTTTTCTCTGAGAAGTATGTTGAATCCGTGAGGTATGCCCAGGTGGCGTTGATTTATCTTATGTTTTTCGTTCCTACTTCTGTGCTTTACGCTTTCTTCCAGGGCAGGAAGCTTGTCAAGTTATTGTACGCGTATAATCTTGGCACTGGAGTGCTGGAGCTTGTTCTGCTTGCATTGATGACTTCATTTTATGGCGTTTGGGGTGTGATCTTGAGCAAGGTGATAGTGGGCTTGCTGGGTTTTGTCTTTTTGGCTATGGTTTTTTACCGCAAACATTAAAAGTTGTCAGCTTAATCCGGCTGTTATGCTTCAGTTTTATGTGGGTGTTGCATTTGTAATCAGCTTTGTTTTCACGCTTATAGCCATTCCATATTGGATTAAGCGTTCTCGCAGGCAGAATTTGTTGATTAGTGATGCGCAAAAGCTTCCGGCTAGAAGGATTCCTTACCTTGCTGGGTTGATTGTGGCTTTCGGGGCTGTTATTGGGATTTTGTTTTTTATTGCGGCTCAGACTTTTGTTTATACAAAGGGTCCGAGTGATTACACGAGTGTTCTTCTCGCGTCCGTTTCAACAGTTTTGATTGCTTTGTTGATCGGCATTGTTGATGACTTGCTGGGCGAGCGGATCGGGCTGAGGCAGTATCAGAAGCCCTTGCTGACTTTGTTTGCTTGTCTTCCTCTGGCGGTTGTTAATGCCGGCGAGAACGTTATGAGTTTGCCTTTTCTTGGCGTTGTTGCTCTGGGCCATTTTTACCCTTTTATTGTCGTGCCTGTCGGGATTGTTGGGGCTGCGAATGGTTTCAATATTCTTGCTGGCCTGAATGGTCTTGAGGCAGGGATGGGCATCATTATTCTAAGCACTCTCGGCTATTTTGCATGGTTGACTGAAAGTTTTGCTGCTGTTGTTATTGCGTTTAGTATGGTTGCTGCTTTGCTCGTTTTCTTCTGGTACAATAAATTTCCTGCCAAAATTCTTCCTGGGAATAGTCTGACTTATGCCGTTGGGGCTTCTATAGCTGTTGTTGCGATTGTTGGCGACCTTGAGCGTTCTGCTGTTATTCTTTTTGTTCCGTACTTTTTGGAGTTTTTCCTCAAGCTGAGGGGTTTGTTTC
>CAZCCU010000041.1:0-5596 GCA_964497645.1 uncultured Methanosarcinales archaeon
ATTAATCGGATTGAAAGAGTATGAGCTGAGATGAAAGTTCTTCAATTGGGCAAGTTTTACCCTCCTGTTGTTGGTGGTATTGAGACTGTTGTGAGGGACATGTGCAGGGGGTTGGTTAAAAAACACTGTAAAGTGACGTGTGTTGTCTCTTCAACGTCTAGTAATAGTTCTGTTGAGGTTGTTGATGGGGTTAAAGTGATTCGTTTGGGTAAGCTTCCGCTCAGGCATCCTGTGAATTTGGCGCTGCCTGCGTATCTCAAGAGGAACAAGTTTGATATTGTGCACTTGCACATGCCTAACCCGTGTGCTGAAGTTAGTTGCTTGCTGGCAAAGCCAAAAAGGCTCATAGTGTCTTATCATGCTGACATCGTTGGCAAGTTTGGCTCTGGTTTGTATCTTCCTCTGCAAAGAAAAGTTCTGAAGATGGCGGATAAAATCTTGGTTTCTTCAGAGGACTATGCGAATAATTCAGATATTTTGAAGCCTTTTTTGCATAAGTGCGTTGTTGTTCCTTACGGCATTGATGTTAAGAAGTTTGCTGGAAGAAAAGTACTGTTGGCTGTTCCTGGGCCTGTTTTTCTTTTTGTAGGTAGGTTTGTCAAGTACAAGGGGTTGGAGTATCTTGTTCGAGCTATGAAAAACGTTGAAGGTTCGCTTATTCTGGCTGGGAATGGGCCTTTGCTGTCAAAGCTCCGCGGTCTTGCAGGGAATTCTCGCAGGGTTTATTTCCTGACAAGTGTCTCTGATGGTGAACTGCCTGCTCTTTACAACGCGTGTGATGTTTTCGTTCTGCCTTCTATCTCAAGAGCTGAGGCTTTTGGCATTGTTCAATTGGAAGCCATGGCGTGCGGCAAGCCTGTCATAAGCACAGTAAGCACTGTGAACCAGCATATGAAGACTGGAATTATTGTTTCTCCAAGGGATGTTGTCGCGCTGGCAGGCGCGATGAAAAAACTTAGTAATGATAAGCTGCGTCTGAAATTCGGAAAATTCGCAAAACAGCGTGTGAAAAGAGAATTCACGATGGAGAAGATGGCAAATCAGATTCTTCAGGTGTATCGTTCCAGTTTATCTTCCACGTGATTGTTCTTTTTGGCTTGTATGCCTTGTAAGCGATCTTGAAATTGTCAAATTCGTCTTCTGCGAACATGCGCACTAGGATTGAAGTGCGGTATTCTGGCGAGGTGAGAATTGCGCGGTACGTGTCCAGCTCGTCTTTGTACACGATGAGGGCTAGTTTTCCTTCTGATAATATTTTTTCTTTGTGTTTTCCCTGTTCGAATAGGTCAATGCTGTGCAGTTTGCCTGTCGTGTTTAAATCTTCAATTTCGAACGTGTAGTCCATGCATTCTAGTGTCGTGTTGTTTTTTGTCCTGCAGGTTTTTACTGAAGAGGCTGTTTTGTCTGGTGGCGTGATTGTCTGGCTTTGCGCGTCATAGTATTTTTGCCGGGCTTCCTCCTCGCTTAATTGCGCGGTTTCCTGGATGTATTTTATTGCTTCGTCTTCAGTCATGTTTATTGTGATTTCTCTTATCATTCCGAGTTCTGTGTTCCAGTTGGCTGTCGCATCGATTGTCAGAATGACGTCAAGCATGTTTTGGTCAACTATCGCGTATGCTTCTTTTGGACTGCAGTGCGTGAGGTTTATGAGGTCTGTTGAATTGTACTCTGAGAGTGTCTGTTCAGCTTCTTCTTTTGTCTGGCTGAGGACTTTTTCAAGGACTGAAGTGCTTTTTATTCCGAATCTTTGCCTGTAATCGCTGTATGATTTTTTGTTGCTGCAATCCATCATTCTGAATATGTTTCTGGCATAGGTTTCATTGCTTGTCATGAGCGCTTTTGCCATCCAATGGGCGGCGAGGTTTGGGCCCGCGTCAAGCACTGTCGGTCTTCTTGCTGCATACTGCCAGATGTAGCCTGAGTCCCACCATGTGTTGATTATCGCTTCTGTCCCCGTGTTTTGTTTTATCCATTCTGCTGTTTCTGCGATTGCTGAATTCATTGGCGGAAGCGGCATGTTGGTGGTGTCTATCATTGTCGCTCCAACGATTGCGGGAAGGATGATGAGCAGCGCGATTGAAGCGAATTTTTTTGATGATATTTGAAGGGAGGCTGTGGTTTCCGCCAGCCAGTTTCGCGCTTTTTCCATCAGCCAGCCGGCAATTATTGTTGCTGGCGGGATGACTAGAAATGTGAAGCGCAATATTCTGATTGCTGGCAGGGAAAGGATTATGAGCCAGATGAAGAGGAAAAGCTCGAGGTTGTTGGAATTTCGTCTTGCTGTCTTTATGAAGAGCATTATTATTGCTGTCATCAGTATGAGTGCGAAGAGCGTGTCTCCTATTGCTTTTATTAATTCGTCAAATGTCGGCCTTGCGAGTTCTCTGACTGTTTCCTGGAGTCCTGGTATTTTCTCGACAAACTGCAGTTTTGCGAGCGCTTTTTGAAAGTATCCTTGTTTGTACAGCCAGAGCGCGATTCCTGCTCCGGCTATTATTGTTCCTGTGACTGCAAATTTTCTCTTTTTCAGGCTTGTTATGCTGTAGCAGCCAAAAGTTATGCAGAATGCTATTATTACTGCGAGTGTGAAGAACCAGCCGTTCCACGTGTATTTTAGCGCTAAAAGTGATATCAATGCTCCTGCTGTCGCAATTAAGCGCTGCCAGGTCTTTCCTTCTATTATCCAGAGCATGCTTAAAAAGAAGGCAAGGGAGAGAGGCATTATTAGGGAGGGCGTGTCTGTGAATCCTGCCATGTTTTGCCTGAAAAAATAAGGATGCACGGCGAAGAGTATTGAGGAAAAGAATGCTGTTTCTGCGCTTTTAAAAATTTTAAGCGCTGTCGCAAAGATTAGTGCTATTGATATGATTCCTAATGCGACTGGCAGGTAGAATGCTGCTTTAATAAGCGTGAGTTGTGGTGATATGACGCGCCAGAGTTTGAACCAGTAGACTTCTACTTTTGGCAATAGTGAGAGTTCAGATTCTAATCCTTGTGGCGCTCTTCTGAGGTTGTCAAACGGTTTGCCGTCTTTGAGCGTTTCTCCTGGGTGTCCGCGCGCGAGAATGTTTTCTGCGTAGCGCAGGTAGTAGTACGCGTCTGGTTCGAGAAGGTATGTTTGTCCTGTTTTGTCTTTGAAGAATTGTTTGTTCGCTTCTGTCAGCTCGTTTATGAGTTTTTTTGTTTCTTGGCTGGAAAGCGCTTCTTTTATTTTCTCGCCTGCTATGCTTCTGAGTTGTTGTTCGCTTGCTGTTGGGTACTTGTCGATGGTTTGTTGAAGTATGCTTTGTGTTATGGCGTTGTTGACTTGTATCGTGATGGCTTTTTCAACTATTTCCAGCGAGGAAGATGTGTTTAGGACAATGCCTCCTGTTATCAGCGCGATGAGGAGGAGTATCCATGTTGTGTAAGTATTTTTTTCCATCCGTGCTGGCTGTCTGCGCTTTCATATTTAAAACATGCGGGCAAAAGGATTTTAAAGAGGTTGTCTGGATTAGGTGAGGATGAGGTTTATTCGCAGTCTTGCGGAGAGGGGAAATGGTGTTCTTAACAGGCTTTCGCGTTTTCTTAATATTGATGTTCAGTATTTTGTGAGATCTGGTTTTTGGACGTATCTGGGTTATGGCGGCGCTCTGCTGTGCAGGCTGGTTTTGCTCATTGTCATGGCGCGTGTTGCTGACAAGGGTTTCTACGGCGAGTACCAGTTCATTTCAACGATTCTTTTCACTTTCATGGTGTTTTCCATGCCGGGAATGGATACTGCTATTGTTCAGTCTGTTGCGCGAGGGTATGAGTCATCATTTTTTTCTGGCACGCGCTCTAAACTCAGATGGTCTTTGATGGGCAGTGTTGCGCTGGTTGGCGTGTCTTTGTTTTTCAAGTTTGTCCGGCCTCAGCCTTTTTGGCACGTGTTTTTAGCGATGGCTGTGCTGTTTCCTTTGTTTGCTGCCATCTCGTCTATTATGGCGTATTATAGGGGAAAGGAGCAGTTTGACAAGGCTGCGTTGTATGAGGTTCTTCTTGGCGTGCTGGGCATGATTGCGGGAATTTTGGCGCTGTTGCTGACAAAATCGTTGTTTGCCATAATGATATCATCGATGATTGTCGCGATTTTGGTGTTTGTGTTTGCGTATTTGAAGCTCGCGCGGAATGTGAAGCGCTCGCCTGTTGACAAGAACATTGTTTCTTATGGAAGGCACGTTACTTTCATGAGCGCGATTAATTTTCTCACGCCTTTTGCTGATCGTTTCGTTATAGCTTTCATAGCTGGTTTTGAGGTTTTGGCTGTTTATACTATCGCGACGTCTATACCATTGACTTTGTCTTTCTGTGGTAAATTGTTTTCTTCTTTGCTTCTGCCAAAGCTGTCAAGAGCGCATTCCGGGCATGCTTATCGTATCAAGACGTTGTTTTGGGAGTTCGCTCTCGTCTCAGCAGTTATGGTTGTTGTCGTCATTCTAGTTATGCCGTGGCTGATTCCTTTTGTTTTCTCTGAGAAGTATGTTGAATCCGTGAGGTATGCCCAGGTGGCGTTGATTTATCTTATGTTTTTCGTTCCTACTTCTGTGCTTTACGCTTTCTTCCAGGGCAGGAAGCTTGTCAAGTTATTGTACGCGTATAATCTTGGCACTGGAGTGCTGGAGCTTGTTCTGCTTGCATTGATGACTTCATTTTATGGCGTTTGGGGTGTGATCTTGAGCAAGGTGATAGTGGGCTTGCTGGGTTTTGTCTTTTTGACTATGGTTTTTTACCGCAAACATTAAAAATTGTCAGCTTAATCCGGCTGTTATGCTTGCGTTTTATGTGAGTGTTGCATTTGTAATCAGCTTTGTTTTCACGCTTATAGCTATTCCTTATTGGATTAAGCGTTCCCGCAGACAGAATTTGTTGATTAGTGATGCGCAAAAGCTTCCGGCGAGAAGGCTTCCTTACTTGGCGGGTTTGATTGTGGCTTTCGGAGCTGTTATTGGTATTTTGTTTTTTATTGCGGCTCAGACTTTTGTTTACACAAAGGGTCCGGCTGATTACACGAGTGTTCTTCTCGCGTCCGTATCAACCATTTTGATTGCTCTGCTTATCGGCATTGTTGATGACTTGCTGGGCGAGCGGATTGGGCTGAGGCAGTATCAGAAGCCGTTGCTGACTTTGTTTGCTTGTCTTCCTCTGGCGGTTGTTAATGCTGGCGAGAATGCTATGAACCTGCCTTTTCTCGGATTTGTCGCTCTGGGCCATTTTTATCCTTTTGTTGTCGTGCCTGTCGGGATTGTCGGGGCTGCGAATGGTTTCAATATTCTTGCTGGTCTGAATGGTCTTGAGGCAGGGATGGGCATCATTATTCTAAGCACTCTTGGCTATCTTGCCTGGATGACTGAAAGTTTTGCTGCCGTTGTTATCGCGTTTAGTATGGTTGCCGCTTTGCTCGCTTTTTTCTGGTACAATAGGTTTCCTGCGCGGATTCTTCCTGGGAACAGTCTGACTTATGCCGTCGGAGCTTCTATCGCTGTTGTTGCGATTGTCGGCGACCTTGAGCGTTCTGCCGTCATTCTTTTTGTTCCGTACTTTTTGGAGTTTTTCCTCAAGCTGAGGGGTTTGTTTC
>CAZCCU010000042.1:0-5393 GCA_964497645.1 uncultured Methanosarcinales archaeon
GCCAGGTACTCAAGTAAATCGCTCTCATCGACGTTTGCCGCGTTTCCGTAGCTGATGAATTTTGCGAATCCGTAGCCTTCGTATGCTGCCAGGTCTAATACTGCGCTTCCTGTTGCTCCGCTTTGTGAAATAAACGATATTACGCCCGCGTGTGGTCTTTTCAGGCGCTCTTTTGGCAGGAAGAGCATGTCCATTTTTGTGTGCGCGTCAAATATGCCTAGGCAGTTTGGTCCGATTGCTGTTATCTTGTTGCCTTTGAGCTTGTCTAGTAACTCCTTCTCGAGTTTCATGTTTCCTACTTCTTTGAATCCTGCTGAGATGATGACGACGTGAGAAATTCCTTTTTTTCCGCATTGGTCAAGAATGCCGGGCACTGTTGGTCCAGGTGTTGCGATTACTGCCAGTTCGATTTTTGTTGGTACTTGAATCACGCTTGCGTAGCACTTTAGTCCTAATATTTCGTCCGCGTTCGGATTTACCGGGTATAGTTTGAAATCCCTGCCCATTAATTGTTTCAATATTGTGTTGCCTATTTTTCCTGGTTCGCGGGCTGCGCCAATAACAGCTATACTTTTGGCATGGAAGAATGGGTCGAGGTTCATTCTACTTTTATTCCTTCAAACTTGATTTTGTCTCCTTGTAGTTTTTGGAGCGTGCTGGATATGATTTTTGGCCTTATTTCTGCTCCTGTAAACAGCTTTTCCAGTTTTTGTTTCGCTCTTGACGGATTATCTGATATGAATCGTAATTCTAGCAGTCCTTTTTTCCTGTTGAGGTAGACTTGTGCTTCTTTTACTTCTGGTAATTGTAGTGCCGCATCTCTTATCGCTACCAGATTGACTCGCGTTCCTTTTACTTTTTCTTCTACAATTCCTGTCAATTTTAGTTGTGCTTCTACTTCTCTTATTCTGTTGATTTCGTATATGCGCATGACGTTTAGCTGGCAGTTTGAACATTTGTCATTTGTTACCCTGTCATATTTGTCTCCGATGAAATAACCGGCTAATAGTGTTCCTGCTCCATCTGTGTTCCAGCTGGCTGCATAGCCTCCGCCTTCAACAAAGTTCCATTCATCTATGACTTCATCTGTTGCGTGCGTTACTTCAACTGTTTTTATGATTGTGCTCAACGGCGCGATGTGGTGATACCCGCTTCCTGGTTTGCATTCTGGCAGTAGCGCTTCTTTGAACTCGCTTGCTCCATACAGATCAAGAACTATTGCTTGTTTTACTCCGACTTTTCTGGCGAGTTCTGTTATTTTGTCTCGTTCTGCGTCGTGCATTTTTTGCGCGCCGTTGACAAACAAGACTTTTTCCGGCAGAGTGATTTTTTTCTCAATGGCGAGCGGCAGGAATCTGTTTCTCAAATAATCGCTCATTCCGCAGATGATGTTTGGTTTTGTTTTGTCCGCCATTGCTATTAGTCGTTCTGTTGGTACTGCTCCGCCTGCTGCCGTGCACAAGTTCAGGTCTGCGTTGATGTCGAGCGCATGATGCACCGCGTGCCAGCCTAAGTGTGGCGCGTATGGGAATACGTTCATGCCAACTGTTTTCTCTTTTCCAAATCGCTGAAGGACGAGTTCTCCAATAATTTTTAATAACGCCATCAGGGTGTCGAATTTCTGTTTGCCTGTTAACAACACCGGCGTCGGATTTCCGCTTTCTGTTCCTCCTGAAAAAATAAGCATTTTTGGCGAGTAGTATTCTTTCAGTATCTCTCGTTTGTGTGGTGAGAACAGTAAATGAATGGCGCTTCCGTATTCATCCTGGTTGTCCAAGTATTGGAAATGGTTTGCGAATATCTTGCTTAAGTCTGGTGCGACAACAAAGTCTTTTGGGTTTTTCATATAAGTTGCTTTTTTTAGCAGTGGCAGGCCTTTTTTCTGCCAGTCTTCTACTTTTTTTAGCGTGAATGGGTCTATTCCGTATTGTTTGAACATGTTTGCGTAGAATGGCACGTATGGTAGCATGTACCTGCAGGTTGCTTTAAACCTTAAATTTTGCAGTCTTTCTATTTTCTCGAAACTGAACGTGCGCAGTTCTTTAAGCGTGAGATATTCGCGCAAGTCTATTCACCTCTTTCCATACTGTTGAGATTGTTTTCTTGACATTGGCCGGTGTTGGTTTTGCTTTGAACTTCATTGGTTTTCCTATGGTTATGACAATGTTGCGTTTGAAGTTTGGAATTTTTTGGTAGCGGCTCCAGAAGTGATACGTGTGTATGGCTGCTGGCACGACTGGCGCTTTGCTGATAAGCGCTAGTGCTCCGAGTCCCTTGTGCTTGATTTGTTGCAGTGTGTGGGTGTATGTTCTTCGTCCTTCTGGGAAGAGGCCCATACATTTTCCTGATTTTAGCGCTTTGAGCCCTTTTTCCAGGCTTCCGTTTACGCGTATTGCTCCGAAATAATCAAAGAACGCGTCCCATATTGGCCCTGTGAACTTCTCATTTGTTACGAAATAGCTGAGTTGTTTGTTCTTGTGCCATGCTACTGCTGTCACGAAAATAGCGCCGTCAATGTAGCTTTCGTGGTTTGCTACTAGAATGAATGGCTTGTTCGGCAGGTTCTCTATTCCTTCTATTTTTTTGATGAAGAGATTGAATGCTGGCCACAGGATAATTTTAGCTATTGGATATACCATGACTGACCTCTTTTTCGCTATGCTCTTTTGTGTGCCTACACTATATAAAACCTTTTATAGAGGAGAAGAACGTGCAAATTAGAGATGAAAATAGTATTGTGGCTGGTGGTTTTAGGCTTAATCTTGGCATCGTGTGTTCAGATTAAAGAAGAGGAACCTCCAAAGGAAGTCATCTATAAGCCTGAAATATTTAAGGCTGATAAAACCGTTGAGAATGTTACAATTATTAAGACCGTTGAGCTTCCTGTTAATGTTTCTTTCAGCAATGTTACAAACGTCACCAATGTGACCAACACGACCAACCAATTCGGTACTGATGCTGAATGGTTGAGTATTGGCGCTCAGCACAAGTTGGTTCCAGAACTTGAAGAATTGGTGAAAGCATCTGAATGCTACCAGGTTACTTTTGAGAATGCGAGTGAATATCTTGCGCAGAATGGTTTGGAGATTAAGAAAGAGTTGCGTTTTGATTATTTGGGTGGCAGGGCTTTCAAGGGCTGGATTTTGAACAAGGTCGTGAGGCGCTATGACGTGCTGGAGTCTCAGAATTTTGAGGTTCTAATTGATGACAAGGATGTTATTTGTATTGACGACCCTGTTCCGATGATGATTGATTGGAAGAAGGTTCTTTCGAAGCTCCGAACTTAGTTTTTCTCACAAGCCATTCCGCGCTTTCTAGGTTTTGTCTGAATGCTAGGCGTGCGATTAGATTGACTGAATAGAGTGCTATGCCGACTGATATAAAAGCGAAAATGATTGCTGCGATTTTTCCAGTGCTGGTGTGTGGTGTGATGTCTCCATAGCCGACTGTTAGCATGGTCATGCCTGTGAAGTAGAATGAATCTATTGTTGACCATCCTTCAATATGTTTGAAAGTTATTGTGCCTATCATGAGGAGAACAAATAGGCTGACGAATGCTGCGACAAGAAGTTTTCGTTCGTGGTTCATGTGTTGCTTTCTGTTGCAAGTTGTTAATATAGTTTTCTAGGCTAAGATTTAAAAACGCGTATCTACACATCAAATGCATGAACAAAAAAGAGGTTTTTGCTTGGGGCATGTATGACCTTGCAAACACGATTTTTTCCGCGCTTTTCGTGACGTTCTTTTTTCCTTTTTATGTTAAAACATTCTTAGGCGGTAACGAATTCCAAATCGGTCTGGTATTCGGCTTGAGCATGCTGTTGGTTGGCTTTATTGTTCCTGTGATTGGCGCTTGGTCTGATCATATTGGCAGAAGGATGCCGTTCATCATCT
Organism: uncultured Methanosarcinales archaeon; assembly: GCA_964497645.1. GTDB lineage: Archaea > Nanobdellota > Nanobdellia > Woesearchaeales > ARS49 > CABMGU01. The sequence goes on from CAZCCU010000042.1 coordinate 3,895, forward strand.
TTTTCACCATCGTGTGCTGTTTTCTTACTTGGCTGGTAGCTGAAGTATCATTAACAGGCGCCTTGTTGGCTGGCTTTTTCGCTAATTTTGCGTATCATGCCGCTTTGACGACTTATAATGCGTTGATGCCGAAGCTTGCGAAGTCTTCTGAGATGGGCAATTTGTCTGGTATCGGCACTGGCATGGGTTATTTTGGCACTCTTATCTCTTTAGCGATTGCTGCCATAATGCTGTCGCGTTTGGGCTGGGAGACTGCTGAGGGCGCCAAGGCGATTTTTATCGCTACAGCGCTTATGTTTTTCATTTTCTCATTGCCTACGTTTTTCGGCATAAAAGAGCCTCATTCTGCTAAAAATCAGCGCACGACTGCCATGTTCATACGTGAAAGTTTCGGCAGTGTGTTGTACACTTTGCGTAATCTTGCCAGGCATAAGCCTATTTTCATGTTTTTCCTTTCCATGTTTTTCTACACTAATGCTATTAATGCTGTTATCGTGTTTCTTTTCCTGTTCGCGCGCCAGCAGATTGATTTGAGCGTTCAGGCTTTTTTTGTCGTGTACGCTATTCAGTCTTTGGGCGCGGTCGTGGGAAGTTTTATTTCCGGCAGGCTATCTGATCGGTTTGGTGCTAAGAAAGTGCTGGTGTGGTCTGGATTGTTGTGGATTCTCGTCATAGGTGTATTGTATTTCGTTAGTAATCTCGTCACATTTGTTATTGCCGGCGTATTGGGCGGTGCTGCTTTGGGTATGGTGTGGACTGCGCAAAGGCCTAAGATGTTGGAAATGGTTTCTAAGGCTAAGGTTGGCCAGTTTTTTGGCTTTTTGGAGTTAACGAATAAATTTTCTGGCGTTATTGGCCCTATTTTGTTTGGCGCGCTTGCAAAGTTTGTTAATTATCAGGCTGCGCTGGTGTCTTTGCTGGTGTTTTTCGTGATTGGCTTGTATTTCCTGCGCAAAGTTCCGGGTGATTGATGTGATTTTGACTGTTGATGAGTCATTGGCTAAAATTAACATTCCTGTTGCGAAGCATCATTTGGCGTCTTCTGTCAAGGATGCTGAGCGGTATGCTAAGAAGTTCGGTTTTCCTGTCGTTTTGAAGTTGGTCTCTCCGAAATTTATTCATAAAACAGAGGCTGGCGGTGTTACTGCTGTTCGCCAGCTGGATTTCTTAAGAGAGACTGCTTCTAAATTTCTTGAAAGGGGCAAAGTTCTGGTGCAGGAGCATTGCAGTGGTGTTGAGATGTTTTTGGGCATTAAGAATGATCCAAGTTTTGGTCATGTGCTTTTAGCAGGAATTGGCGGTATTTATGTTGAAGTGTATAAGGACGTTGCCTTTAGAGTCTGCCCGATCAGTACAAAGGAAGCTGAGCAGATGTTGGATGAATTGAAGGGCAAGGCTTTGCTTGATGGTGTTCGCGGCCAGAAGCCTGTTAATAGGAAAGCGCTTATTGACGCCATGGTTAAATTGTCCAGATTGCCGGAGAAGCTTCCTAATATTGA
>CAZCCU010000043.1:0-4624 GCA_964497645.1 uncultured Methanosarcinales archaeon
TCAGATGAGCATAGAAAAGCTTATTTAACACAACTTTTAATCACGTGAAGGGTGGAAAAATGTTAGAGCTTTATCTCATCAGGCACGCAGAAAGCGAAATGAACTATGATAGAACCTACATAGGAGGAAGATCAAATCATGTTCAATTAACTCCACAAGGCAGAGAACAAGCAAGATTACTCGCACAAAGACTGTTGAGAGAAAGAATTCAGTTTGATGAAATTTATGCATCACCAGCAATAAGAGCGATTGATACTGCAAAAATAGTTTGTTCAACTATCGGCGGGTTGGACAAAATCGTAAAATGTGAAGACATTCAAGAACTGTCCGAAGGAGACTGGGAAGGCAAGCCACGGATTGAAATACATACAGAAGAAACACTTGCACTAATAAATTCTAACAACTGGGAATTCCAGCCACCAAACGGAGAATCCCAAAGACAAGTAGAAAAAAGAATGTACGGATTTGTAGAAAGCTTAACGACAAAAGATGGCAAAATCGGAGTATTTGGACACGGCATGTCATTCAAATGCCTGCTAAGAGGCATTATGGAATTTAGTCCAAGCATAACATACAAAATAGCTATAGGTAAAACATCCATAACCAGACTAAAATACGATAAACAAGGATGGCACGTGCTGTGCGTCAATGACACTGCACATTTATTTGGCAGAGAAAAGACTTCTGATGACAAATACGGAAAAAAACCGTAAAGTTTCCGACAGAATCCGTAAACTTTAGTCCGGCAAGGATTCTGGGACGGTTTTCAACTCAAGTAAAATGAAGTTACAGAAGATTTAGAAATATAAGAAAAATAATAAAAAAATTAATTGAAGCTTCCGGCTCCAAAGATTGGAGGCCTGTTGACGTCTTCAACAGACAGGATCACTTCAAGTTTTGCCTCGTTGCCAGCCACGTCGCGTGCAGTAATCATCACTTTATGGTTGCCTGCATCATCATAGGTTGTCTGCCTGGTGTTGGTATTCATCCAGCCGGAATACGTAACCCTGATCTCATCGCCTTCAGGATCAGTGATTGCTGGATTCAATTCAGCAATATCGCCTTCATTGACTATGACCGGGCTTTCGAGCTCGATCACAGGCGCTCTGTTGATTGCTTCAACAGTAAGCATGAAGGTCGTCTCAGCTGTCGCAGTGCCGTCACTTGCAGTTACAAGAATCTCATATTCGCCGGCATCGCCGATTTCAGTCAGCCAAGTGCCGCTTTCATCAAGCGGGAAATCATAGGATAACGTCACGTTATCGCCATCCGGATCCTTGGAGCTTGGCTTAATGGTGAACTTCTGCCCTTCCTTGATAGAATCGGCAGAAATCTCTGCCAATAAAGGCGCCCTATTGACGTTCTGAACTGAAATGATAACTTCCTTAGAAGCGCTGGCTTTGCCATCGGACGCTGTTATGACAACCTTGTGGTTACCTGAGTCATCAAATCCGACGTCAATCGTATTACTGTCCATCCAGCCAGAATACGTCACATCGATAGGATCTCCTTCAAGGTCGGTAATAGCAGGCTGCAAGACAAGAGTCTCTCCCTCTTTGGCCTCAACAGGCTCTTCAAGACTGATTACAGGAGCCTTATTCTTAGGCAGCACAACAATCAAGATTTTCTGTGAAACAGTGTTTGTGCCGTCTGAAGCTGTTATAGTGACTAAGTGGTCTCCTTCATCTCCAATACTCGTCTGCCACGTACCTTTTTCATTCAAAGGCTCGGTGAATGTGTATGCAATCGGGTCTCCATCAGGATCAACCGCTCTGAGATTGGGGAAGTTGACAAGGTCTCCTTCAACAACTTCCTTTTTGGGAACATCGCGGAGATCCACTCCAGGCTCTTCTTCAGACTCTTCCATTGTAGCATTTTCTTCAGTCTCAACAACTTCTTCCTCAACAACCTCATCTTCGACTGTTTCTTCTGGTGTTACTTCTACTGTTTTGTTCTCTACTGTCTGATTGCGCGCTGGCATAACTGGAGCGCATGCAAGCAAAACTATTGCAAGAAGTGCGACAATGGCGTATCTCTTCATGTTTTTTCCCCCTGTTTTTGGTAGATAAGTTTGTTACTATTCCCGGATACTCAAACGGTATTTAAATTTTTACGTTTTCAAAAATATATTACGGTGTTGAGAAGTTATTTCATCCCCTTCTTGAGACGATTTCAAGATAATTCAGGAAGAATGCAGTGATTAATGAATGAATGACTATCGCAAGTGCGCTGGTCGCAAAGAGCTTTATTGGATAGAATTGTATCAACGTACTTTCTGGGGCAAAAATCCACCCTCCCTGCGGGAATACGATTTTGTGGAATCCGGTAAACAGGCTGTCGAATGGTATTAGTATTATCAGCGCTACTATAATTAGGAGAAGTATTGTTCCTTGTCTTACGCTTTGCCTGTACGGTTTTCCAGTCAATAGTCCCAGAGCAGCTAGAATCATAAGCATGAATGTTCCTCTTATCACCATTGCTACATCTTCTAAGTGCGCTTTTTCTTCTTGATCGAATATCTCCGGGATTTCTGCTGTTGCCGCAAAGTATTTGAAAAGCTGTTTGGTTGGCTCTATGCTTTCTGGGTTTTCCAAAAACAAATAGGTGAATGCTGGATCAGTTATCAGAACGAAGAAACTAAATAACAAGCAGAAGATCGGAAAGAGTATGATGCCGATTTTCATTTGATTTTTGCGCCATCTGGCTGGTCAACCACAACTGGTCCTTTGTGTGTTTTTAGCGGTTTGTCGTTGTAAACCGCTTGCTTGTTTTTCGTTGTGAGCTTTATCTGCTGGAATTGTTCTATTGTTATCTGTTCTGTTTTTGGCGTTATTCCTTCAACAGTAACTTGGTCTCCAGCGTGGGCTTCTGGCGCTTCTAGCACTCTCACTATACCATCTTTTTCTGCTGCCAGCATCATTCCGTTGCTGTCTATGCCTCTGATGTTGGCTGGCTTAAGATTGCTGATGAAGATTATGTGCTTTCCGATTAATTGCTCTGGTTTGTAGTATGGTCGCATTCCTGCAACCAATTGCCTTGTTTCGTCTTGTCCGACGTCAAGTGTTACCACGTATAGTTTATCCGCGTTTGGATGAGGGTCGACTTTAGTTATGTGCGCGACGCGCAAATTCAATATTGAGAAAATGTCCTCCTTCGTTATTTCCATTTTTTTGAAGAGTATTTCCGGCTGTGAAATTACTCCTTTCGTGTTTTTCTTGAATTTCGCATCTTTAAGCTTGCCTATCGGCTGTCCGATTTGCGCCGCTATCTTTTCTGCACTGGAAGGAATTATTGGCCACACCAAGATGGAAATAATACGAAGATGCTCAACGAGCGTGTATAATATTGTTGCCAGTCTTTCTGCATCGTTGGCTTGTTTCCAGGGCTCTGTGTCATTTACGTACTTGTTGCACTTGCCAACATAATTCCATATCTGCTCAACAACATGGTGCCATTTGTAATTATTGACAAGGTCGTTGAGCTTTGCAAGGTCTGGAATAGCTTCTTCGAGTTCTTTTTCTCTTTCCGTTACTTTTCCGAAGATTGGGATGTTGCCATGGAAGTTTTTATGCACTAGCACAGAAGCTCGCTGTAAAAGATTGCCAAGCGAATCTGCTAAATCAGAGTTGTTTCTTTGCACAAGCGTTTGCTCTGAGAAGTCGCCATCCTCTCCTGCTGGAACTTCACGTAAAAGTACGTAGCGCAATGGGTCTGTGCCGTACGCGTCAGCAATATGCACTGGATCAATGACATTTCCAAGCGATTTCGACATTTTCTGCCCGTTGACTGTCAGCCACCCGTGGCAATAGATTGTTTTAGGCAAAGGAATCTCTGCTGAAAACAAGATGGCAGGCCAGATTACCGTGTGAAACCACGCTATATCTTTACCAATCAAATGACAGTTTGCCGGCCAGTATTTCTGGAATTTAGTTGTCGGATACGCTACGCCACTCAGATAATTCAGTAAAGCGTCAAACCAGACGTAGATGACGTGGTTTTTGTCTTGTGGTACTTGTATTCCCCATTTGAATGTTGTTCTGCTGACGCTCAGGTCTCGCAGGGGCTCTTTCAGCCTGCTCAGTATTTCGTTGCGCCGCGATTCTGGCTGTATGAAGTCTGGGTGTTGTTCTATATGTTGGATAATTTTTTGCTGGAATTCTGACAGCTTGAAGAAATAGCTTTCCTCGCTGAGGTTTTCAACAGCCTTTTGGTGCACTGGGCAGAGTCCGTCCGGCACATCTTTTTCCGTATAGAATGCTTCGCAACCAGTGCAGTAGAGTCCAGAGTAAGTTCCTTTTGTGATCAGTCCTTTGTCGAATACTTTGGTGAAGATCTCTGTTGCTGTTTTGACGTGCTTTTTGTCTGTTGTTCTGATGAACTGGTCAATCTTGACATTAAGCTTTTCGCAGAGTTTTTTGAAATGTTCAGACATTTCGTCCACGAATTGTTTCGGCGTCTTGCCGGCTTCTTTGGCTGTTTTCTCTATCTTTTGCCCGTGTTCATCTGTGCCTGTCAGGAAATAAACATCTTCTCCATTCAGTTCGTGCCATCTTGCCAGAAAGTCAGCTACTATTTTCTCATACGCGTGCCCGATGTGAGGTTTCGCATTCGGGTAGTCGATTGC
>CAZCCU010000044.1:0-4093 GCA_964497645.1 uncultured Methanosarcinales archaeon
TCATGATGATAATCATGAACTGTCGTATCTGTGATGCCAAGCCTCTGCTCATTACACTCGGCCACACAACCGCGCAACATTTTACCGCCATACTCAATCTTAGGATACCTCATATCAGGTATGCCGTCAGGACGGCCAAAACAATAAGTCTGGCAATCACGCATTGTAACCCTCGGATTACCCTTAAGTCCATAACTCTGTGCGTACACGTACTGATGCGACATCCCTCTTATAGAATACGGCAATTCAACAAACTGGTTCCCATACGGGTTAACAATAGAAGGCATAATAATATCCCGGGAAAGATACACCATTCCAGTAGGAGGCGACTGTCCAGAAACAAGGTAGAAAGCACCTACCAAAGCAACAACCAGGATGCTAACAAGAACAAAAACTCCAACACTGCCTCTTTTTGACATGACAGAACCATGCGCGCCACAATATAAAAAGGTTTCTCACATGTAACCTTTGCAATTATGATGAATGCGCGCAAAAACTTCGCGCAACGCCCAACGAGCAGGAGAAATCGTCCAACGCTGCCTGTCATCAGGATCACTCCACTGCACTTCCTGCTCGAAAAACGGCACCCCATACAACCCTAACTTCTTGCCAACAGCAATAACCCGATGCATGTGAGCAGGATGTGCTACATAAACAACCTTCTTCGGATCCAAAAAGTTGGCATCTAGAACATCCCTAGCAACAGTCAACACTCCTCGCGTATCAAGTTCAGAAACAACGCGAGAAATATCTTTATTGTTGTCTGCTCCAACACTCATCGTTCTATATACTCCGTGCATACGGACATAATTATCAAAAATTTCCTTCTGCAAAATGGCAGGCAGTTCAGAATTGAAATAACATCTCGCGCTATACGCTGTCCGCGCAAGACGCTCATTGCAAGAAGTTGTCCCAAACGACGCTCCAACAATTGCAGAACGGCCATGCTCCAGAACGCCTTTGTATGGCCTGTCTCCTATTGAAAAGCTCACTAAAGATTTGTGCGAATAATCGAGCAAGTTCTCCAAAAGCCCCATTCCCAGCAGTTCTAAAGAAGAGGAATATAAGTTTTACCGCAACGCTTTTAAACCGTTTATTGACGAAATAACATGATGAAACTCGGCGTATTATACTCAGGAGGCAAGGATTCCACTTTAGCACTCATCAAAGCACAAAGATACCACGAGATAGTTTGCCTGATAAGCATTGTTTCTTCCAACAAGGAAAGCTACATGTTCCACACGCCAAACATAGACATGACATTACTGCAATCACAAGCGATGGGCATACCGTTAGTGCGGGTTACAACCAAAGGAGAAAAAGAAAAAGAACTCGAAGACTTGAAAAAAGCAATACAAGAAGCAATTGCACGATACCAGATTGAGGGCATTGTAACAGGAGCAGTCAGAAGCACATACCAAGCTTCACGAGTGCAAAAAATCTGCAACGAACTCAAACTCTGGTGTTTCAACCCATTATGGCTGAAAAACCAGGTAGAACTGCTCTACGAAATTGTTGACAGAGGAATACGCGCAGTAATCTCAGGAGTATTCGCAGAGCCACTAGACAAAACATACCTTGGCGCGGAAATTGACAAAACCATGATTGAAAGATTAGCAAAAATAGAATCAACACACCACATAAATCCTGCAGGCGAGGGAGGAGAAATAGAGACAACAGTCCTTGACGCACCAGTATTCAAGAAAAAAATAGTAATTACGAAAAATGAAGTGAAGTGGAACGACAATTACAACGGCACCTTTGAAATAATAGACGCGAAACTGGAGAGCAAACAATGATTTTAATCATCAGCACGTGCAAAGAAGAACTCAGCGAAGCAGAATTCGTCAGACCAGTAGCACTGCTAACCGACAGCCACAATGTCAAGCATTTTTCGCGAATAACAAAAGAAGACCTCAAAACAGCAGACAAAATAATCATTACTGGAACAGCGCTAAAAGACTTTGACTATCTTGAAGGAGACTTCAGCTGGCTAAAAGAATGCGACAAGCCAGTACTAGGAATCTGCGCAGGAATGCAAGTCATTGCCAAAGAATACGGCGTTCCATTAGAAAATAACACCATCATCGGACCACAACCAGTGGAAGTTGTCGAAAAAAACAGATTAGCAGAAGGCACATTCACCGCATATTTCCTGCACACAAAGACAGGAATAGGCAATTTTAAAGTTCTAGCAACGTCAAACGGCAAGCCCTGCATGATAAAACACGCCGAAAAAGAGATATATGGGTGCATATTCCACCCAGAAGTCATGAACGAAGATATCATCAGGAGGTTCGTAAAATGAAATGGGCAATACTTTTCCTAGCAATTCTAATCAGCTGCGCGCCAGCAACACAAGAAGTAATCACTAAGCCAGTCATGGAAAAACAAGTCGAAGCGCCAAAAACAGAGACCGTGCTTGAGCCGCAAGTCAAAGCACCACAAGAAACAACTGTTGTTCAAACAGCACCGGTACCGCCTCCAAAAATAGAAACACAGCCAGAATTATCACCAGAAGAAGAATGCATACAAGACTGCGAAGAAAACTGCAAATCAACCTCGCAAAACTCCTGCACGCAAAGCGGAAGACCAGACTGCAAAGACATCTGCAACGACAACCCAGTCATTGACCCTTCAGCCTGCACGCAAGCCTGCACATATGTTCCAAACCAAGCAAACGTGTGCAAACAACAAATGGAACAATTCTGCTCAGCACAATGTGTTGGATATTGCCACTAAAACTTCAACTGCGGACCGGCCTTTTTGCTTAACTTTTTCATTAATTTCTCAGGATTCTCGCCCTTCAACATCTTAACCATCTTCTTAGACTGCTTATACTGCTTGATCATGTCACGAATGTCGCCAGTTGACACACCAGAACCCTTGCTGATACGCTCAATCCTTTGCGCATCAATAACCTCAGGGTCCTCCAACTCACCCTTAGTCATACTGTTCATAGCAAACTTCCACTTCTTCAACTTGCCTTCCTGCACCTGCAAAGCTTCTTTTGGCAATGAAATTGAGCCTAGACCTGGAATCATCTCCAAAACCTTGCCCAACGGACCCATCTTAGACATAGCTTCCATCTGACTGTACAAATCCATAAGATTAAATTCGCCTTTGAGAAGTTTCTTCTCAATATCCTTAGCCTCTTCCTCAGTGATCGCTTCCTTTGCTTTTTCCAGCAATGCTTCCAAGTCACCCATTCCTAATAACCTGCCAACAAAACCTTTCGGATTAAACTGCTCAAAATCGTCAACCTTCTCGCCAACACCAATGAACTTAATCGACGCTCCTGTGACCGCGCACGCGCTCAACGCTCCCCCACCTTTAGCAGTACCGTCCATCTTTGTCACGATAACACCAGTAATAGCGCCAGCCTCATGGAACGCTTTAGCCTGAGTCTGCGCGGCCTGACCAATATCAGCAGAAATGACCAACAAAGATTCATCCGCTTTGGCTATTTCATGCACTTGCTTCAACTCATCAATCAAATCCTGGCTTAAAGCATCACGACCAGCAGTGTCAATAAGAACAAGGTCAAACTTCTTGAACTCAGGCTCAAAATGCTTGTAAATATGAACAGGGTCTCTGACGCCTTGAAGAATAAACACTGGGACATGAATCTGCTTGCCAACCTGCTCCAACTGCTGCATCGCAGCAGGACGGTGAACGTCCAAACCAAGCAAAGCAACACGCTTGCCACGCTTAATGAAATACTTGGCAAGCTTGCCACACGTAGTAGTCTTACCCGAGCCGAACAAACCAACCAGCATAATCTTATTAGGAGTCTTGTCACCCAAAATAATCTCAGACTTCTCCCCACCCAAGAATTTCGTCAATTCCTCGTACACAATGTTGATAAGATGCTCTTTCTTCGTCAACGCGCCAGGAGTCTCTTCCTTAATGATTCTGTCCTTGATTTTCTGAGTCAGCTCGAAAACCAGCTTTACGTTAACGTCAGCCTGCAAGAGCGCCCTTTGAATGTCCTTGACCAATTCATTGATGAGTTTTTCATCTACAAACATCGACTTCGCAATCTTCTGCAAAGTATTCTTCAAGCTCTCAGAAAGCTTTTCCAAAACCATAC
>CAZCCU010000045.1:0-4072 GCA_964497645.1 uncultured Methanosarcinales archaeon
TGGAAGTCAAGCAGGTGTCGTATGATGAGCCGAAGCTTGACGAGCTTGACTATAAGCTGCTCGGCGTTGTTGCAGATCATGCTTATCTGCCGTTGCAGCATATCGCGCAGAAGCTTGGCGTTTCTGCGGATACTGTCAAATACCGGATGAAGAATTTGAAGCAGTGTGGAGTGATTGCTGGTTTCGTTCCTGTCATTAATTATGACTTGATTAATTATAACGTGTACGCTATTTTGTTGAGCATTGCTGGCTTTAGCGAGAAAAAGGAGGCTACTCTGCGGGAATTCCTTAGAACTAATAAAGATGTTTTGTGGGGCGTGAAGACTATTGGCAAGTATAATGTGTTTTTGTACATTTGCACTTCTAATCCTGATGATTTGGTGAAGACAACTGCTGAGTTGAGGAGTTATTTCACTCAGTCAGTGCGTGATTACGAAACATTGATTAATTACGAAGAATACACGTATACTTATTTCCCTGAAGTTGCGAGGAAAATGAGATGAGCTGGAAAAAAGAATTGTTTCGGGATCTTGAAGCGTTAGGCTCTTACCTATTTTTCGTGCTGGTCGCGGCTCGTTCTATGATTGGTATTCACTGGTCGTTTTTCACGCAGATGGTTGTTGGTCTTGTGGTTTCTCTTATATTATGGCAGATTATAAAATCGTCATTCAGCGTGAAAGCCAGCTCTCATATCATGAATTCTGTTATATTATGGACTGTGATTAATTGGTATTACAAGAGTGTTGGTTTTGCAGTGTTTACTTTTGTAATCTTTGCCGCAATGTTTTACGCGCATGGTGTTTTGAGAAAGCATCAGAAGTTTGAATTGGTTTCTGGTTTTGTTGTAGGCGTTCTTGCAAGCTGTATTGCGCTCTGGGTCTCAGGTTTGGTCTTTCCTGTATAGTGTGTATCTTTCTGTTGGATTGTGGTTAAGCGGTTTTCTTGTAAACAGTATACGCTTTCATTAACTCGTCTGCGTAGAAATTAGATGGGATGGCAATGTGCTGGATGTTTCTCCCGGGGTAATCATTGTATTTCCAATTTTCCTCTGAGCCTGCTACCAGGAGGCGTGCGCCGGGTTTTGCGAAGCTGCGGAAGAAGTCGAACACTGGCGGCATCTGGTCGTCGAATGGATAGATGAAGAACAGATCGAACTGGTCTGGCTGTTTGCCGAGCAGTTCATATGGGTCTGGAGTTTCTTGTAAAAAAACATGTGGTCCTTGGCGTGTTCGCGCAAGGACTGCGCTGGGCAGGTAGTTTCCATATGCGAACTTTCCCTTGCGTTTCTTTGCCTTTTCGACAAGTGTTTCATTCAATTCTATGCCGTGTGCATCGTATCCGTGTTGTGAAAATTCTTCCACAACCCGGCCGTCTCCACAGCCAAGATCGAGCATTGATGCCAGAGGCATGGGTAAGTGCTTATTTTTTTGGCATTCTGGAATGATGTGCCTAATGAATTCTAGTTTAGAACGGGCAAATAAAATGTCCACTCTCTCTAATAAGTCTCCACCCATATAACTGGCGATTAAATGGTGTTATAATAACCTTATGACACAAGCTTTAAATAGTGGTATCGCTTCCGATATGTCGGTAACGACATGGCTTCGTCAATGTTAAGAGGATTTTTGAAGATAGTTGTGCTGAAAGCGTTAGCTGAAAGTCCTCGTTCTGGTTATTCTTTGATGAAGCATATTGAGGAACGTGTTGGTACAAAACCTTCTCCTGGCAGCATGTATCCTCTTCTTGATAATCTGAAAACAGAAGGCTTGGTTGAAGCAAAGGGTGTTGGCCGTGCGACTGAGTATAAATTGACTGTTGATGGCAGGCATAAGCTTCACTCAATTGATGAAAAGCGGAATGAGTGTTTGAATAATTTCTTGGAGGGCATGAAGGTGCTTTCTGCCATTACTGGTGAGGATATGGGTTTTCCTATGGCGATGGTTGAGAGCATGAAGAAAGGGGTGTTTCCGTTCAAGGAGATTAATCCTGAGTGGGATACTTTGCGTAATCAGATGTTTTTGATGATGAAGTCTGGTGAGTTGAAGCAGAAAGCTCCGAAGGTTCGTAAAGCTCTTGCTTTGGCGTTGAAGGAGTTGAAGTCTGTATGAAGCCGATCATTCAGTTGAGAAAAGTCTGGAAGACTTACAGGATGGGCGATAATTTGGTTCACGCTCTTCGCGGTATTGATTTGGATGTTATGCCTGGCGAGTTTTTGGCTATTCAGGGTCCAAGTGGCAGCGGGAAATCTACTGCGATGAACTTGGTTGGTTGTTTGGACGTGCCTTCTAAAGGCCAGGTTTTTCTTGACAGCAAGGACATTAGTCGTTTGTCTGAGAGTGATTTGGCTCAGATTCGTGGTCGTAAGATTGGTTTTATTTTCCAGAAGTTCAACTTGATTGAGACGCTGACAGCGCTTGAAAACGTCATGCTTCCTATGACATTCCAAGGCATCCCTGAGGATGAAAGAGTGAAGCGCGCTGAAAAATTACTGACTCAGTTTGGTCTTGGTGATAGGATGGACCACAAGCCTGCTGAATTGAGTGGTGGCCAGCAGCAAAGAGTTGCTATTGCGCGTTCGCTGGCTGTTGACCCGCCTGTTATTCTTGCGGACGAGCCGACTGGTAATTTGGATAGCAAGACTGGTCGTGAGGTTTTGCAGTTTTTGCGCGAGTTGAACGAGAAAGAGGGCAAGACGATTGTTTTAGTCACTCATGACGATATTTTGGCTCATACTGCTGATCGTATTCAGTTTTTGAAGGATGGCGTGATTGTGCAGTCTAAGCACACGCGTCACGGGAGGTAATGAAGATGAAAAATGAACTGTTTGTATTAATGATTGTGCTGTTAGCTGTTGGCGTTTACGCTCGTGTTGGTCCTGAGGTTTCTGCGACTATTTTGCGTTATGAACCCACACCTGCCGAGCAGGGTAATACTGTTGATGTTTGGATTTCTTTGAGCAATGAGGGCACGACTGCGAAGAGTGTTGTTGTGAAGTTTGTTCCAGAGTATCCTTTTACTTTGCCTGAGGGCCAGCAAGGCGAGGTTGGTGCTGGCAGTGTTGCTCAGACTGAGAGCAAGGTTGTGAAGTTTTCCTTGCTTGTTGATTCTGATGCGCCTAATGGTGATAGGAATGTTAAATTCCGATACCAGGTTGATGGTGGTCAGTGGACTCAGCTTGAGGCTCCTGTTAGTTTGCAGGCAAAGGGCGCTGTGCTGGTCGTGGATAGTTACAAAGTAACGCCATCTCCAGTCATTCCCGGCCAGACTGCGATTGTAGAACTTGAATTGCGCAATGCTGGTCGTTTGGCTGTTAAGAATGTTGACGTGAGTATTGATTTGACTGATGAGAAGTTTTCCACAATTGGTACTGGTACTAAGCAGCGCGTGAGCTATATTGGTATTGGCGAGACTGAGAAAGTTACTTTCCAATTGGCTTCTGATACGTCTACTGAGGTGAAAGTTTACAATATTCCTGTTACTTTTGGGTATGTGGACGAGCGTAATACTGCTTACTCTGATACTGCCAAGATCAGCTTGGTGGTGAACGCGAAGCCGGAGATTAGTTTGACTGTTGACGCGACTAAGTTTGACAAGAAGACCAAGCCTGGAACTGTTTCGTTGAAGGTCGTGAACAAGGGTGTTGTTAATTTGAAGTATGTTACTGTGAAGCTCGTCTCGACCGACCAGTATGATGTTTTGAGTCCTTCAAATGAAGCGTATGTTGGTAATTTGGACAGTGATGATTTTGAGACTGTTGATTTTATCATTAAGCCTTTGGCTGAATCGCCGCGTCTTTCGGTGCAGTTGGAGTTTAAGGACCCGTATAATTTGGACTTTTCTCAGCAGTATGATTTGCCGTTGAGAATTATTACTGATAAAGAGCTTGGCAAGAAGAAGATGCCGTGGGGCTTAATCACTGTTGGCGTGTTGGTGGTCATCGGGATTATTTATTGGTGGACAAGGCGTAAGAAGAAGCGCTGAAAATGCTGAAAGATTATTTTTTTATTGCTTTTGGCAGTCTTCGTAAGAGGTTTTTGCGCACGTCTCTTACGATGTTAGGTATTTTCATAGG
>CAZCCU010000046.1:0-3988 GCA_964497645.1 uncultured Methanosarcinales archaeon
GAGATGCTTTCTTTGACTTGTTTTATTATCTCCCAGTTTGCAGTGCCTGAATAGCCTTGTTGTTGTGTTCTTCCGTGTATTGCTATGGCTGCCGCGCCTGCGTCTTCTGCCAGCTTGGCTATCTGGATTGCGTTGATGTTGTTTGCGTCTATTCCTATGCGGATTTTTACTGTTACCGGTTTGTTGACTGCCGTGGCGAGCTTGTTGATGAAGCGTGCGATTTTTTCTGGTTGTTTCAGCATTTCGCTTCCTGCGCCAGTCTTGATTACTTTCCATGCCGGGCATCCGCAGTTTACGTCGATTATGTCGAATTTTTCCTGCAGTTCCTGTGCTGCTTTTACGACGTCTTCTTCGCTGTGCCCGAATAATTGCACTGCTGCCGGCTTTTCAATAGGGTCTGTTTCTACCATTCTCCATGCGACTTTGTTTCCGCGCACTAAGGATGTGCTGCTGACGAATTCAGTGTATGTTATCGCAGCGCCGTATTTCTTGGCGAGCGCTCTGAAAGCTACATCTGTCACGCCTGACATTGGCGAGAGCACTGCTTTTCCTGTTAGTTTTGGGAACTTCATTTTTGCAAGACAGGCATCAAATCTTCTGCGATTTGTGCTGAGTTTAGCTTGTTAGTATCGTACAATGTGTCTGCGAGTTCCATGATTTTGCCTATTTCGTAGAATTCTTCTGTTGAGCGGATTTGTCTTTCTAATTCAGATCGTTTTTTGGGGTCTATATCGCGTGCGTCTTTTAGCCTTCTTGCGACTTGTGTTTCAAATGGGCAGTATAGTCCTACTACGTGCACTCCGTGTTCTTTCATGTATGTAACGTTTGCTATTGTCGCTAATCCGTCAAAAACTGTGGTTTTGTTTGCTGTTCTTAGTACTATTTCTCCCGCTATTGTTGAGCCGTATTTTGAGAATACTTCTTTTCCGAATGCGTCCATTTCTGCTCTGCTGCATGCCTGTTCTGGGGCTTGTGTGTTCGCGAGTATCGTGTCAATGTATTTGTCTCGTGGATAAGTCAGTAGTTGTGGGTGTGTTGTTTTGTGCAGCGCCATTGGTATGCGTACTGCGTAGCGTGACATGTAGACGTAAGCCACTTTTGGAAATCGCTGGATTATGGCTTTGGCTAGAGTTGTTTTTCCGGTGCCTAATCCCCCTATTAACCCCACGTGCATAGAAGGAGGTTTTATAGTGATTATTATAAGTTTTTCGTCGATTTACTTGATCGGTTTCCTTTCTGCTTCGCGCAGTTCTATCTTTTCCACCATTATCTCGTATAAGTCGGGCTCTATTTTTAGAATGTCTTTGAGTGTTATCAAGCCCACTATTTTGCCGTTATGTTTTACTGGCAGGTGCCTGAAGTTATAGTCTCGCATTATTCTTATTGCTTCGAAGATGTCCTCATCTGGCGTTGTAGTAACCAAATCTGTTGCCATGACTTCCTTGACTTTTTTCAATGACGGATTGCCGAGCAGTGCGACTGCTTTTTTGACTATGTCGCGCTCGGTTACTATTCCGATTATTTTTCCTTCTTCAGATACCAAGACTGAGCCGACGTGCTCTTTTGCCATGATCTTGGCTGCATCGCGGAGTGTTTTGTTTCCTGAAATCGTGATAGGATTCATCGTCATGGCGTCCCCGACTGTGTACCCTGTTTTTATCCTGTACATATTAGAAATTGAAGTGTTCTTTGTTAATAAATGTTGTGAACAACGCGTTAGGGGTAACCTTTTTATATGCCCTTTAGGTTGTCAAGGAAATGATTGAATCGTTGAGGGAAATTATTGCCAAGAATTTGCCTTTTTTACCTGAAGAGGAAAGACTGCGCGCATTGCGGGTTAAGGAAATGTATGTCTCCATTATTGGACAAGTTGCAAACGAATATGTTCTGTCCATTTTGCTGGACGGAGCAAAGATTGGCAAGGTGAAAAATTTCGGACATAGCGATGTTATTTCAATGCTTGTTAACAAAATGGAGGAATTATATGTAAAACATGTGGCTCCTGCACGTATCGATCGCGCGAAAAGAGCCGCTTTGGTGCTCTCAGTTTTGCAGGATGATTTGAACAGGCAGCTTATCCCGGATTACAAAAGTCCATTTGATGATCGGAATCCAATATCTTACGGACCGAGAGAAATTTTGAATTAAACTACTTCCACTTCTGTTGATTTGTTGACGCCGCCTGGCGGATAGAATCTTTGGCAGTGTCCTTTACCTTCCTCGCACGTTATGGAGACCGTGAGTGTGTAGTTGTCTTCGTTGGTGATGAGCAGGGTAATGAGCCATTTGTTGTTTTCAAAGTTGGGGATGACTTCTGTTTCTCTGCCTAGTTTGTCGCCGATAATGAATGCCATGTCGAATTGTTCGCCGTTTGTGAGCGGTGTCGCGTCTTTTTCAAGTATTTCTATGTAATGGTGGGATTTTATGGCTGAGTTGACTCTTTTTATCGTGTCTGGGAAATTGATGGTGATTCCGTCCCAGGTGAGATTAACTACTTGCGCTGTTGTGATGTTTGCCTGATTTGTCAGATTCACTGTCATATTTGGCGTTGTATTTGTAGCGTTGTTTAGCGTTGTATTCGTTAGACTGCTTGCGTTTATCGTGACGTTTTCCGTGGCGTTCAGTGCTGCATTTGTGACGTTGTCTGGTGTTATGTTTATCGGCTCAGGCAATGTTTCTTGTTTAACTTCTTGAACTGGCGGAATGATTGGCGGAGTTGGCTGTGGTGCTGGCTCTTTGTGCAGGACAGCATATAATACTCCTATGAGAAGTATGATGATTATGATTGGACCGGCAAATTTATAGATCCTCATCGCGTCTTTTATTTCTTGGTCCACTTCTGGCTTCATAATACGCCGTCGTGCAGAACTATCTTATAAATTTAATGAAAAAAAAAACTAAATTAGCACTTCGTAGTCTTTTCCGAAGAATCTTTTAAGGCTTTCGAACAGGGGCTCTTTCAGGGTTATCTTGACCGGCACGAGTTTTGCCAGTGCGTGTTCGAATTCTTCTGGAGTGCATGGTCCTGTATTGCCGAGTGAGCCGTCTGATTGCACCGGCGCTTTTTCCATTACGCGTTCTGGCGCGTCCATGTCTCGCACGATGAATGCGGTGTTGCCCAATATGGTGATTTCTCCGTATTTTTGCCCGTGCTTTACCCGCACTTTTGCGCGTTCAAGCTCGTGCGCTTTTTTCCGGTGCAGGTGGTCTATCAGGAAGCGTATGAATTCTCCGCTGTCTTTCCTGACTTTTTCAACTTCCGTCTTGCTGAGCTTTCCTTCATCATAGTCGGCTTTGGCTTTTATCAGCGCGTGCAGTGTTCTGAGGAATTTCGCCGGTATTTTGTTGCTCGCGATGAGTTTTTCCTCGAAGATGTGCGCGAGTTCTCCTTCTGCTGTTGTTTCTATGCCTTCTGCTTTGAGCACGTCCCGCAGTATTGTCTGCATTGTGTCGTATATGTTGAGCATGCTTTCTTCTTCTTTGAGCTTTTCTATCTGTGTGAAGAGTCTTTTCAGGCGTTTTGTGTATTTTTCGCTGTCTTCCAGGAGCTTGTCGATTTCTTTTCCAGTGACGTCTTTTCTGATGCCATGTTCAATGTCTTTCCTTACTTGGATGACGTTCTCCAGTATTTTCACGTATTCTTCTTCCAAAAGTCCTTCTTTTTTGACGAAGACTTCGCGTAAAACACCGCAGGTTTCTTTTGGTGCTGGCGGCGGGATGCCGTACAGCATTAGTGCTGCCTGTGTTGGCGTGTGGATTCCCCAGAAGAAGTCTTCTGTGCCTATGTCTCTGAGTTTGAACTTGACTCTGTCGAGTGTTTGTTCTCCTGAGCTCATGAAGATGTCTATTGCTTCTGCTGATGGTTTTATTTTTCCCATTTTCAGGAGCTGTTTCCATGGCATGAAGATTCCTCTGTCGTAGAATGGCACTCCGTCACGTAGGAACGTGAAGATTACCGGGTTGCTTTCTCTGATTGAGTCCCAGAAGT
>CAZCCU010000047.1:0-3709 GCA_964497645.1 uncultured Methanosarcinales archaeon
CATCAGGGCTTGCTAAGAAATCAGGATTTTTCCAGGATTCTTTTGGGCTGAAATGGTCGCTCTTTTTTGGCATTCCCTTTCCGTTTTTCAGGTGATATATAAATTGGTAAGTTTTTTAACTGTAAACCTATTATATTGATGAAAAGATGGTAAAGCAAAACTTAGGCAAACTGGATAGAATTTTCCGTTTTGTGCTGGCTATTTGGTGGCTCGGACCTTGGGCACCGCAATTTATGGCGCCTTGGGCGAACTGGCTCGTAGTTATTGTGGGCTGGGTTGCTCTGGTCGAGAGCTTCTTTGGCTGGTGCGGGCTGCATGACTGGTTCAATATTAACAATAGGAATCAGTGAAACTGGCTAGCAGAAAACACTAAATTTTTTATACTCTTCACTTTTATCACATTATATACTAAACGAGGTGTTATGCATGGCAATTGATGTTAAAACGGTTCGTGATGCGGAAAATAGTGTTAGGGATTTGAGGAACTGGCTTGCGGTTTTCAAGACAGAGTATGGTGTTTCTGATGAAGCGTACAAGACTCTTCAATCAAAAATCGAGGAGCTTGGCACAAAGATTGGAGGCATTACTTGCAGTGTTCCTGGAAAGGTTGATGCTAATTCTGTTAAGCCCGCTTCCAACACTTTAAGAGACGCCAAGGCGTGGCTTGCTACTTTCGCAACGGAGTATAGTTTGGCAGCAGAAGCGGTCAAAGTCTTGCACGAGAATTTCGACAAGGTTGGCCAGAAGATTGCTGCTATTGATTGCAAATAATTGAGAATAAACCACTGGACAGTGGTAAAGATAGCAAGGTTTATATATGGTGCACGCTAAGTCATTGCAATGCCAGATTGCACAATTAGTCGTAGGAAAGCGCTTGCCGGTTTTTTAGGGCTTGCATTTATTCTTGGATGTGAAGACCGTAAAGTTATACCTCCTCCCCCATCTGCGCAAGCACTGGCATCGGAAAGCATTCTAATTACAGATGTAATGCGTAATCCTGATGCTGTCAAGCGTCAGCAGTTTATTACCGATTTTGCAAAGGAAAATGGCTGGGATAAGTTCGCAACTTGGGATTACTGTATTGATATGGAAGATTGTGCAAAGCTCAGTTTGCAATATGGCGTCAATTCACTCGCTTCTGAAATAATTATGAAAGATAATGATTTGGACAATGCCACTGTTAATATTGTTCCTGTGCGTCTCACGCTTGCAGAACTCACCAAACAATATGGGGAGTCAGCCCAAGAAGTTGGCCACGTTCGCGCACTAACCGTGCCCCACGATGTATCTAAACTTGGAACTGGCCAAAAGGCGCACGTGTACGTTCTGGCGTCTATGTTCGAATTCGATAGAGATAAAGAAATATCTGAGGGTAATTTGCGTAGAATAAAGAGCACACTTTACCACGAATCAGTTCATGCTCTTGACTATTATGCTGGTATTGATTTAGGAGATAACTTGGTTTTGAATGGAAGAACGTATTTTTTCTTTTCACGCACAGGTGCAATTAGTCCTTTGATAGAATTCAGAGCATCTGGAGCGACTGTTGTTTATGAGGGAAAATTTACCGATGGGAAAAATTTTGTCCGAAGCACAACGAATAGTTATGCCAAGCAATACAGCGCATGCAAGTTGTTTCTTGAAAAAAATCCATATCCTAAGGTAGGAGGGGTGCGCATTAACGAAACAATTGAAAGACAGATAGAAATGCATCAAAAAGACCCTCTTCTAAGGCGATTTTATAATAAGTGAAATTAGACCAACGCTCTAACTGCTACAGCCACTGCTGCAAAAAGCGCAATTATAATCGCCACTGTTAATTCGTTCTTCACTCAAATCCCCTCCCACTATAACAGAAAAACAAGAAGGAGGTTTAAAAAGGTTGCTGTTTAATCCAGTCCCCAGTCGTCTCCTGATGAATCAGAATGCGTGTGGATTTTGACTTCTTCTGATCTTAAGCCATGCGCAAACGGAGTATGCGCTTGTGGTGTTTCCAAATGAGATCTGTCTCGCGGCGGCGTCAATATCTTGCCTTCAGGAGTAATGTGCTGAACCTCTAAGAACATCTTGATCTCTGATTCAACTGCGCGCAGTAAATGCTCGTCTATTTGCGTTACGAATGTTATTGCGTCTCCTTCTTTGCCTGCTCTTCCGGTTCTTCCTATTCGGTGCACGTAGTCTTTTGGATTTCTTGGAATATCGTAGTTGATGACGTGCGTGACGTTTTCAATGTGCAGTCCTCTTGCTGCGACGTCTGTCGCGACTAGAATGGTGTATCTGCCGTTGTTGAAGTCTTGGATGACTTGGTTTCGCTTGTTCTGGCTTAATCCTGAGTGGATGCTGGTCGCTCTGAAGCGTTTTTTCCATAGAATGTCGCCGAGGCGTTCTGCCCAGTCTTTGGTGTTGGCGAAAATCATCACTTTTTTGGAGTCTTTGTCCTTGAGTATCTTCACCAAAAGGTCGAGTTTGAGTTTTCTGTCAATGCCGAGGACTCTTTGCCTGATTTTTTTGACTGTGATTTCGTCTTGTTGCAGCATTAATGTCTGCGGGTCTTTCATGTAGCGCTGTGAAATATTCACGACTTGGTCTGGCATTGTTGCTGAGAACATCATTGTTTGCCTGTTTCGTGGTGTGGCGCGTAATATTTTTTCAACATCGTCTATGAATCCCATGTCGAGCATTCTGTCTCCTTCGTCAAGAACGACAAATCTGATGTGTGAGAAGTCTATCGTGCCTCTTTCCATGTGGTCGAGGACTCTTCCTGGTGTTGCGACTGCGATTTGTGCTCCTCTGTCAAGTCTTTCTATTTGCGGGGTTATGCTTACTCCGCCGTACAAAAGCACTGTTTTCGTGCTAAGCACGAGCTTGTGCGCTTCTTTGTCTGTCTGTTGTGCCAGTTCTCTTGTTGGCGAAAGTATTAATGCTTGTAACACGTTTTCTGGTGAAAGATTTTGTAATATTGGTAACAAGAATGCGAATGTTTTTCCGCTTCCTGTTTTGCTTCTGACTACTAAGTCTTTTCCTTCTAACAGGAGCGGAATTGATTTTTCTTGTACTTCTGTTGGTTGTTCGTATTTTAGTTTTTGGAGCGATGCTAATAGCTCTGGCTTTAGGTTTAACTCACTGAATTTCATTTTATCTCCGAACCTTGGTTTCGATTGGTTCCTATCGTATTTAGACAGAAAGATAGTACCATTCGAAACCAGCCCATATAGAACCAGTTTCAACAATGCAGGCCTTAGCCTGCCTACCTTTCTATCTCTTTGTAGTTACTATTTTTCAGTGGTTTATAAGGTTTTCGGTTGATTCGGGAAAAGAATTATTTTCTATATAGAAATCATCTACCTGTGTACTGTCCATCAGCCACATAAGAATCTGCTTTCGGCTTGTAAGAACCATCACGCCCATTGCCTTTCGCTTTGTCTATTTCTTTCTTTATTCTTTCTTCTCTTCTTTCAAGCCATGCTGCCGGGTCCATAAAAATGCGCGATGGCCTTATTTCTCTCCTTTCTTCAACAATGGGAGAAGAGTCATCGTGCGGTATTAACATCAGCCCGAAATAACCGCCTAGAAAAGTTCCGAGTCCGGCTGTTCCGATGCAAATGTAGTCTTTCCACTTAGTGAAACATAATATGGGTTCATTCTTCCTCACTATGTCTCCCAAGTCACTACTTTGCACGATTAGCACTATGTTAAGTGCATTTAAATA
>CAZCCU010000048.1:0-2910 GCA_964497645.1 uncultured Methanosarcinales archaeon
AAAGCAGGCCTGTTCTACACGTGGAATCTAAGGCTAACGGACGCATTATACGGCGACAAACAGCCGCTCCAGAATATAGTGATCATAGCCATTGACGACAAAAGCCTCCAAGAAATAGGCAGGTGGCCGTGGAACAGAGCAGTCTATGTTGATTTACTTCAACATACATCCAATGCCAAAATCGTTGCCTTTGATATAGCCTTTTTCGAGCCAACTCCTGATGACGCACTGCTCGGCGAAGCGATGAGAAAAGCAGGAAATGTAATCATTGCACGCGAATACGACTTTGCACGGAAAACAGAACTCGAACCATCACCAGGCTTTGAAAATATTCAAACAGGAATGGTCAACATCTACACAGACCAAGATGGAACTAGCAGAAGCATCCCTGTAAAGCTCCAAGACAAGCCAACCCTCGCATACATGATAGCGCAAGAATATGTCGGGAAAGAGCCAACCGTGCCAGAAAAAAGATTACTTGTTAATTACGCAAGCGGACCAGGAGCATACAAAACCTATTCCGCAGCAGACATCATAAAAGGCAGAATAGCAAGCACTGAATTCGAAAACAAGATAGTCTTTGTCGGCGCTACAGCCCCAGACCTGCACGACGACTACATCGTGCCAACATCCAGCGGAAAAAGAATGCCGGGAGTAGAAATACACGCGCACGCAGTACAGACGATACTCGCAAGGCAGTTCCTGACATACCAATCATTCAGAGTGCTTGCAACAGTCATACTTGTCATATCTATCATCGCAGGAATACTGTATTCAACCGTTAAAATACGCTACAGCGCCTCACTCATGACGGTCCTTGCGCTGGCTTACATAATATTCTCAATCTTCATATTCAAAAAAGGACTCATCCTGAACCTGGTTTACCCGCTGATGGCTGTCGTGTTGACCTCGCTGACAACAATCTCGTACATGGCAGCACTCGAAGCGCATAACAAAAAACACATACTAGGCATATTCGGCAGGTACGTCTCAAAAGACGTTGTCGACCACCTTCTGAAAAACGAAAAATCAATCGAGCTAGGAGGAACAGAAAGAGAAGTAACATCAATGTTCGCAGACATCAGAGGCTTCACATCAATGTCAGAAAAAATGACGCCCCACCAAGTCATCACGTTCCTCAACCACTACTTTGGCGACATGACTGACTTAATCTTCGCGCACGAAGGAACACTAGACAAGTATGTGGGCGATGCGCTGTTCGCGCTCTGGGGCTCGCCGCTTCCTGATAAAGATCACGCGTACAAAGCAGTCAAGTGCGCACTAGCAATACAAGCGAAATTGAAAACACAGCACAGAAAAGACATCCCGCCAATAAATCTCGGGATAGGAATCTGCTCAGGACCGGCAGTAGTCGGCAACATGGGCTCGCCGCAAAGACAAGAATTCACGGCAATCGGAGACACCATAAACACATCATCACGATTGAGCGGAACAGCAAGCGGCGGACAAATAATGATAACAGAATCAACCTACAAAATAATTCAAGACAAAGTTGAAGCAAAAAAACTGGAGCCATTAAAAGTCAAAGGCAAAGAAAAACCGCTCATCGTGTACGAAGTGCTAGGGCTCAAGGATTAAACTTTGCAGAAAATTTTTCATAAACAACTTTCTTCTCAGCAACTTTCAAATCACGGCCGAGCCTGGCTTTCTCGTTAACAAGCTGATGCTCTGCCAATGACTTATTATCGGATGTCAGCGCGAATTTTTCGCCTTCAATATCAACAATATACGCGCTGGTCAGATAGCGCACGCTCTTCGCACGATTCTCAAGGTCAGAATCCCTTTTTGGACTTATGACGAACTGGTTATCTGGAAGCTCTAAAAGATAAGCGCCCATCAAGTAACGAGTGTTCTCAACATTCGGCTCAGGTGATACAACTGGAGGGGTTTGCACAACTTTCGGAGGCTCCACTTTCGGCTGTTCAACTTTCGCGACCTGTACAGGAGGCTGGGCAGGAGTTTGCTTAACAATCTGAATTATCTTAGGCCTTTCAGTCTGTGACCATCCAACAAAGCCGATAATCGCGAGCGCAGCAGCTGCAGCCGCAGCGTACCATCCGGACATTACGCTCATTCGTGCCCTGCCGAATGGACTTTTTTGAGCATTCAGCTTCCCTTCTAACTCACTCGAACGCTCCTTTTCAACCCTGAGCGTCTCTTCCAATGCATCGATTTTCTTAACCAATTCTTCAGCATGCACAGAATTCCTTTCCAGAATCTCAGCAGACAGAGATGAAGACGCGCTGAACTTTTTCATCAAGTCAGAATAATCCGTTGTTGCTGTTTCATACAGCTGCTTCAGTATTGAAAATTTTCTCTCTGCGGTGTCCTTCACCTGATTTGCCTTTCTAAAACCCTCTGACTTTTCCGCAAGAACTTTCACCGCATCCTCTTTATGCGCGATTGCGTCTGCAAGCTCCTTGTGTTTTTCTGCAAGATTCTTTTCTACCGTATCTTTTTGGGTGGTCGTATCGGCCAATTCTTTTGTCCTGTCTGCGAGCGTTTTTTCTACTGTGTCTTTTTGGGTGGTCGTATCGGCCAATTCTTTTGCCCTGTCTGCGAGCGTTTTTTCTACTGTGTCTTTTTGGGTGGTCGTATCGGCCAATTCTTTTGCCCTGTCTGCGAGTGATTTCTCTGCCGTGTCTCTTTGTGCGGCTGCCTCTGACAATTCTTTATTTTTTGCGGCGTAATCAACAAGTGACCTGGCGTATTTTCCCTTGATGTCATCCAACTCTCTTTCCAGTGTACTTTTCTGAAAAATCGCAACTGCAAATTCTCGTGCCTTTTCGGCTAAATCCCTTTTAGTGGTATCTTTCAGGGCGTATGCACTTGACAGCTCGCCTTCCTTATCTACAATCGCTTTAGCAATTCTGCTGTTTTCATCCAGTG
>CAZCCU010000049.1:0-2907 GCA_964497645.1 uncultured Methanosarcinales archaeon
GCTTTTCAGCTTCTTCGTACGTTTTGCAACGACTGCTGACATCAAGATAAGCCTCATCAACGCTCGTTTGTTCAAACATCGGAATTCCACCATCTGTTGATATATTTTGGGTGGAATTCCGAGTGTGCTCAAAAACCCGTGGTTTTTGACATTTATCAGCATACTGGCGGAAAATTTTCATAACAGCACGAGACGCCTCGCCATAAAGCTCAAATCGCACTGGAAGAAAGACAGCAGAAGGGCACTTCTGCCAGGCAGTAGATATCGGCATGCCGCTCTTAATTCCGAATTTGCGAGCTTCATAATTTGAAGTACATACGACTCCCCTTCCCTTGCCTTCTTTAGGATCAGCGCCAACAACAACAGGCCTGCCCTTCAAAGAAGGATTCTCGCGCTCCTCAACCTGCGCGAAGAAATAATCCATGTCAACAAGCAGGATAATACGCATTACTGGAAAGGAGTTCAAACAATTTTTAAACGTTACGCGCGTATGTCCAGTGGTGAAGCTGCTCCCAATAGTAAAAGAGCTGGAAGATTATGATAATAGCAAAAGATTGTCAAAACTCAAAAAAGCTCTAAGAAAAAACAAGATAAGCTTCAAAGTGGAAAAGTACAACAGCGGAGAGAATATTGTTATCGGCAAAGGCGACATCCTGTTCACTGCACACCACGATGCGTTCTCAAACAGCCCAGGAGCGAACGACAACGCATCAGCAATGGCAGTCTTAATGGGATTGGCAAAAGCGCGAAAAGCAGCCATAGCAATATTTGGAGAAGAAGAAATAGGCTGCATAGGAGCAAAAGCGTACATAAAGAAACACGGACTGCCAAAAGCAGTAGTTGACCTAGAAATGATGGGCAAAGGAGACATCATGGCAATCTGGCCAGTTGACTATCAAAGACCATTACTTGAAAAAATCAGAAAGGGAATAAGGAAAGCGGGCATTTATTTCGAAGAAGCAAGAAAAGTGCCAACGTTTTGGGCAGACTTCACTGCTTTCAGAAATGCCGGACTGCTGGACGCATGGTGTTTAACACTCGTGCCGTCATCAGAGAAGAAATTAATAAGACGTTTCGCAACAAACCCGGTCTGGGCAACCATACTTTTCTTCATCGGAGGAATACCAGAATTCTTCAAACACTACCACTCGCACAATGATAACAGCGCAGCACTCACAGAAGAATCATTACAATTATCGCTGAAAGCAGTCATTTCTGTTTACGACGAACTACACAAGTAAAAACGCTCAAACGAGACTGCTGCGAACCCTTTCGCTACCAGACATAGAGCTTAAATCCTTCAGCAAACCACTAAAACTTCTCGATTTCTGGGCAAAAATAATCTTGCGGAAACCGGAATTAATCTTCACACCATGCTGCTGAAGCAAAGACTTGATTTTCATATACTTGGAATTGCTATTTCTGTCGCCATCGTACAAAAGAATAGCCGGGCGCTCGTAAGAAGCAATCATATCAACAAAATCCTCAACAGGCTCTAACGGATAAACAACGTTTTTGCACTTTAAAGAACGAAGAACATCACGAGTTTTCTTGTTCTGGCACACAATGGTGAACTTCTTGCTTGCCTTCCTAATGTGGTCCATCCAATGAATGAGCTTGTCAACCCCACCAATCGTAGAATAACTCTTGCGCGGCATATGTCACCTCTTTCATGAGCAAACGCAACGAAGTTTATAAGCATTTCTGGAACATAAATTATGTCATAACGTATTAATAATTACGAAAGATTTTCACCGAAGCTTCAGAACAATAATATTTAAATACTGAGTTGTTTAGACAAACTCAAAAGGGTGATGAAGTGAATTGCAAAGGAGAAGCTCTAGTTGCTATTTTAATAGCAGTGACAGTTGCCTTAGTGGCTTCAAGCTTGTATTTTATCAATGCTCAAATAACTGACGCACAAGTTCTAGAACAACCTCCAGAACCAATTTCTTCACCAACTCCAAGTGAGAAGATTGCAATTTGCCATAAAACAGCATCCACGAAAAATCCATATGAGGTAATAGAGAGTCCTCTATCTGCATTGCCTTCTCACTTAAAACATGGGGATAAGCTCTTCTGCAGCACTAATGAGCAATGCAGCGGCACAGATTCTTGTGAGACGGTTTCCACCAATCCTCAGATCAAATGCTGTGTAAAGTGCCAGACCAGCGATGAGATATGCGATGACGAACTTAAATGCTGCCAGAGTCAAGGTCTCTTGTGCATAAAAAGTAGTAGTGGCGATCCTGGCAGATGCAGAATCTGTGCAGACAAAGGAGATATTTGCTCGAATGATGATGATTGCTGCAGTGGTTTGATATGTAATAATGGTTTTTGCGGAGAACCTTGTAGAGAGCAAGGTCAATCATGCACTATAATACCTTCAGTTTGTTGTAAAGGATTGATTTGCGATCCTGAAACGTGTGAACCATGCAAAAAGACAGGCGAGGAATGCAGTGGCTTTCTTCCTGAATGCTGTGTTGGCCATTGTGTAGATGGCAAGTGTAAACCATGCAAAGATGAAGGCGAACAATGCACAAGTGATGCGAGTTGCTGTAATAAAATCTGTCCGGTGGTTACGCAAGTGTGTGGGCCCTGCCTAGCGGATGATGAGCCATGTATTCAAGATGAAAACTGCTGCAACGGTCAGTGCACTGGGTTTGCTTGTGGTCCATGCAAAGAATTGGGTAAACCTTGCCAAAACACGCTGCAATGCTGCCCACAAGCAACATTTGGCGCTGTTTGCAAAAATGACGTGTGCTCGTATCCACCTATTTAGGGTACAATGAAGCGCTAATTCTTCGATTTCCAATTCCCATAGAATCTGCTTTCTAAATTATGTCATAACGTATTTAAATGCACTTAACATAGTGCTAATCGTGCAAAGTAGTGACTTGGGAGACA
>CAZCCU010000050.1:0-2705 GCA_964497645.1 uncultured Methanosarcinales archaeon
CACCACTTACACTTCCTTGTAAAAAACGGCCTTGTAAAAGAAATAAAAAAAGGCAACAACATCGTTTATTTCCCACGAGAGTTCGAATCAGAAAATACAGCGCTGCTTGGATTATTACGGCAGGAAAACATCAGAAAAATCATCCTGTTCATAATGATGAACAAAAACTGCAACCACGAACAAATAGTCAAGTACGCCAACCTTTCGCCTTCCACAATCTCCTGGCATCTAAAAAAATTACAGCAAGAAGGCGTCGTTAAAGCAGACAAACAAGGAAGAAAAACATTTTACAAGCTCATATACGGAGAAAAAGAGATAGTCAGCCTGCTCATCACCTATCAAGAAAGCTTTGTAGACGCGCTTGTGGACAGAGTGATTGAGATGTGGAGCTTTGAATAAATTATTCCTTAGGAGCATCGCTCTTAACAACACCATACACTGCAAACTTAAGCATTGCATTGCCTTCAATATCAACGTGTGTTCTAATAGCCTCAAACTCTGAGCCGGTAAGAGTCACAAGTTCTCTTGTGGCTACTTTCATTTTTTCACCCTTAATATCATTTCTCACACCTTGCACTGCAATAATTGCATTTTCAAGCGTGATAACTCCCTTATTCGCAGTGTAATACTTACCAGCACCATCTGTTATCTTCACACCCCTCACACTAGAATACTCCATATTAAGTTCACGCGCACGAATATTTGCCGGCGCGAAAAACGGAGGGAAAGGATTTTGTTTTTCTGATTTTACTATGCGTTCTTCATATGCGGGCTCAATAGGGTTAATCTTTCTTGCCAGCAACAAAGTATCATTAGGCGCCCCCGGATAATATATGCTCCTGAAATTCCTAACTTCAGAAATCCCATTATCCACGCTCGGGGATATAAAATTCGCACGCGCGAGAAAACGAAAAGTGGCAAGTTCATGGCCCTGCAGCAAATGATCGACAAGCGCCGGATAACAATTGCCCTTTCCCTGATAAGCAACCAGCCAATTCGTATCATTCAAGCCCTCTTGAACTGTAGTCACAAGACATCTCTGCTTGAGCGAGCTCACAGCTTCATCATGCGCGAGAAGAAAACACTTTTCTTTAACATCAGTATCCCTCAATCCCTCAGCATCAATATAAGGATCTTCCAGAGTTAATAATGTAGTTTCAAGATCAACACCTGCAAAAAGATTCTTTCCCTGAATTCGAGAAGCTGCCAGAAGTATGTCGTCATTATCATACGCGGCCTGAATCTTTGGAAGATACTGTTTACTATGCTCAACTCTTGAATCAGTCATTAAAATTATTTATAATCGACTCTGCCTTTTTTGATTATTACTTCAGGCACGCCTTGGACCTGATTCAGCACAAACTTGTTGCCTCCACGGTAAATCTCGACATGCGGGTCCAAAACAACAATAGCCGGCTTGCTGCTGTGCAATGCCTCAACAGCAGGATCATGTCTCTTGCCTGCAGCAGTCACGGAACCGGATGTTAAGTTATATCCCTCTCCATCTTTCTTGCCAGTTCCTTCAATTGTAACATTCATCGAAGGATAAGTAATCTCGACTCTGTCAACCCTGTCATAAGAATCCTTCATTCCAGGAATATTAACAGTCAAATCACCAGTAATCGTCACTCCACTGGCTACTACTCTATCTGATATACTTTTACCTCTTCCAATCAATCTGTCTAAAAGCGTTGGCATAACACTCACCTCACAGTTTTTATAATTAATGGAGCATTAAAGTATTTAAACATTATGACCAATTTCTGTCCCAAACGTTTTTAAACCCCTGCTTGCACACCACACTCATGAAGAAGCTTGCCATAACAGCAATAGTCATTCTAGTCGTCCTTACAGGAATATATTTCATCTTCATAGCGCCAAAACCAGCCACAGCCGCAATATTATACGTGGAAAGCGGCAGCGTGGAAGTTGACATGGGAAAAGGCTGGCAGCCAGGCGCAGACGAAATGGAACTCAAAGAAAACGCACAAGTGCGAACCGCAGAAGGAGAAGCGACCATAGTCTTCCATGAAGGAGAAGTCATGCACTTAGAGCCAAACAGCGAAGTAAAACTGGACGAAGTATCAAGCAGCGAAATCAAAGTCACACAACTGGCAGGAGAAACATGGAACAAAGTCACAAAAATATCAGGAGTATCAGAATTCACAGTAGAAACACCATCAACAGTAGCAACAGTAAGAGGCACAGAATTCTTCATCACAGATGAACAATTAGACGTCATGGACGGAGAAGTAGACTATGAAAACAAGGCAGACAAAAAGAAAATCAAAGTAAGACAAGGAAAACACGCACTAAAAAACATGATGCAGGAAGAAGACATGCCTCCAGGACTGATGGAAAGATACAAGCAATTCCCAGAAAAATACGTGAACATACTCAAAAAAATACGCGCTCGAGAAATCAGAAAACACAAAGGCGTGCTAAAAATGGCTTCCAACAAAGGCTTCTCTGAAGAAAAAATAAAAGAACAACTCAACGAAGTTGACGAAGGCAGGCAAGACGAAGACAAGCTTTACCAGCAAGTGCCAAGCATGATGAAGCCAAGAGCCAAACGCGCATACCTTTTAACAAAGGAAATCAAGAAAGCCAAAGCACGGCAATGAAAACACGGCAATGAAAAAGGCCATACTCGTCGCGCTTCTAACCGGAATCATCCTCATTCTCTTCGCGAAAGCAGGCCTGTT
>CAZCCU010000051.1:0-2626 GCA_964497645.1 uncultured Methanosarcinales archaeon
GCCTATCACAACATAGTCTTTAGCCACCATATAGTAACTACTATTAAGTGACTATATATAAAGCTTTTGGTCAAAACATTGGACGAATCAGACCGGCATAAGATTGATAGCAATATCCTCAAAAATAGGGATAATCTCATAGTTATCGATAATATCAAACCTGTCTCGAAGATCTATGGCAATGCTCTTAAGCTGTTCATCGTCTCTTGCACGCACATACACGAGCATATTCCAGATGCCAAACAGGCGGTTAACAAAAGTGACATTGTCGTGGCGGGACAAATAGGCAAGCAAGTTCTTCTCGGCCTGCTTGGAATAATTCTTCAAAGATAAGACAACAGCAAAAGGCCTGAACTCCTTTGACTTGATGAACATACGATAGCCCACAATCACCCTTTTCTTCTCCATTGCCTTGATTCTGTTAATGACCGTCTTGTATGTGACGCCTTTTCCCTGAGAAATTTCCAAAGCGGACAATCTGCAGTTCTCCCATATTTTATCAAGAATGTAGCGGTCAAGCTCGTCTATATCGACCGTCTTATCCTTGTATCCGTATGAAATAATGTCATAATTTCCGCTAAGGTATTTATGGCGATAAATATAGTGCTCCAGCAAGTAGCAGTTCTTGTAGTCCTTGATAAGGCCTGGAAAACGCCTGTTGAAATCGTCGATAAACTGTTCAAACTGCTCGAAATCAAACACGAACAGCTCGACGTACAGGTCATACCTGCCTCCGATGCGCGCAGCCCATAACACATTGCTTCTATTACGAAGCCACTCAAAAACCTCACTGCATGAAAGCCCTTTTTTGGCGTTAAACGTGAAAAAAACTGAGTAGCCCTCCTGGCGCAGCGCCTTCAAATTGACAATAGTGCCGAGCTTTGCAATCGATCCCTGCTCAAACAGGCGTTTGAGGCGGTAAGCCGCCACCTGCTGCGAAATCCTCAGCTTCTTCGCAAGCGCTGACAGCGGAATCTGAGGGTCGCTGTCAAGCTCCTTCATCATGTGTTCGTCAATTTTGTCCATGCTCATTCAACTGACCGATAAGCATATGTATTCTACAGTAGCTATTTTTGGATAAATACCATTCTTACTATATAAATATTTCTAAAAAACAATATTTCCACTCAAAGATTTTATTTATTAGCCATCACTTAACTGTGACAATGGAGGAAACAAAATGAACATAATAATACAAGCAATATACAGAAATTTGGAACGGGACGCGCCGGTACTGGCGCGATTCATGACAGAAGAGGACGTTGAGTGGGGGATCCCAGCACCAACAGAATTTTTCCCGATGTGCATAGGATATTTCCCGATGTGCCTATCGGAAGATGGAACGCTGTCTGTTGAAAACACGCATAAACAGCTGCAGTTGAAAAACGGCGAGTTCGGAAACGGCCCATTAAAGCTGACTGTAATGGATCTCGGCCCATACAGCCAAATTATCGAGCATTGGAAGCAGATTGCCCCGCGATTTACTGGAGACATTGACATAAGTACAACTTACACTCCCCCCGACGGCCGGATTAAAAAACGCGATCCTAAACCATTGCCCGAGATCACCGAAGGAAAAAGCATAGACGACAAATTCCAGCCAGGCAAATGCATCTACATCAAAGGTCATCCATACGAGCAGCACTACAAGCACGACAGGCTGGACTACCGCCTCTTCAGAGACTCAATCGCCATAGAACACAACAAGACAGTCCAGCTTCTTGAAGGAGGCCAAATTGAAACAGTGCGCACCATACTCAGGTACATCGCAAAAGACCCGTCATCGGCTCTACAGCGCCTGATTGGAGAATACTGCTAATATTGTGCCAGAAAGTCCTTTTTGTCAAAATATACTGAAAAATGTTTTATATTCAGGAAGTGCTTTTTGACACTGTAAAGTAGATAATTTGTGGAGAGGGAGACCATGACAGCAGAAACAACACCAGAAAAAACAGAAAAGACACCGAAAATCGTGAGAGTGGCGGTGCTAACGCCATACCTGACACGCGACATGTCAGAGCGCTATGACGAAGAATGCCTCCAGAAGCAGATCGAGAAATTCGGCTATGACCCGAACAACTTCAAGGACGTCAGCGAACTGAACACAAAGAAATTCAGAGTACTTTTGGAAACAAACGACAGGCACACCCTGTCAGCACCAACGCTTGCAGACCTTGCCATAGAGGGAATGACTGAAGGCGATGAAAGAGACATCACCAGCTTCAAAGGAAGTGGATTGATTGTCGTAAGATACAGCACATTCTACGGAGGAACAAGCAGATACACAGGAAACTCGCCGGAAGAAGCAGGATACGCACTCGACTCGCCGAAGAAAGTGGGCGTCATCAAAGCGCTCATCACCAACGACAGATTCCTTGACGCGCTTGTAAAACGAGAACTGAAGAAAATCCAGTCAGCACTGACCGCGTTCAACAAGACACAGCCAGAGCCAGTGCTCATCACGCCCTACCTGGCAGAAGCGCTGAAGGTGCAAAAATGAGCGACCCACTTGAAGAGATATTTGGAATGCTCTTCAGCAAACCAGCCCTGAAAGCAGGACAAAAGATGAGCATTGCAGACGCGCACCTCATGCATAAAGGAGGCATTGGTGCGTTCTTCAAGCCAG
>CAZCCU010000052.1:0-2575 GCA_964497645.1 uncultured Methanosarcinales archaeon
TTATGATGGCGTTTGCTGGCAGGTAGCACTTTTGTGCTATTTTGAGCATGACTTCCCTGTTTTTGTAGTGGTCGAAATAATCAGTGTTCTTGCCGATGTCAAATAGCGTGTACTTGCGTATTCTGAATGGTTGGTGTACTTGGAAGTACAAGCAGATGTTCGTCATATTCCCCTCTTTTGATAGTATTTTGTATACTTCATAGTTTTAATGCTTTCTCTTTAGTATGGTATGATACACCTGCAATACTTTCTTGGCAGGTTCGTCCAAGGTGAACTTTTGTACTTCTTTCATGCCGTGCTCTTTGAGGGCTTCGTGTAGCGCTTGGTATCTCAATGTCGCCACTATCTTGTTTGTCATTTCGTTGAGGTCCCAGAAGTCTACTTTGAGCGCATGTTGTAATACTTCCGAGACTCCGCTTTGTTTGCTGATTAAGATGGGCGTTCCGTTTTTCAAACTCTCCAGCGCCACCAGTCCGAAGGGCTCTGAGACGCTTGGCATGACGTACAGGTCTGCTGTTTGGAATGCTTTGTGCACGTCTTCTCCTGCGAGCGCGCCTGTGAAGATTACTTTGTCTGTTATTTCCAATTCCGCTGCTCTGTTAATAATGCGTGGAAGCATGTCTCCGTCTCCTACAATTACGAATCTTGTGTGGGGTTCATATTCAAGCACTTTTTTTGCGACTTCGATGAAGTAGTCTGGTCCTTTTTGGATTGTTACTCTGCCGAGGAATAGTACTGTTTTGTCTTTTTTGACTGGCTTGTATTCTGTTGTTTGTATGTCGTCTATTCCCCAGTGGACTACGTCTATTTTGTCTGGATTTATCTTGTAATGCTTGATGATGTTTTGTTTGCTGTAATTGCTGTTTGTTATTATCTTGTCTGCTTCTTTCAAGCCTGTCCATTCTATGTGGCTTATTCTTTGGTCTGGGTTTCCTCCTGTTCTGTCGAATTCTGTTGCGTGCAAGTGCACAACTAATGGCTTCTTGCTGATTTTTTTTGCATTGATTGCTGCTTGGTACGTCATCCAGTCGTGCGCGTGGATGATGTCGTGCTCTTCTTCTTTTGCGATGTACTTCGCAAGTGCTGCATAGCGTTGCACTTCTTCAAACAAGTTTCTGCCATACACTTGCTTCTTTTTGCTGCCCGATACAGAAAAGTGGTGCCATTCGTCATATGAGGCTGATGTCATGTATGCCAGGAGCGGGCTTTCTATTTTCCTGATTTTGACGGTTTTTGCAATGTTTGATGCACCAATCAATTTTACAAACTTGGCCCGTGCTCTTTCCGGTGTTGCTGGCATGACAAAGGTGACGTGAACACCGTTTCTCGCAAGCCCTTTTGTCAGCCCATAGCATGCTGTTCCTAGTCCTCCTGATTTGAATGGCGGGAACTCCCATCCGAACATGAGCACTTTGAGCTTGCTCATGTTGACACCTTCCTCAAGCGATATATTTTGACGTATTCACTGACAAAAACAGGTTCGACCAATCCTTTTCCAATCAGGTGGATGATGTGATTGTCAACTGTTCTCCAAGTAAGCCCCGTTGAAGACGCTATTTCATTGACTGTTCTTTCTCCTTTCTCAAAGTCTTTCAGAATTATTTGCCTAATTTCCTTGAACGTCCGTTTAGGTCTTCTGCTCACAGTATACTATTCTGTATACTGGTATTTAAATGTTATGCTTATAATAGAATTATGTATTATCTATCCTGAGCTTATGTTATGCTTATAGTATAGACACTCTTAAGTGGTAAAAAAAGAAAACTTTATAAAGAAAGGCTAGTTTCAAGAGAGTATGAGCCACGATTCATACAAAATAGAACTTTTCTGTTCTCCGGATGAGCTGAAACTGCACCAAGAAGGAGTTTTGGCAGTTGTCAGGCAATTGCCTGTTCCTGTAGGTGCTTATCTTATACTTAGACGCGATGGTCGTTCTAAGATGGCACAGTCTAACGTGCACTTGAACCAACCAACGCGTGAATTGGTAAATGAGCTGCTTTCTGGTCCTGAGTTCTATAAAGATTTTAGCAGCGGTCATTTTGATTTTGAAGACTCCAAAAGAGGCAGTGTCCATGTGGCTATTGCTCCCGATGGTAATGAAGAAGCGTGTGAGCTATTTGGTGATATGGCCTCAGAGTTGAAAAAGAGAAGAATGCAAGCTTGGCGCCAAGTTGCTGTGGTTACACATGGTAGAGGCCATGAAGGAGAGCTTGACCGCAGAGTGTTTGATTATGGCAAGCTTGTAGCAACATCTCTTATTCCGACGGGAAAGGAAAACCAGTACGCTCTGTTTTTGACTGACGGAAAAGAAAATGTAGATATAAATTCTAAACAAGAATTTTTTGGAAAATTCGAGTCATTGGTTAGACGAAACTGCCAGTGATTTGGTGAAATATGTTAAAATTCTCTAAACGCAGCATTATTACGAAGAAATCGCTCTTATACTTCTCCACTTATTTCGCGTAATCATTTATTATATCTTTCATCGTGAGTATTCCGACTGGCTTGTTGTTTTTCACAAGTATGATGTTGCACACGTTGTTTTCGCCCATTATTCTGATGGCTTCGGGAATCT
>CAZCCU010000053.1:0-2489 GCA_964497645.1 uncultured Methanosarcinales archaeon
ATGGAGCATCATAGCAATATTGTTCCGTGGCAGATGCTGGCGAAAAGAACAGGCGCAAAAATCTCTTACATTCCTATAAATGAGCATGGAGAATTAGACAAGAATGCAGTTCTGCACGCGTTGAAGCAGAAGCCTAAATTGTTGGCATTCATGCATGTTAGTAATGTTCTTGGCACGGTTAATCCTGCTAAGGAGATTATTGCCGAAGCGCGTAGGAATGGTGTTACGGTGCTGGTTGACGCTTCTCAGAGCGTTCCTCACATGCCTGTTAATGTCAAAGAGCTTGATTGTGATTTCATGGTGTTCTCAGGGCATAAGATGCTCGCTCCATTCGGCATCGGTGTCTTGTACGGCAGGCGTGAATTGTTGGAGAAGATGGAGCCGGTTCTTGGCGGCGGGGACATGATTAAGGAAGTGACTTTTGAGGGTGCAACTTGGAACGATGTTCCTTGGAAGTTCGAGGCCGGCACTCCTAATGTTGCTGGCGCGGTTGGTCTTGGAGCTGCTGTTGAT
The DNA here is from genome assembly GCA_964497645.1 of uncultured Methanosarcinales archaeon. Classification (GTDB taxonomy): domain Archaea; phylum Nanobdellota; class Nanobdellia; order Woesearchaeales; family ARS49; genus CABMGU01. The sequence continues at coordinate 514 of CAZCCU010000053.1, forward strand.
TATTTGAAGTCATTAGGAATGGATAACGTTTGGAAGCACGAGCAGGAGTTAGTAACGTATGCTTATGACAAGATGAAAAAGGATGATGTGATAATGCTGTACGGTCCTGAACAGCGTGGCGGTGTTATCAGCTTTAATCTTGGCGATATGCACGCGCATGACGTGTCGACTGTTTTGGACCATCAGAATATTTGCGTGCGTTCTGGGCATCATTGCGCTCAGCCTTTGATGGAGCGTCTTGGTGTTGCTGCTACTGTCAGGATTAGTTTTGGTCCGTACAATACTAAAGAAGATGTTGATGCCTTTTTGGCAGCGTTGCAGAAGGCAAAGAAGGTGTTTAGGTTATGATAGATGAGATGTACCAGGAGTTTATTCTGGATTATTATCGTAATCCGAGGAATAAAGGAGTTCTCCCTCACCCGGACATAGTCTCTCATGACGCAAATACTTCGTGTGGTGATGAGATTACTATGCACGTTCTGGTTAAAGACAGCAGGATTGGAAACGTTCGTTTTACTGGAAAGGGCTGTGCTATTTCGCAGGCTGCTGCTTCTATGTTGACCGAGTATGCGTTGGGTAAGTCCTTGGAAGAAGTAGCGAAGTTTAATAAAGATGTTGTGTTGGGACTTATTAATATCCCTATCTCGTGTATGAGATTGAAGTGTGCTTTGTTGGGTTTGAAAGTGTTGAAATTGGGAGTTATTCAGTATTTAGGAATTAAGTTGGAGGTCGAAGATGACACAGACAATTGAAATCAAGCAGTTCGTGACTAAAGATATGGTTATTGCTGACGTGTTGAAGAAGTATCCTGATGTAGCTGTCATCATGTTGGAGCACGGATTGCATTGTGTTGGTTGTCATGCTAACGTATTTGATACGATTGAGGCAGGCGCAAGAGTGCACGGTCTTGATGATGGAACGATTGACAGCATGGTTGTTGAGATTAACAAGTTTATTGCTGAAGAAACGCCGCATAATCATGAAGTGCCAACTGGTCCTGCTAAGGTGTCTGTTTCTGCTGTTGCAGCGAGCAAAATTAAGGAATTGCTGGCTAAGGACAAGATTGCGGGTCATGGCCTGCGCGTTGCAGTCTCTCCAGGCGGCTGTTCTGGTTTTGTTTACCAGATGAATTTTGAGAAAGCTCCGGAAAAGTCTGACATTGTTATTGAGGATAAGGGAGTTAAGCTCTTCATTGATGCTGACAGTCTTAACATGCTGCGTGATTCTGAGCTTGATTATGTTGACTCGTTGAACGAGTCTGGTTTTAAGATTAATAATCCAAATGCAAAGCAGAGCTGTGGTTGCGGAAAGAGTTTCGGATAAATCTTCAAAATTCCAGGCTTTAACACTTGATTTTTGGGGGACTTTGGTAGATTGGTTGCCAGTTTGGGAAAGTGTTTCTGCTGAGATCGTTAAAAAGCATAAGTTGAAGTGTTCTGGAAAGGAATTTGCTTTGTCTTGGCGTCGTGCTGGGCGCTGGTATGTCGAAAAGATGCCGTTCTTGAAGTATAAGGAGATGGTCAAAAAGAGTCTTGATGAGGTGTGCAAGACTTTTGGTGTTGAGTCTGCTGGAGAGGAGAAAGTGTTGTTTGAGCGGTGGAAGGAAATTAAGCCTTATCCTGAAGTGGCTGGCGTTTTGTCCGAGTTGAAGAAGCGTCATAAGCTGGTTATCGTGTCTAATGCTGATCCTGATTTGTTTGAGATGACTGTGAAGAAGATTCCGGTTGATTTTAACGGCATTTTTATTTCTGATGAGACCGGCGTTACAAAGCCTCATGCAGAGATGTATAATGCTGCTGTGAAGTATTTGGGATTGCAGCGTTCTGAAATCTTGCACGTGGCGAGTTCTCAGATGGACGTTTGCGGAGCTACGAATGCTGGTCTGACTGTGTGCTGGATTAATAGAAGAGGAGAGCAGAGAAGTCCTGAAACTCCTAAGCCTAAGTACGAAATTAGTGATTTGAAAGAATTGTTGA